>JBOHKK010000368.1:0-5862 GCA_050729115.1 Geminicoccaceae bacterium | reverse complement strand
GTCGCGATCACCGGGCCGGGCGGCGGCGCCTGGCTCATCGACGAGGACGGCGATCCGGTGGCCCGGGCGTGGCTGCCTACGGATCGCCGGGCGGCGCCGCTGGTCGACCGCTGGCGGCGCGTCGAGATCGCACGGCAACTGCGCGAGATCACCGGGAGCGCGGTCACGTCGTCGCATCTCAGCGCGCAGCTCGCCCGCATGGCCGGGCGCTGCCCTGCCCTTCTCGACCACGCGGCGACGGCGTTCCAGAGCAAGGACTGGCTCTACTTCTGCTGCACCCAGGAGCGCGCGACCGATCCCGCGAGCGCCGCGGCTGCGTTCGGCGATTTCCGCACCGGCGCCTACGACGCCCGGGTCCTCGAGCTCCTGCGCCTGCCGGAGATGGCGCGGCTCCTGCCCGCGGTCGTCGACGGCACGAGGGAGCACGCGGAGCTGACCGCGGCCGCCGCCGCCGCGACCGGCCTGATCGCCGGCACGCCCGTGGTCCTCGGGCCGGTCGACCTGATCGCCACCGCGCTCGCGGCGGGCCTGGCGCTACCGCCATCTCTCGGATGCAGCATCCTGGGCGGCGGCGGTGTCCACATACGCGCCGCTCGGGCAGCTCCGAAGCTCGCAACAGCCTCCGGCGAGATCGGCGCGGTCATGCCCTTTGCGGGGATCTGGTTCAAGGTGGCGCAGGGTCCGGCGCGGGTGGTCGCCGAGTGGCTGGTCGATCTCGCGGCGCAGTTGCTGGCGGATGCCGGCCTGATCGGGATCGGACGGGCCGAGCTGGTCGGCATCCTCGAAGAGAAGGCCTCCGCGGCCGCGCCGGCGACGCTCCGGCTCCATCCGGGCGCGCCGGCGGCGGATCACGCGCCAGCACCGGCCGGCTTCCTCGGGATCTCCGGCGCGACCACGTTCTACGACCTGCTGCGCTCGATCCACGAGGGCCAGGGTCTGGCCGCGCGCGCCTGCTACGGTGCGCTTGGCGGCAGGCTCGAAGAGGTCCGCGTCACCGGCGACGGCGCGGCGAGCCTCCTTGCCCGTCAGGTGCTTGCCGCCTGCGTCGACGCGCCGCTGCGGGTGCTCCGACGCGAGATGCCCGCTGCGGCCGGCGCCGCCCTGATCGCCGCCGTCGCGCTCGGCCACTACCGCGACCTCGCCGCAGGATCTCGCGATTGGGTCGGCCCGCATCTCGCCGACCCGGAGCCGGTCGACCCCGACCTCCAACGGGTCTATGCGGAGCGTCTTGCGGACGCAGCCTCGGCCGCTCGCGACAAGCTCGCCGCCGGCGCTTGACGCAGTCCGGCAAGGCCGAATCTTGGTTGCCCCAGGCATGGTTGGCCTGCCATACCAGGATCACAAAGTCTTGACCCATCGTTCGGTCTTCCTGTCACCCCCGGGCTCGACCCGGGGGTCCAGGCTGGATGCCCGGGTCAAGCCCGATGCTGTCCGATTGAGCGTCGCCGTGAGCGGGCCGAATGCCAGCGCCGTGGCCACGTCCGGCAGGAATTCGGCGCGTCGAGATCTTAACCGAAGGTTAACCCTTTTGCGGTCAACTCTTTCTTCGGATGGTCCATGCGATCGTGGCAATCCCTGCCGCCGGTTGGCGCAGGAGGCGCACGGACTCCCAGGATCGCATGGACCATCGAGCAGGCACACCGTAGAGCCCAATGGTGAACGAAAGCTTAACCGAGAAACGGAAACGGGGTCAGACCCCTTTTCTCAAACGGGGTCAGACCCCTTCTCTCCGGTCGCCTGCGCCGCGTCATCGCGAGAACGGGCCGGCGCCCGTGGCGATCCAGGAGCGTCTGGATTGCTTCGTCCCTCGGGTCTCCGCCCGAGGGCAGGCGCTACGCTTCTCGCAATGACGGTGCCGGCGGCGTCCCGGTTTCCTTCAGGCGGTTCAGATCGCGCTCGCGCCGGAATCCATCGGCAGGATCGCGCCGGTCACCCGGCGGGATTCGTCGGAGGCGAGATAGAGCGCCATCTGCGCGACGTCCTCGGGATCGCTCGGGCCGAGCAGGGACTTCTTGAACAATGGGTCGTCCTCGCTGAGCAGCGCCTTGACCCGCTCGGAGAGGATCACGCCCGGCGCGATGGCGTTGACCCGGATGTTCTTCTCGGCCCATTGCAGGGCGAGTGCCCGGGTCAGCGCGCGCACCCCGCCCTTGGCGCTGCTGTAGGCGTCGGCGCCGACGGTGCCGATCAGCGCCCGGATCGAGGTGGTGTTGATGATCGCGCCGCCGCCGCGCGCGGCCATGACCGGGATCGCGAAGCGGCAGCCGAGGAAGGTGCCGAACAGGTCGACCCCGATGGTCCGCCAGAACTCGTCGAGGTCCATCTCCGTGACCTTGCCGTCCTTGGGCGTGGCCCCGCCGGCGTTGTTGTAGAGCACGTGGAGCCCGCCGAACGTGTCGAGCGCGGCCTGCACCGCGGCCTCGACCTGCTCCGGCCTGGTGACGTCGGTCGCAACGAACCTGGCTTCGCCGCCCGCGTCCCTGATCGCCGCGGCGGCCGCCTCGCCGTCCGCCTGGGCGATCTCCGCGATCACCACCTTCGCCCCCTCGCGCGCGAACAGCAGCGCCGCGGCCCGCCCGATGCCGCGCCCGCCACCCGTGATCAACGCCACCTTGCCTTGCAGCCGCGCCACCTTCCGCCTCCCTCGAATTTCCGCCCCGATGCGGCCCATCCTGGCCGCGGCTGGGATCGTCTGTCAAAGGCGTCCCATACCCGGCTCACAAAGTCGAACTTTGCTCGCCCGGCTTGCTTTCTTGGGGCGCGCGGCCGACCAACCAACCCCGCGCGTCTCGGGCGCGCGGGCGCGTGCCTGGCTCCCAGCACCGACCTCGGTGGTCGGTGCGGAGCGGCACGCCAACCCCGCGCCCGATACCGGCCGCGAAGCTCAGGACTCCGCAGGGCCGGTATCATGCGGGGCGGATCACGCCCATCTTGAGGAGCACGTTGCCGTAGAGGCGGGTCTCGCCGGTCTGCACCAGGGCAAATGCCTGGCGCGCGCGCTCGTAGAACGCGAAGCGCTCGATCCGGGCGAGCCGGAAGCGCCCACCCTCGGCCGCCTCGATGATCGTCTGGAACGCCTCGCAGATCGCCGGCACGGCGTCGGGATCGTCGACCACCTGCATGCGCGCGCACGGCGCGTCCACGAAGTCGTCGAGCGGCATGACCGAGAGCACGGCCTCGAGCGCCCGCGTCGCGCTCACGCCGTCCATCCGCACCACGCGCCGGCCCATGGTCGCGGCCGGGAAATTGGCATCGACGATCACCAGCTCGTCGCCGTGCCCCATGGCGCGGAGCACGTAGAGCAGGTCCGCATTCAGCAGAGGGTCCAGGCCCTTGAGCATGTCGCGCCTCCCCGATCGTGGCGCCGGCGGGCGAGCATCGGTTCGATCGACCGGTAGACCTATCGCAGTTGCGGCGGCGGGGAACAGGACCTCCGATGCGCAAGCGCGTATGGAGGCGACTTATACGCGATCACGGATACCGCGCCCCTATACGCGCTCGCGTATGTCGACGCCAGCGCGGAACCGGACTGTCGGTCCCCCAAGCGGGTCATCCGCGCGATTTTGCGCCGCAAATCCCAACGCTGCCTCGGGGTCGGCCGCGCGTCAGACCTGAGCGGCGACGCGGTCGCCGGCCACCGGGTGGTCGAGGGCGTAGCCGGTGGCGCGGACGGTGCGCAGCAGGTCCGGCTCGCCGTGCGCGTTCAGCGCCCGCCTGAGCCTGCGGATCGTGGCGTCGACGGTGCGCAGCTCGACGTCCTGATCGCGCCCCCACACCAGATCGAGCAGCTGATCGCGCGCGAACACCCGCCCGGGGCTTTCCAAGAGCTGGCGCAGCAGGCGGAACTCGGTCGGGCTGAGATGGACCTCGCGGCCGCTGCGCGACACCCGATGCGCCGCAAGGTCCATGACGAGGTCGGCGAAGCGCAGCGACTCCTCGGCGAACGCCGGGCGGATCCGACGCAGCACAGCGCGCACCCGCGCGATCAGCTCGTCGATCGAGAACGGCTTGGTCACGTAGTCGTCGGCGCCGGTATCGAGGCCATGCAGCCGGTCGCGCTCCTCGACGCGCGCGGTCAGCATGATGATCGGCAGATTCGCGGTCGCCGGCTGCCGGCGCAGCTGGCGGCACAGCTCGAGGCCGGACATGTACGGCAGCATCCAGTCCAAGAGCACCAGATCGGGCGTCTGCTCGGCGATCAGGATACGCGCCTCGTCGGCGTCGTGGGCCTGCTCGACCGCGAAGCCGGCGCGCTCCAGGTTGTAGGCGAGCAGCTGCTGCAGGGCGGCTTCGTCCTCGACCACCAGGATCCGCGGCCTGATCACGCCCAGGGCCTCATGACCGCACCGTGCTCGGCATGCGGTTGATGCGCTGAGCGTGGATCATGTAGTGGATCTTCTCGGCGATGTTGGTGGTGTGATCGCCGATCCGCTCCAGATTCTTGGCGACGAAGATCAGATCGATACATGGCGAGATGTTGCGCGCATCTTCCATCATGTAAGTCAACAGCTCGCGGAACAGGCTGGTGAACATGTCGTCGACCTCGTCGTCCCGGCGCCAGATCGCGATCGCCTTGTCGGCGTCGCGCTCGACGTAGGCGTCGAGGATGTCCTTGACCATCGCCTGGGTGATCTGAGCCATGCGCGGGATGGTATAGAGTGGCTTGAGCGGCGGCTCCTTGGCGAGCCGCTCGCAGCGCTTGGCGATGTTGGTGGCGTAGTCGCCGATCCGCTCCAGGTCGTTGGAGATCTTCATGGCCATGGTGATCAGGCGCAGGTCGACCGCCATGGGCTGACGCGTGGCGAGCAGCCGGATGGCGTACTGATCGATCTCCTCTTCCAGCCGGTCGACCTGGTCGTCCTGCTCGACCACGTGGTTGGCCTGCTCGACGCTCCGGTTGACCAGCGCGTCGATCGAGAGCGCGATCTGCTGCTCGACGACGCCGCCCATCTCGAGGATCTTGCGGGTCAACAGCGCCAGCTGCTGATCGTAGGACTTGACGATGTGATCGGTTGCCATGGCCTCGCCACCTCACCCGAACCGGCCGGTGATGTAGTCCTGGGTCATCGTTTCCCTGGGATTGGTGAAAATGCGGTCGGTGTCGCCATACTCGATGATCCGACCGAGATGGAAGAACGCCGCCCGCTGCGACACCCGCGCCGCCTGCTGCATGTTGTGGGTGACGATCACGATCGTGTACTGCGCGCGCAGCCCGTCGATCAGCTCCTCGATGCGCGCGGTGGCGATCGGGTCGAGCGCCGAGGTCGGCTCGTCCAGCAGGATCACCTCGGGATCGGGCGCCAGCGCGCGGGCGATGCACAGGCGCTGCTGCTGGCCGCCCGAGAGCTCGTAGGCGGACGCGCTCAGGCGATCCTTGACCTCATCCCAGAGCGACGCCTGCTGGAGCGCCAGCTCGACCTTGTCGTCGATCAGGGACCTGCGGCGCACGCCGCGAATGCGCAGACCGGCCGCGACGTTCTCATAGATCGATTTGGGAAAGGGGTTGGGCTTTTGGAACACCATGCCGATCCGCAGCCGGGGCAGCATCGGATCGGTCCTGCGATCGACGATGTTGATGCCGTCGGGGTAGAGCAGGACCTCGCCCTGGTAGCGATTGCCGGGATACAGGTCGTGCATGCGGTTGAAGCAGCGCAAAAACGTGCTCTTGCCGCAGCCCGAGGGGCCGATCAGCGCGGTGACCTCGCGCTCGACGATCGGAATCGAGATGTCCTTCAGCGCCTGAAAATCCCGGTACCAGAAATTCAGGCCGCGGATCTCGACCTTGTGATGGCTCGCCTCCCCGAGGCGGGGCTCCGGCGCGGCGGCGGCCTGCGCCGGTTGCGGCGCGGCGGCGCTCGATGG
>JBOHKK010000367.1:0-5885 GCA_050729115.1 Geminicoccaceae bacterium | reverse complement strand
GCTCGCCCGCGAGCAGGCTGATCCGATCGGTCTCGATCAGGGCGTTGAGCACGAAGGCGCTGCCCGTCTGGCGCTGACAGTCGCGGCAGTGACAGCAATGCACGAACATCGGCGCGGACCCGAGCCGATAACGCACCGCGCCGCACGCGCAGCCGCCTTCCGGACCGTTGGCCATCCGATCCCTCCGCTTCTCCCTGGATCTTGGCGGCCGCGGCTCAACCGCCGCTGATCGCCGTGAGGACCGTGACCTCGGTGCCAGGCGCCAGGCGCGTGTCCAGGCTCGCGCGCCGACCCTCGACGAAGACGTTGATGTGGCGCCGGATCGCCGGCCTCGAATCGCACAGGCGATCGCGCATCCCGGGCCAGCGGGCCTCGAGGGTGTCGATCATCCCCCCGACGGTCGAAGCCGGCAGCTCCAGTCGCCGCACCGCGCCCGGGAACAGCCGCACGAGGGCCGCCGGAAGCGTGACCTCGACCGGCGGCGAGGCGAGCGGGGTCTCCTCGTCGGGCAAGCGGACCGCGGACTGGTGGTTGCGCATCGCAGATACCTTACGTCACACTACGCTTCGACGACGAGCGTCTCCACCGAAGAGATCAAGGGCAGATGCTGCGCGATGCCCTTCCAGCTGTCACCCTCGTCGGCGCTGGCGAACAGCGTGCCGGAGTTGGTGCCGAAATAGACCCCGGCCGGCTCGAGCCGATCGGTGGCCATGGCTTGGCGCAGCACCCCGAAGAACACGTTCTCCTGGGGCAGCCCCTCCCGCAGTGACTCCCAGGTGTCGCCGCCGTTCCGCGTGCGCCAGACGGCGGCCTTCGCGTCGGGTACGTACCGGCCCGCGATGTCGCCATTCAACGGTAGCAGGTAAAGCGTTGCCGGGTCCCGCGGATGGACCGCCGCGGGAAAACCGAACGTCGAAGGCAGGCCCGCCTCGATGCTGTCCCAGCGCTGGCCCCCATCTTCGCTGCGATACATGCCGCAGTGGTTCTGCTGGTAGAGGCGATCGGGCATGCCTTCTGCCATCACCAGGCAATGCACGCACTGGCCGAATTCCGGGTAGTTCTCGCCCTCCGGCAGAAAGTCGGCGCGCGTGCCCCGGTTGCGCGGCTCCCAGCTGGCGCCGCCGTCGGCGGTATGGAACACGCCGGCCGAGGAGATCGCGACCCAGAGCTGCCGTTCGTCGTTCGGGTGCGGCAGAAGTGAATGCAGGATGAGCCCGCCGCCACCCGGTTGCCAGTGCGGCCGCGAGGGGTGGTCGCGCAAGCCCGCGACGTGGCGCCAGCACTGGCCACCGTCGTCGCTTTGGAACAGCCCGGCCGGCTCGACGCCGGCGTACAGGCTCCCGGCAGCCGGCGCCACGCTCCAGACCGCCTTGATCGGGTCTTCGCCGGCCTGGTACGCCAGACCCTCGCTCGAGTGCGTCCAGGTCGCGCCCAGATCGGTCGACTTCCAGATCGCCGGGCCGAACCAGGCATCGCCGCCGCCGGCATAGATCGTGCCGGTATCCGGATCGGCGATGACGTGGTTCATCGGCCAGGTCTCGCAGAACGGGCCGCGCAGCTCCCACGCGCGTCGCAGGGCGTCGCTCTCGAGGATGAATGCGCCCTTCTTCGTGCCGAGCAGGATCAGAACCTTCGTCGCCATTTCGCCTCCCTCGGACAAACCGATCAGAACAGAGGACCCTCGGTCCGGACGGATCCCCTCTGGTGGACGAGCTCAGTCGCGATGCCCGTGATGGTGCCGGACCCAGCCCTTGGGGCAGAGGTTGGCGTCATCCGGCCGGTTGCTCGGCGGCGCCACCCCTCGGCGGCATGGCCGGATAGCTTGGCAGCTCCGGGTCGACGAGATCCCAGGCGTGGCCCCGGCTCGTATAAACGACAAACTGCGGCTTGAAGAGGCTCGGATCATCGAGGCTGCCGGCGGCGATCGTCGTCATGCCAGGCATGCCGCTCGAGCCGCCGACTACGGGCGAGCCGCAGGTCGGGCAAAAGCCTCGGCGGACCATGTTGCCGCTGTCGGCCCTCACCTCGTAGAACCGCGGCGTGCCGGTCAACTTCACGGCGTCCGCCGGGAGGGCCATGAAGCTGGCGTGGCCGCCGCCGGTTTCGTGCTGGCAGTCGCGGCACTGACACTGGCCGGCCATCATCGGCTCGGCCGCGATCTCGTAGCGGATGGCGCCGCACAGGCAGCCGCCGCGATGGGTTGTGGGCATGGATGCTCTCCCTTCCTGCGGTGCTCGGCCGCCTCGGCCCGGCGTGACGCACGGCCGCAGCGCGGGCGTTCGCCAGGACAGATCACGACGAACCCCGCTACTGCGGCAACGAGCCTGGACGACCTCACTCGCCATACCGATCGTGATGCCGGACCCACGCCATGGTCCACGGCAGCGCCGCCTCGTCGCGGCCCTTGGGCGCGAGGTCGAGATAGTTGTACGCGCCGACCAGCAGGTCGAGCCCGCGCGCATAGGCCGAGTAGGTGTGGAACACGGCGCCGCTCGGATCCTTGTAGAACACGCTGATGCCCGGCGCTTCCTCGCTCGGGAATTCGCCCATGCCATAGTTGTAGTACACCTCGCCCTGCGCCATCTCGTCCTCGGTGAACGACACGTGATAGTCGCGGTTGAAGTCGTTCCCGTGGGACGACACCCACTTGAAGCGCCAGCCCATGCGCTTCCTGAACGCTTCGATCTGCGCCAGCGGCGCGCGTGAAACTGCCAGCAGGGTCACGTCGCGATGCGCAAGGTGCCGGTTCGCGCCGTCGATGTGATCGGACAGGAACGAGCAGCTCGGGCAACCCTGCTCCCACCCCGGACCGAACATGAAGTGATAGACGAGGAGCTGGCTGCGTCCGCCGAACAGGTCGGCGAGGGTCTCCTTGCCGTTCGGCCCGTCGAACACGTAGCTCTGGTCGACCCTGACCCAGGGCAGCTCGCGGCGCTCGGCGCTCAGCCGATCGCGCGCCCGCGTGAATTCCTTCTCCTTGCTGAGGAACTGCTTGCGCGCAACGAGCCAGTCCTCTCGAGACACGACCTGGTGCTGCATCGATCGACTCCTTCGCCTGCGGTTATGAACCGTTCGGTTAAGTAACCGTACGGTTAAACGCCCGATCATGACCTGTCAAGCGCGCTTCTGACGGACCTGCGCGTCGCCTGTGTTCGGAGGGCAGCCGCGGGGGGACATCGACCAGGCATTACGGCTCGAGGTCGACCGCCGCCTTGTAGCTGCCGTCCATGTAGAAGGGTACCGATGCATGCTCGTGCGTGATCAGCCACCGGCCATCCATCTTCCGGCAACAGACGGTCGCGCGCACCCAGACGCCGGTCTCCTCGCCGTCGGTCCTCGTTCCGCTGATCCGATTCAGGCTGCGGCAGAAGGCCACATCACCGCCCGTCGTGATGCTCAGGTCGCGAATCTCGTAGCCGACCGGGCCCCGGAACGTCGGGAACCACGCCTCCAGGCCCTTTCTAAGCGCATCTGCTCCCGCAAATTGCAGCGGCGGCGCGAGGTCGAAGGTCACGATGTCCACCGCATAGTGCGACATGACTCCGTCGACGTCCTTGGCACGGACCGCCGTTGCCCAATCCTCGATCAGCGCACGGATCTGCGCGTCAGCGAGCGCTTTGGCATTGTCGACCGGCATGGTTCGCTCTCCCGTTCAAGGCATCTCTTGTGATCTTCCCAAGGACGAACGAGGGGGCGGCGATCCGACATCCGGGGCCGACTTTGGGCAATGCCTGGCAACCCGGCTGCGCAAGGCCCGTCCGGCAAGGCCTGATGGTCAGCGGAACGTCCCCCGGGGTGAGCAGCGGAGCCGATGGCGCCCGCCGCTCGCCATGAGGCGCCTCACACCGACCCTGCGAAGTCGTGATCTTCGCGGTCGGTATGCGCGCGGGGTTGGTGGTCGGCCGCGCGCCCATGGAGAAGCTGATGCCGGGCTCACGGTTCGAGCCTTTTGTGAGCCCAGCATCAGTCGTCGAGCGCCTGGTAGGCCACGTCCAGAAATCCGCGATAATATCGGCCACAATCGGGTCGTACAGGCGCTGGATCATCAGGATGGCCACCATGTCCTCGCGCGGATCGGAACCCCAGGACGTGCCGTAGCCGCCGTCCCAGCCGTAGCGGCCGGGCACGGCGGCGATGCCGTCGCGCCGGGTGATCATGGACACGCCCAAGCCCCAGCCGCGATTGTCCCAGAATCCGGGGAAGAACGGCGAGGCCGCCTTCTGCGCTGGCGTCAGTTGATCGGTCGTCATGACCTCGACGGTCGGACGCGCCAGAATGCGGACCGCGCCGTGTCGGCCGCCGTTCAGCATCATCCGGCCGAAGGCAAGATCGTCGTCGACCGTCGAGAACAGCCCGGTGCTACCGCCTGGGAAGACGGCGAAGCGGCCCTCCTCACATGGCACGAGCGCGTCGGTCGCGATGTCGGCGTGGTAGCAGGCCGCCAGCCGTTCGCGCTTCGCCTCGGGCACGCTGAACGCGGTGTCCTTCATGCCGAGCGGCGCTAAGATCCGCTCGGTCAGGAAATCCTCGAATCGCATGCCGGCGGCGCGCGCGATCAGCACGCCGAGGATGTCGAAGCTGCTGTGATACAGCCACCTCTCACCCGGCTGATGCAGCAGCGGCAGTCTGCCGAAGCATTTCATCAAATCGTCGGGCGCAAGCGCGGGCGGGTTTGGACCGGGGGCGATCCCCGCCTCGCTCATGGCCTTCTGGACCGGATCGTCGGCCGACGGCTCCATGATGAGGCCGAAGCCCATGCGCATGGTCAGCAGGTCGCGCACCGTGATCGGCCGGTTCGCGGGCACGGTATCGTCGAGCGGTCCGCCGAGCCGCCTCAACACCTTACGATCGGCCAGCTCGGGCAGCAGGCGATCCACCGGCTCGTCCAGCCGCAGCTTGCATTCCTCCACCAGGATCATCGTCGCCGCGGCGGTGACCGGCTTGGTCATCGAGGCGATGCGGAAGATCGTGTCGCGCCGCATCGGGTCGCGGCCGCGGGCGGCCTGCACGCCGATCGCATCGACATGCACCTCGCCGCGCCGGCCTACCGCCGTGACGATACCGGGCACTGCGCCACGCTCGACATGGCCGGCCATGACGTCGTGCATGCGGCCGAGCCGCGCCCTGGACAACCCCCCGGTGCTCATCGCCCCTCTCATCTCCGTCGGGCGCTCGCTTGTTTCGGGAAAAGTGCCAGGTACGGCTGCGCTTCCTCGACCGCTCGGGCGAAGGAGGGGCGTTCCATCAGGCGATCGAGGTATCCTGCCACGTTCTTGTGGCTGCCTTCGAAGGGCATCACCTGGTTCGCATAGAACAATGCCGGCGCGGCGGCGCAGTCCGCCATGCCGAACCCGTGACCCATGGCCCAGGTCCTCGTTGCCATCTCCTGGTCGATGATGCCGTAGGCGGTCCGCAGCAGCCTCTTCGCCTGCTCGACGCCCTGCGGATCGTTCTTGCCCGCCGGACGTAGCCTGTCGGTAACGACCTTCTGCATGGGCACGTTCACGGACAGGTCATAGAAGCGATCCCACAGGCGTGTCTGCAATGCGAGGTCCGTATCTGCGGGCACCAGCTGCGCCCTGCCCGGATAGTGCTGCGCCACATACTCGATGATGATGCTGGACTCCGGAACGGTCCGATTCCTCGCGTCGTCGCGCAGCACGGGAAACTTGCCGATGGGCCAGATCTTCTCGAACTCCGCGCGGGAGGTCTCGTCGGCGAGGTCGACGATGTGCGGCTCGAACGGCGTGTCGTTTTCGTAGAAGGCTACGAGCGCCTTTTGGCAGAAGGACGCAAGGGGATGGAAATAGAGCTCGAGGGACATGCGAAGGGCCTCACGTTGGTTTCCATGCAAGGGTCTCAGTTCGCTGACCGAAGCCGGTCCG
>JBOHKK010000366.1:0-5947 GCA_050729115.1 Geminicoccaceae bacterium | reverse complement strand
GGAACGTACCTTTGTTGTCATGCCCGGTCCTCGGGTTACCGTTCGGGGTGCCGTGCCCAGTCTGGAACCCGAGGATGATCCGGGCATCCATCCGCAAAGCAGGCGCTGGCTCCAGCGTGGATTGCCGGGTCAAGCCCGGCAATGACGAGGGCATCAAGCGAATGCGTCAGAGCGCTAGCCATACACTATGCCCCGCCGCGCTAGCGGTGGCCGAGATATGCCGCCGGGGTCAAAATCGCAGTGCCGCGGAACGGATGGAGGGCGAGCAGATCGGCAGCGCCCGTCAACAGGAAGTCGGCCCGTCCGGCGAGAGCCAGCTCGAGGAACTTGTCGTCGCGCGGATCGCGGCACAGCGTGACACGCTCGGCGATCGGCACGAGTTCGACCACGGTCGCGAGCTCTTCGAGGAACACCGTGCTCTCGGAGGGTGGCACGTACGCGATCACCTTGGGCCGGCACAGCACCGCGCCCAGCTCCTGGAGCGTTTCATGCGAAGCCAGAATGACGCCGATCCTGCGAGCCCGATCCCAAGCCAAGCGTGGCTTGGATCGCGAGAACATCAGCGCGCTGACGAGGACGTTGGTATCGAAGACGAAGCGTGGCCTATGGCTCATTCAGGATCTTGGCGAGCTTCGCCTCCGTGAGCCCACGCTCCTTGGCGCGCCGACTGATGACGTCCATGATCGCCTCGAGCGAGGCGGCGGCCGCAAGCTCGGGATCCTCCGGCTCGATCACGACCGTCACCCGCTGATCGGGCGCGAACCGGCCCTCCTCGCGCCACGCCTCGGGCAGCTCGCGGGCCGTCAGCGTCTTTTGCACGCGTATCGCTGTCATGGCGCTTGTTCTACTCCAGAGCCCGCCGCGCCGCAAAGGATGCTCGCCATCAGGCGCAAGCAGCCGACCACGTCGGCGGCGACAATTGCCGCCAGCCTGCGCTCCATAGCTCGCCCTTGCGGCCGGAGCGATCAATCGCCGGTGATTGGACCGCAGCCGGCGCGAAAGCAACAGGCGCAAGGAGCCGTGCCAGGGCGCGATATTTCCTCGTCATAGTTGAGGAATTCGTGTAACCTGCTCAATCAGCGGCGCCGGTCAGGCGCCGTCGTCGCTCGGGTGGGGTCGGCAGCGACGCGCTGACCAAACGAACCCGATAAGTTCAGATATAACAATAGTTTGGTTGCCAGGCCGATTGCTTGTCGGCGGTTCGGCGCGGGTAGCCTTGGTCGGACGTTCGGCCGGTCTTTTGCGCGGCCGCGATCCCTGCTAGAAGGCCGCGCGTGCCAGCGAGGAGCGCTCCATGGCTTCGTACCAGTACATCTACGTGATGCAGCGCCTGACCAAGATCTTCCCGGGCGGCAAGAAGGTCCTGGAGAACATCACGCTGGCGTTCCTGCCGGGCGCCAAGATCGGCGTGCTCGGCATCAACGGTGCCGGCAAGTCGACCTTGCTGCGCATCATGGCCGGGCTCGATCACGATTTTTCCGGCGAGGCCTGGGCGGCCGACGGCGCGCGGGTCGGCTTTCTGCCGCAGGAGCCGGAGCTGGATGCGACCAAGGACGTGCTCGGCAACGTCATGGAAGGCGTCGCCGCGACCAAGGCGCTGCTCGATCGCTTCGACGAGGTCTCGGCCGGGTTCGCCGACCCGGACGCCGACATGGACGCGCTCATGGCCGAGCAGGCCGAGCTGCAGGAGAAGATCGATGCGGTCGGGGGTTGGGAGCTGCAGCGCACCCTCGACATCGCGATGGACGCGCTGCGCTGCCCGCCCGGCGAGCAGGATGTGGCCACGCTCTCCGGCGGCGAGCGGCGCCGCGTCGCGCTCTGCCGCCTGCTGCTCCAGCAGCCCGATCTGCTGCTCCTCGACGAGCCGACCAACCATCTGGACGCCGAGTCGGTCGCCTGGCTCGAGCGTTTTCTCCAGGACTACAAGGGCACCGTGGTCGCGATCACCCACGATCGCTATTTCCTCGACAACGTCGCCGGCTGGATTCTCGAGCTCGACCGCGGCCACGGCATCCCGTGGCAGGGCAACTACAGCTCCTGGCTCGAGCAGAAGCAGAAGCGGCTTGCCCAGGAGGAGAGGCAGGAGCAGGCCCGCGAGCAGACGCTTGCGCGCGAGCTGGAGTGGATCCGAGCCAGCCCGCGCGCGCGCCAGGCCAAGAGCAAGGCGCGGATCACCGCGTACGAGGATCTCTTGAGCCAGGCCGAGGCGCGCGCCCCGGGCAGCGCCCAGATCATGATTCCGCCCGGGCCGCGCCTCGGCGACGTCGTGATCGAGGCCGCGCATCTGCGCAAGGGCTACGGCGACCGCCTGCTCATCGACGATCTCGACTTTCGCCTGCCGCCCGGCGGCATCGTCGGCGTGATCGGCCCGAACGGCGCCGGCAAGACCACCCTGTTCCGCATGATCGTCGGCGAGGAGCAGCCCGATGCCGGCACGCTGCGCCTCGGCGACACGGTCACGCTCGGCCACGTCGACCAGAGCCGCGAGACCCTGGCCCCCGGCAAGTCGGTGTGGGAGGAGATCTCGGGCGGCCGCGACGCGATCCAACTCGGCAAGCGCGAGGTGGGCAGCCGCGCCTATGTCGCCGCGTTCAACTTCCGCGGCCCCGATCAGCAGAAGAAAGTCGGGACGCTCTCGGGCGGCGAGCGCAACCGGGTGCACCTCGCCAAGCTCCTGAAGGGCGGCGCCAACGTCATCCTGCTGGACGAGCCGACCAACGATCTCGACGTCGATACGCTACGCGCCCTGGAAGATGCGCTCCTGGATTTCGCCGGCTGCGCCGTGCTCATCAGCCACGACCGCTGGTTCCTCGACCGCATCGCCACCCACATCCTGGCGTTCGAGGGCGATTCCCGGGTAGAGTGGTTCGAGGGCAACTACCAGGACTACGAGGCCGACCGCAAACGCCGCCTCGGCGCCGCGGCCGACCAGCCCCACCGGATCAAGTACAAGCCGCTGAAGGTGGCGTGAGGTCTGTTCGTGGATAGTCTTGAAGAGCGCATAGAATATTACGTCAGCTACTTTAAACGCGTTCTGGAGAACATTGCTAACATCGCCGCATCTGAGGAGAGAGCGACGCCGGTATTTCGAACCATCCTCTACTTCTCATGTCTTGAGGCCTGGGCGGGGGATGCGTTTCCGCGGCAACGAAATAAAGAGCGCTTCGTCAGATTTCTCCATGAAATCTCCGAATGGGAACATGCTGACCGAGTATCAATACCTCAATTGTTTGATATCTTGTCCAGGACACGAATTGAAAAAGAGATCTATATGCAAAAGCTATCAGCAACTTACAATTATCGCATCTTACCTGAAAGCACTTTGTCTGATGAAGATATCGAGTTTCGGTGGGATGAGCTTCCTGAAGCGAGAGCGATCTCAGACGATCCAAAAGTCGATGCTTTGGTTTCCGAGATCGGAATTGCTAGTAGAGCTTGCGTCGAACTCTTCCAATACAGCCATCTCTTATGGGATTACCGAAATTTCGTGATCCACCGCTTCCAATTTCCGGGAAGAGCTACTGATGTCCCGGGAAGAAGGAAAGACGTGCCGTACTATCTCCCTTGCGGTAACACGCTTGAGCTGGTCCTTCCCGTCGCGAGCTTGCAGAAACTATGTAAGCACTCGCTCGCGAAGTTTGATCGTTGGTTGAGGGAGCGCAAAATTGATCCATACCGCGACTCAGAACTGAAGACGAACTGGAAAGGCGGCGGTTGAGAGGTGCCCAGCGAACCAGGGGCACATACGTAGGCGCCGAGCCTACACGCGCCTGCATAATTCCTTTTTAGCCCGAACGTCCCCAGGTGGCTCATGCCGCTATTGGATCGGCGACGCGAATTGCGGTCGATCAACTTCTCGACCTGGAGACGCAAGGATGCACAGGACCCTGACTATGGCTCGCGACCGCCACCTTGATCTGGGGGTGTGCTACACCGCCGGCCGCTGAGCGCGCCGCGCCACCAGCCGCTGAATTCGTGCGGCGGCCTGCCATCGATGCCCGGAGCGGCGATCATAAGCGGATCAAAGCCGAGCGTGAGATAGCCCTGAGAAATACGCCCGCGGGCATAGCCGAGGAGCGCCGTCAGTCGTTCAAGGCCATTCACGTCCGCGGCATCGTCGACGGCCTCACAGTCGAACTTGCCAGAGTATACCTGAGCGCTCTCGATAAATCCCCTAAGAAAGGGGCCGAGAAGCGAGAACTGGCGAAGGCAGAGCTGTTGGGATTTTGCTACACGGCCCGCTCAATCGCTGCGTCGAACAGCCATAAGCCGATTGTCTCTGCTGGCTCGATAACGTTGTCGGGACCAGCCGAGTCAAGGATTGACGACATGTACCGACGCGCTGATTGCGTTCCTCGGATCAAGGACTTGAGCGATCTGGGCGTGCTCACCGATGAAGCCATGACCGAGCTCTCCCTCTACATCCAGGACACACGGAATCCGATAGTCCGGCGCGTTGGGTTGCTCAACGGGCACTGCACCGCAGTGAATGTGATCTGGACGGGGCTAGTTTTGTGAACGGGGTGCAGCAGAAGATGGAGACTACGTAGTCAGCGCGGCTCACGCCGGTTCGCAAGGGCTGCCAAGCACCACTCACCACAGGCGCAGGACGCCGTAGGCGTCGAAGGCGCGCTCGCTCGAGACGAGATGCAGGTTCTCGAGCATCGCCTGGGCGATCAGCATGCGGTCGAACGGATCGCGCAGCGGCCCGGGCAGGGCGCCCGCCCGCTGGCCGTGCTCGACCGTGACCGCGAGCGGTTTGAAGCCTTCCTTCAGGATGACGCTCGGGATGTCGGTAGCGATCGCCGCGGCCCCGGGCAGCTTGCCGATCCGCACCTTGGTGGCAATCTCCTCCTGCGCTCTACAGTTCGGTGAGACACCGCCTTGTGCTTATTGGAGGAGGACAAGGAGGTGGAGATGACGGACACGACGGCACGGGGCGCTGGCCCGGCGGCGCGCGCCCAACACGCTGGTGGCGACGGGCCAGCGCCATCGCGGCGCCGGCGCCTGTCGGCGAAGCGCAAGCAGAGCGCCGTGCTGCGGCTGCTGCGCGGCGAGGATCTGGAGCTGGTGTCGCGGGAGCTCGCGGTTCCGGCAGCGGCGCTGAGCGCTTGGCGCGAGGCGTTCCTGGCCGCGGGCGAGGCGGCGCTGAACACCCGGCCAGCCGATGGCCGTGACGGCGAGATCGGCCGCCTCAAGACCAAGGTCGGGGATCTGACCATGGCCAACGAGCTGCTGGCGACCAAGATCGAGCACCTGGAGGCGGGCCGCCCTTTGCCACGGCGGCGGTCGAGGCCATGAGCCGCCAAGTCTCGCCCTCCGCGAACCGGTCCTACGGCGTCCTGCGGGAGACCCGGGTCTGGAGCCGATCGCGGGCTACGCTGTATCGTCATCGCCGGTGCGACCGACCCCCGCGGCGGCGACCGGGCCCGGTGGGCCCGCTGCCGGACGCGGCGCTGGTCGCCGCGATCCGCGACCTGCTGGCCGCGAGCCCGTTCCACGGCGAGGGCTACCGCAAGGTCTGGGCACGGCTGCGCTTCGCCGGCATCCGCACCTCCAGGCGGCGCGTGCTGCGCTTGATGCGCGAGCACGACCTGCTGGCGCCGAGCCGGGTCGGCCGGCCGCACGGCCCGAAGGCCCACGACGGCACCATCCGAACCGAGCGGGTCGACGAGATGTGGGGCACCGATCTGACCTCGACCCTGACCGGCGAGGGTCAGGCCGCGATCTTCGTCACGGTGGATCACGGCTCGACCGAGTGTGTCGGTATCCATGCTGCCCGCCGGGCGACGCGGTTCGAGGCGCTCGAGCCGCTCCGCCAGGGGGTGCGCGTCTGCTTCGGCGCCTTCGCCGAGGCGCGCGCGCGCGGCCTGAGGCTGCGTCACGATCACGGCAGCCAGTTCGTCGCCGACGACTTCCAGCGCGAGCTCGCCTTCCTCGGCATCGC
>JBOHKK010000365.1:0-5961 GCA_050729115.1 Geminicoccaceae bacterium | reverse complement strand
CCCAACCACCCACCGATGGTACCCTTGGGGTGGTTGGGAGGGGGAGCGGGCTGGGGCGAGCTGATCGAAAAATGCGCCAGCCCGAACGCCGAGCCCGGCGGCGCGCTCGCGTGCGCTCAAACCGCGCGACCGTTCAGGCCGAATTAATCAATCGGCGCTTTCCTTGGTCGCGTGGGGCACCGGCGGGACGAGCGCCCGATCGAGGCCTCTTCCGAAGGAGACGTTCGACCATGCGGCGATACCGGCGCGCCTGGTTGCTCGGGCTGATCGCGCTCATGCCGAGCATTGATGCGGCGTTCGCCTTCGGCGGCATGTACGTCGCCAAGGCGGACAGCCGGCTGTTCAACCAGTCCTCGAAGGTCGTGTTCACCCGGCACGACGGCAAGACCGTGATCACCATGGTCAACGACTACCAGGGCGCGCTCGAGGAGTTCGCCCTCGTCGTGCCAGTGCCGGACGTGCTGGAGCGTGGTCAGATCCACGTGATGACCGACGGCGCCGTCGTCGACCATCTCGACGCCTACACGGCGCCGCGCCTCCTCACGCGCGTCGATCGCGACCCATGCCGCACCGACGCGGCCGAAGAGGGGGCTGGAGGCGGCTCGATGACCGCGGCCGGACAGGGCAGAGCCGACGCTCTCGGGGTGAGCGTGGATGCGACCTATGCGGTCGGCGAGTACGACATCGTGATTCTCGCGGCCGAAGACAGCGATGGCCTGGCGACATGGCTGCGCTCGAACGGCTATCGGCTGCCCGATGGGGCCGAGGGCACCCTGGCCGACTACGTCGCCCGCGGCATGCGGTTCGTCCTCGCCCGGGTCGATCTCAAGGAGCAGAGCAAGCTCGGGTACAGCTACCTGCGGCCCCTGCAGATGGCCTTCGAGTCCGAGAACTTCGTGCTGCCGATCCGCCTCGGCACGTCGAATGCCGCAGGGCCGCAGGAGCTGTCGGTCTATCTGCTGACGCACGACGGTCGGGTCGAGACCGTGAACTATCCGACGGCGACGATCCCCTCGGACGTCGAGTTGCCGCTGTTCGTCGAGGACGACGTCGCGGCCTTCTACGGCGCGATGTTCGAGGCGCAAGCGGCCAGGACGGACCGGCCCGCGGTGTTCCTGGAGTACGCCTGGGATCTGTCCCGGTGCGATCCGTGTACCGCCGATCCCTTGTCCCTGGACGAGCTGCGCGAGCTCGGCGTGTTCTGGTTGTTCGAAGCTGGCCCGCCGGCCGGCGCCATGACCTCGGGTGTGTTCGTGACGCGTCTGCATCTGCGCTACGACGCCGGGCGTTTCCCGGACGATCTGCGCTTTCGCGAGAGCAAAGATCGCAGCCACTTTCAGGTCCGCTACGCGCTGCGCCGTCCCTGGCAGGGCGAGCCGCGCTGCGAGGCTGCGCGCGCATACCTGAAAGCCCTGCCGGCGCGCTTCGAGGAGGAGGCGCAGAACCTCGCGCGCCTCACCCCGTGGCCGATTGCCGAGATCCGCGCCAAGATGGAAGCGGGCGGCCAGTCGTTCGCGCCGCCGCAGCTCCTCGCCGCCGACCGCAAATGGTGGGAGCGCCTCTGGCCGGACGACTAGCGCATTTTTCGATCAGCTCGCACCAGCCCGCTCCCCTTCCCAAACGCCCCAAGGGTACCATCGGTGGGTGGTTGGGAGGGGGAGCGGGCTGGGGCCGCGGGTCCACCCAAGGGGAAAATGGTCTAGCTAGGCCAGATGGCAATGGGGCTGGAGGCCGAAGCCGAGGCCGCCTTCCTCGCGGCGCACCACCGCGGACGATGGCGCGATCGCGCCGGCCGCGAGGCTGCCGAGGCTCGCCAGCGAGCCATTTGCTCGGCGAAGAGCCGCTCGCGTCGCATCCCGGATCAAGTGAGGCCCGCAGCCGGGACTCCGTTGCCGACGGCAAGCATCTGCCCACTCGCTCCCGCCGCCGCGCCCAAGCAGCCGGCCGTCGGTTAAGTCGCCCGCCGCCGGGCGATCGGACGCCGCCGCTCAGCGCCGCGTCTCAGACGCGGCGGCGTCCTTCGGCACGCCGGCCGCACGCGCGCCGCCGGAGCGATGCTTGCGCAGATACGCGCGCCAGGTCATCGCCCAGCGCGCCGGATCCTCCAGCGCTTCCCCTTTGAGCTGCTTGATGGCCTGGTTGTGCGGCGCGCTCTTGACCAGCTCGGGATCGGCATAGGCCTCCTCGGCGATCCTCGCCAGCACGGCGATCCAGCGGTCGATGTCCTCGATCGGCCAGAGCTCGCCCGCCTCGGGCGTGAAGGGCTCGGGCACCACCCAGGGCTCGTGGCTCATCCAGTACGGATCGATGCCGTAGTCCGCCATCCGGTTGGCGATCTCGGCCGTGCCGATGCCGGTCTCCTCCTTCAGCGGGCCGAGGCTCCAGCGGGTCATCTCCATGCGCCACTTTGTGAGGTGGGGATGCGATTTCGCGAGGCCGCGGATGCCGGCCAGCTTCCTGTCCATGTAGTTGTTGGCGAGCACCGAGATGTCGGAGGCTTCGTTGATGCCGTCGGCGCCCATCGCGCGCGCCCAGGCATAGGCCTTCACGATCTGGGGGACGTTGCCCCAGAACTCGCGGATCTTGCCGGCGCTGCGCGGCCGGTCGACGTCGAGGCGATGGCGCCCGCCGTCGCGGACCACCACCGGCGTCGGCAGGAAGGGGGCGAGCTCGGCGGTGCAGCCGTAGGCGCCGACCGCCGGTCCGCCACCCCCCTTCGGTGCGCCGAAGGTCTTGTGCAGCATGAACATGCAGGCGTCGAAGCCGAGCTCGCCGGCGCTGAGCTTGCCCATCACGCCGTTGAAGTTGGCGTGGTCGTAGAAGCACAAGCCCCCCGCCTCGTGCACCACCCGGACCCACTCTTTGATCTCGGGATTGTAGATGCCCATGTCGTCCGGGTTGCCGATCATCAGCGCGGCGGTGCGCTCGGTTACTGCCGCTCGCAGCGCGTCGAGCGCCGGGTAGCCGTTCGCCTCGAGCGGCAGGGTCACCACCTTGAAGCCGGCGGCCGCCGCCGTGGCCGGGTTGCAGGGGTGCGCCTGGATCGAGGTCACGATCTCGTCGCGCCGGCCCAGCTCGCCCTTGGCCGCGAAATAGGCGCGCGTGACGGCGCAGTGGGTGTACGACGCGTCGGCGCCGCCGCCGGGCTGGAAGATGAACTGGTCCATGCCGGAGAGCGCCCGCAGGATCAGATCGAAACCGTGCAGGATCTCCAGAACGCCCTGCAGCGTGTCCTCGGGCTGCAGTGGATGCACCTCGGCGAGCTCCGGCCGGCCGGCGAGCATCTCGCCGAGCCGGGGGTTGTATTTCATGGTGCAGGTGCCGAACAGGCTCACGCCCATCATGCCGAGCGTCGCCTGCGACAGATGCAGATAATGGCGCTGCACCTCGAACTCGGACAGCTCGGGCAGCGCCGGGCGATCGCGGCGGCGCATCTCGGCCGGGACGAGCTCCGCGGCCGGCCCGACGCGCCGGGCGATCTCGGGCTCCGGCTTCGGGAACCGTTGCCCGCGGCGGCCGGGGTGGCCCATCTCCATGATCACCGGCTCGTCCCAGACCGGCGCGTGATAGGCGCGCAGCTTCGTCGTCCCGGTCATCGGCCGACCACCTCCTCGATCGCGCCGGCGAGGCGCTCGATGTCGTGCCGGGTGTGGATCTCGGTGACGCAGTAAAGCGCGCTCTGGCCGAACTCCGGCAGCTCGGCCGACAGATCCTTGCCGCCGAAGATCCGGTGGCGTCGGTGCAGCGCCTGGTTGATCGCGGCGACCGACTGGCCGGTGCCATCGAAGTCGACCACGAACTCCTTGAAGAACCCGTCCGGCCAGACGATGCGCACGCCGTCGATCGAGGCGAGACGCCAGGCGGCGTAGCGGGCGCGCGCCAGGATCAGCTCACCGACCTCTTGGAATCCTTCGGGGCCGAGCAGCGCCATGTAGACGGCATTCGCGATCGCCCAGAGATAGACCGAGTTGCCGGTCCAGTCCTTGCCCTCGTCGCGCATGCCGTACGAGGTCTGGTGGGCGCAGCTGAGGCCGAAGCCGAGCTGCCCTGCCTCGCGGGTCTCGGCGATGCTGACCAGAAAGCCGTTGAACTCGCGAACGTACTTCTCCTCGTCGCGGGACGCCATGTAGCCACCGACGCCGCCGCCGCAGTTCATGTGTACGCCGAGCGGCTGGGTCGGGCCGACCACGATGTCGGCGCCGTAGTCGGCCGGTGGCCTGAGCACGCCGAGCGAGATCGGATCGGCGCCGACGATGGTCTCGGCGCCCACGGCACGGGCGAGGCGCGCGATCGTTGCGCCGCCCGTCTCGATGATGCCGAGATAGGAGGGCGATTCGAAGTAGACGGCGGCGACGTCGGGGCCCAGCTTGGCGGCGAGATCGCGAAGATCCAGACGGCCGGTCGCCGGATCGTGCTCGATCGGAACCACCTCGATGTGCCCGGCCATCTCCGCCGGCTCGCAATAGGTCCGCAGGACCGACAGCCGCTCGGGGTCAAACAGGCGCGGCACGAGGACCCGGCGCCGGCCGGTGATGCGGCAGGCCATCCGGATCGCGTGGCCGATCGCGCAGCCCCAGCTGTAGACCGGGAGCTGGACGACCTCCATCTCGAGGAGCTCGCCGAGTTGGCTGTTGAACTCGAACCAGGCCTGGTTGCGCCCGTGATCCGACTGCGGCGAGCCCCACACCGGGGTCAGGAACTCCGTCCGGCCCACGATCTCGTCGACCACCGCCGGCACGTGATGCTGCCAGCAACCGGCCCCGAGGAAACTGAGATATCGCTCGCAATCCTCGTTCTTGCAGAGGGTCGTCAGCAGATGGCGGCGCAGCTCCGTTTCCGAGGCGAGCGTGGGCGGCAGATCCAGCGGCGCCTTGCGGCGGTGATCCGCCGGGATCTGCTCGAACAGCTCCTCGATCCTCTCGGCCCCGATCTCGGCCAGCATCCTGGCTTTGATGCCGGACACGGAATTGGCCATCCACGGATGGGCTCGGGTTTCGCTGGTCACTGGCCACACCTCCCCTCGGTCGCGGCGGCCATCCTCGCATCGGGGTATGATCTCTTCAATCCGCGCGCGGCTCACGGTTCCAGTCGCATCACCATGCTCCGGCGCGGGCCGGTGCGCACGCGCACATGGCCCGCAAGCGCAGCGTCGAGAGCCCGGTCGCCGGTGTCGACCAGAAGCCGTGGCTCGGGCAGGGCGAGCAGCTTTTCGGTGCTGGCGACGATCACGAGCCCGTCGCGTCCGACCTGGCGGATCACCTGGGCGCCGATCTGCTGGTTGCCGCGACCGAAGACGAAGCCCTGGCCGCCGATCACGCCGACGACGATCCGCGCCTGCCTGCCCCGCATCAGCTCCAGGATCTCCCGCTCGGACAGATCACGGCCGACCAGGCGGCGATCGAGCACCGCATCGACGCCGAGCAGCGTGCCGTCGAGGCCCAGAGCGTCCGTCACCCGCTTCGCCGTCCTGCCGGGACCGGTCAGATAGAGCGTTCCCGGCGCCATCTCGCGGGCGATCTCGGCGCAGGCGGCATCGACGGCGTCCTCGTCCGAGGGCGGCGGACCGCCCTTGGCCCCTTGCACCAGTCGCCGGGCGTAGGGCGCGCGCGCATAGCCGTAGAGCCGTGCGGCGATCCGGCTCTCGCGCACCGCGTCCTCGTCGACGTCCATGATCTCGACCTCGCGGAACCGGACCCGCCCGGCCCCGACGCACAGCTCGGCGATCAGCCGGCCGGCGGCTTCCGGGCTGATGGCGAAGACGCCGGAGTGCATCTTCACGCCACAGGGGATGCCGAGGACCGGGATGGCGAGCCCGATCTCCTGCGCGACGTCTCGTGCGGTGCCGTCGCCGCCCGCGAACAGGATCACGTCGACCCCGCGCTCGCGCATCGCCCGGACCGCGGCACGGGTATCGGCGGCGGTGGTCGGACCGCCGGGCGCGGCGCCGAGCACCCCGAGGTC
>JBOHKK010000364.1:0-6090 GCA_050729115.1 Geminicoccaceae bacterium | reverse complement strand
CTCCAGCGCGGCGGGGACGCTGAGCGCGAGCTTCAAGGCGCTGCCCAGAGGATGCAGGGTGACCGCGGCGACGTGCCTCACCAGCGCGCGCAGCGGGCGCGGCATCGGCGGCGCGTCGAGCTTGCGCCTGACCGCCTTCAGGCGCGCCGCGGCGACCCGTCGGTCGGCGGCGGCATCCCAGACGACGCCGACCACCTCGCGCGGGCCGAACGGCACCGCCACGTAGTCGCCCGGCTGCGGCGCCGAGCCATGGTCGATGGCATAGTCGAACGGCACATCCAGGGGCAGGGGCACCAGGACCGGTACCGTGCGGCTCATGGATTCTGCACCGCTGCTCGAGGAATCACGGCCTTGCACATGGGCGAACGCTCGGGGCAGTGTGCTGATGGAGCAGCCATGGGAGAAACCACTTGCCGCCGTTTCCTGCCTTTGCGCATCCGGAGGTCGCGGACATGGCGCGGGCGTGGCTGGACTGGCTGGCGCATCAAAGGCGTCAGAGCCCGGCCACCGTCAAGGCCTATCGGACCGACCTTTACGGCTTCGTGCGCTTCTGCGCCGAGCACCAGGGCGCGCCGCCGGCGATCGACGGCCTGCTCGATCTGAGCGCCGCCGATTTTCGCGCCTGGCTGGCCGCGCGCCACCGGCATGGCTTGGCGAAGCGCTCCACCGCCCGGGCGCTCGCTGCGGTGCGCAGCTTCTATCGGTTTCTCGACCGCCAGCACGGCCGCCACAACCCCGCGGTCGCGGCGCTGCGGACGCCGCGTCTGGAGCAGCGTCTGCCGCGGCCGCTCTCGGAGCAGCACGTTGCGAAGCTGCTCGACGACTGGGAGCTCGACGGCTCGCTCGACGGCGCGGCAGCGGCGTGGGTCATCAGACGCGACCTTGCGCTTTGCCTGCTGCTGTACGGCGCCGGCCTGCGGATCGGCGAGGCGCTCGCGCTGGATCGGGGCACGTTCGGCGCCACGCCCGCCGCCCTGCGCTCCTTGAGGGTGACCGGCAAGGGCGGCAAGCAGCGTCTGGTGCCGATCCTGCCGGAGATCGCGCTCGCGCTCGCCGACTATCTCGCGGCGTGCCCGTATCCGTCGGCCGGGCGCGCGCCGCTGTTCGTCGGGGTGCGCGGCAAACGCCTGCAAGCCGCCGTGGTCCGGCGCCGCATGCAGGGCCTGCGGCGGCGCTCCGGCCTGCCCGAGAATGCCACGCCCCATGCGTTGCGTCACAGTTTCGCGACCCATCTTCTGGCCGGCGGCGCCGATCTGCGGGTGATTCAGGAGTTGCTCGGTCACGCCAGCCTGTCGACCACCCAGGGCTACACCGCGGTCGAGGGTGAACGTCTGATGAAGCTATACCAACAGGCGCATCCGCGGGCTTGAGTTCCTCGCGGTCTCAGCGATCCTGCAGCCGGTTGGCGCCGCCGGGCGTCGAGCTGCCGCGCTGCCCAGATCGAGCTTGCCGTGCGTAGCCTGATGGTCATCGCAGTCCTCCTGGTGGCGCTGGTCGCCGGCCTCGTCGTGGCCGTGCCGCGGCTCTTGGTGTGGGACGACTATCGCGAGGAGCTGACCGCCCACGCCGAGGCGATGACGGGCCAGAACGTCGCGATCCGGGGCCGCATCGATCTCAATCTGCTGCCGCAGCCGACGCTGTCGCTCGGCCAGACCACACTGTCCAGCGGACCGGACGCGGTGGATCGGATGCGCCTCGAGGTCGACCGACTGGATCTCGAGCTCAAGCCTCTGCCCCTGTTGGGTGGTCGCCTGGAGGTCGAGGAGGTCCGGCTGGTCCGGCCGGTTCTGCAGCTCGAGCCGACCGCGCCCGACCAGGCGGGACTGCCACAGCTGGTCGGCGCCGTGGGATGGCTGCCGTTGGGGCCTGATGGGCCGAGCCGCATCACCGTGGTGGACGGCCGGGGGGTGCTGCCCGGAATCTTGCTCGGCCGGGTCAGGGAGATCGACGACGTCAATCTCGATCTGTCCACCGGCGGGCCGGGCGGTGCGCTCGTGCTCGATGGCACGTTCGCGCTCGCCACCCAGCCGTTTCGCGTCAGCGCCAGGCTGGGCCGGCTCACCGAGGACGCCTCGAGCACGCTTCGCCTCTCTCTGGTGGCCGGCGACGACGATGAGCCCGGACCGACGACGTTGACCTTCGGCGTCGTCGTCTGGTGGCGCTCGGAGGCGCCGCGCCTGCGCGGCGAGCTGGCGTTGGCGGGCGGCGATGCGCGTTCCGCCATCGGCAGGCTCGGCGAAGCGCTCGGCCGGCACGTCGTGCCGATGCCGGCATGGCTCGCCGCTCCCTTCCGGGTGACCGGGCCGGTCGAGCTGGCCGACGACCGTCTCCAGTTTCCCGATCTCGCGGTCGGGCTCGACGGCGCGGAGCTGACCGGCCGCTTGGGCGTGACGCTGACCGCGCAGCCGGAGATCGAACTCGCGCTGGACGCGGCGCGGCTCACGCTTCCTGCCGAGATGCCTGTCCTCGACCGCGACGGCGGGCTCGCAGCACTCGGCGGCCTGCCTTCGATGGTACGCGGCCGGATCGATCTGTCGGTCGGCGCGCTCGAATGGCGGGGCGAGGCGATCCGGCGGCTGCGCGCGTCGCTGCAGCTGACCGGCGACGGCGCGGCCCGGATCGAGGACGCCCGGGCCATCCTGCCAGGCCAGACCGACGTCAGCTTCACCGGCCAGCTCACGGGTGGCGGCGACGATCCGGAGCTGCGCGGCAACCTCGCGGCCGTGACCGACAACCTGCACGCGGCTCTCGCCTGGCTCGAGCTCGCTCCCGACGGCATCGCCCAAGAAAGGCTGAGCTCCCTCAGCTTGGCGAGCCGGGTGTCATTCACGCGAGATGCCTGGCGATTTAGCGACGTCGAGCTGCGCGTCGACGCCATGCGGGCGACCGGCTCGGTGGTGGTCGCGCCGGCGCCGCGACCGCAGGTCGCCGCGAGGCTCGTGCTGGATCGGTTGGACCTCGATGCCTATTGGCCGGACCGGGCCCCCGCCGATGTGCTCGCGCGGCTCGCGCAGCCACTTGCGGCGTTCGACGCGGCCATCGAGGCGCAATTGGCGCGGTTGACGTGGGGCGGGGTGCAGCTTCGCGAGCTCGGCTTTTCCGGGCGGGCGGTGGACGGCCACCTGACGATCAACCGGCTCACCGTCGACGACCTCGCCGAGGCCAAGGTCGAAATCGCGGGCGAGGTCGACCTAGCAGACGGCGATTTCGACCTGTCGGCGGCGCTGCGCGACGTTCGGGCGGCGCGGCTGCTGCGGCGTTTCGGGTTCGAGCCGGCGCCGCTGCTGGCGCGCCTCGAGCCGCTCTCGGTGGAGGGCCTCGCGACGGGTTCGCTGGCGGCGGCGCAGGTCGAGCTCGAGATCGGCGACGGCTCGGGCCAGGTGGCGCTCGCGGGCGAGGTCGGCTGGAGCGAGGGAGAGCCGCACTACCGGCTGATCGTGGAGGCGGCGCACCCCGACTACCAGGGGCTGCTCAGGCGCCTCGGCGCCCGCCCCTATCCGGACGAGGGGCCGGCCGTGCCGCTCGCCATCACCGGGCAGCTGGAGTACGACGACGGGGAATCGCTGGTCGCCGGCACCGCGCGCCTCGGCCAGACCAGCTTCACCGGACGGATTGCCTGGCAGGACAGGCAGGCGCGGCCCAGCGTCGCGGCTCGGATCAGCGTCGGCGACCCGACGGCGCCGGTTCTGGCGGGGTTGCTCGATCTCAGCGGATTGCAGCTCGAGTGGCCGACGCTGGACGGCCCGCTGAAAGGGCGCTGGTCCGACCGGCCGCTGGCTTTGCATCTGCTGGACCGATTCGATGGCGAGCTGGCGCTGTCCAGCAAGGGCGGCCTGGCCGGGCCGGGGTTCGAGCTCACCGCACGTTTCGAGGAGGGCAGGCTCGCGCTCGATCACGTTTCCATGGCGCTCTGGGGCGGCCGTCTGGAAGGCCGGCTGTCGCTGGACGTCCGGCGTCCGCTCCCCTACCTGACCGCCGCGCTCGACCTCGAGGACGCCGATCTGAGCGAGCTTGCCGCCTGGCTCGGCGTGAGGCCGGTCGTCGCCGGCCCGGGCGACCTGCGCCTCGAAGCGACCGGCGCCGGCAACAGCGTGCGCGCGCTCGTCGGCAGCCTGATCGGCGAGGTCGAGATCGCGGTTCACGAAGGCGCCGAGCTCGAAGCCCTGCCCCGCGGCTTTATCGGCTCGGCCGCGCCACTCACGGCCGCGCCGGACGAGGTGTCAGCCGAGCTGGCCGATCTGGCGGCGAGCTTGCCACTGCAGCGCGGCGTCGTGACCGTGGCGCCGCTGGAGCTCCAGGTCGACGGCGTCGGCGTCGAGCTCGAGGGCCAGCTCGATCTCTACCTTTGGGCAACGGACCTGACTCTGCGCCCGGACGCAGGCAACGCCGCTCTGAGGATCATCGGGCCGCTCGACCGGCCGCAGGTCCGCCTGAGCGAACC
Source organism: Geminicoccaceae bacterium (assembly GCA_050729115.1). Classification (GTDB taxonomy): domain Bacteria; phylum Pseudomonadota; class Alphaproteobacteria; order Geminicoccales; family Geminicoccaceae; genus JBKPNX01. The sequence goes on along the minus strand of JBOHKK010000364.1, from coordinate 1,649 downwards.
GCCCGCGCCGGGCGCGAACGCGCCATCCGTCCCCGGATCGGTCGACTGAGACCTCGCCTCAGCCCGGTCCCAGCATCTTCTCCGGACGGACCAGCTCCTCGAACTCCTCCTCGGTCAACAGCCCGAGCGCGAGCGCGGCCTCCTTGAGCGTGGTGCCCTCGGCGTGCGCCTTCTTGGCGACCCTGGCGGCGTTGTCGTAGCCGATCCTGGGGTTGAGCGCCGTGACCAGCATCAGCGACTGATTGAGCAATTGATCGATGCGCTCATGGTTGGGCTCGATGCCCGCCACACAATTGTCGGCGAAGCTGCGCGCTGCTTCGGCGAGCAGGCGGATCGACTGCAGCACGTTGTAGATGATCACCGGCTTGTAGACGTTGAGCTGGAAATGGCCGCTCGCGCCGCCGATGGTGACCGTGACGTGGTTGCCCATGACCTGCGCGCAGACCATGGTCAGCGCTTCGGCCTGGGTCGGGTTGACCTTGCCGGGCATGATCGACGAGCCGGGCTCGTTCTCGGGCAGCCGGAGCTCGCCGAGGCCGGAGCGCGGGCCGGAGCCCAGGAGCCGGATGTCGTTCGCGATCTTGGTCAGGCTGACGGCCAGCACGTTGAGCGCGCCGGACAGCTCGACCAGCGTGTCCTCCGAGGCGAGCGCCTCGAACTTGTTCTCCGCGGTGACCAACGGCAGCCCCGTGATCTGCGCCACCTCCAGGGCGAACTGCTCGGCGAAGCCGGGCGTGGCGTTCAGGCCGGTGCCCACCGCCGTGCCGCCCTGCGCCAGCTGGTACAGCCGCGGCAGGGTTCCCTGGACCCGCGCGATCCCCTGGCGGACCTGGTGCACGAAGCTGGAGAACTCCTGGCCCAGGGTCAGCGGCGTCGCATCCTGGAGATGGGTGCGGCCGATCTTGATGATGTCGCCGAACGCCGCGGCCTTCGCCTGCAGGCTCGCGTAGAGATGCTCGAGCGCGGGCAGCAGCTGGTGATGGATCTGCTCGACCGCCGCGATGTGCATCGCGGTCGGGAAGGTGTCGTTCGAGGACTGCGCCCGGTTGACGTGATCGTTGGGGTGCACCGGCGACTTGCTGCCCAGCGCCGCCCCGAGCATCTCGTTGGCCCGGTTGGCGATCACCTCGTTCGCGTTCATGTTGCTCTGGGTGCCGGAGCCGGTCTGCCACACCACGAGCGGGAAGTGGTCGCCGAGCTTGCCCTCGATCACCTCCTGCGCGGCTCGGACGATGACGTCCGCGAGGCGCGGCTCCAGCGTGCCGTGCGCGCGATTGACCCGGGCGGCCGCCTGCTTGACGACGCCGAGCGCGCGGATGAGCGGCGGCGGCATCGTCTCGGTGCCGATCCGGAAGTTCTGCAGGCTGCGCTGGGTCTGCGCTCCCCAGTAGCGGTCCGAGCGCACCTCGATCGGGCCGAAGCTGTCGGTCTCGACGCGAACGGCACGATCGTCAGACATCCTCGAGCCTGCGGTGCAGTTGAGCTTCGCTCATCAAGGCCCGCCGCACACGGCCTGTCAATCGTGCGGCCGCGACTGACCGCGCTTCCTGCTGCGGCCCTATTTCTTGCGAAACCGATCCAGCGCGACCACGTCGGCGCTGCCCGCCTTGGCCGGCGTCCCGGGGGGCGGGTCGGCGGCTGCCGTCGGC
>JBOHKK010000363.1:0-6094 GCA_050729115.1 Geminicoccaceae bacterium | reverse complement strand
ACCCGGGGGTCCAGTCTGGATGCCCCGGTCAACCCCCGGGTCGAGCCCGAGGGCAGGTCGGGGCATGACAGAAAAGACGCTCCGACCCATCGGTCGCGACTCCATGGGGTCGGTATTAGATCCTTTCCGTGCCGACCGCCATCCCGGAGGGACCCAGATCGCTCGACGGCGGCGGTGCTCCGGTCGTGAGACGGTCGGCCTCGTCAGGTGGCGTCGACGGTCTCCGCAGCCTCCGCGGCCTCGTGCACCCGCTCGCCCCGGTGCAGGCGCCGCGCGATCGATGCGGTCTGGAAGCGGGCGCGCTCGGTCGGCGCGTGCGCGGCCAGATAGCGGGCGAGGGCGATCAGGATGGTGCGCCCCTCGGGCGTGGCGCCCCATTCGCGATACTGGCGTAGCCCGGCTTCGAACATCTGATAGGTGTGGAAGTCGGCGTCCTCGCGCAGCAGCGCGTGGCCGAGCGTGGCAATGAGGCGCTCGCTCGGGTGCCCGAGCTCGAGGTAGCGCCCGACCAGGCGGGCGCTCGGGCTGACCTGCTGCTGACGATCGAACGCGTCGAGCAGCTCTGCGCACAGCTCCTTGGGGTCGTCGGGAAGATCGTCCAGCGCATCGCCGCGTTCGCCCGGCAGGCGCGCCGGCGGCTGGTTCAGATAGCGGGTGAGATAAAGCGCCATGGCGCCGTGGAACACCGCGCGCAGGCCGAGCGGGTAGCCGTCTTCGTCCTGACCGCGGCGGCTCTCCACCCGCTTCAGCAGCTGATGGACGGCGTTGGCATAAGTGAAGGCGTGCAGCGCCGCGTCCCAGTCGGAGAACTCGTTGGCGGTGCCGAAGCGGGCGATCCGCAGCGCCGCGGCATAGGCGAGCGCGCGGCCGAGATCCGCCGGCGTCGCGCCCTCAGCCAGGGCGGCGAGCAGAGCGGCGTTGATCGTCTGCGGATCGTCGCCGAGGAGCTCGTCCGCGAGTGCGGCATGCGCCGTATACCGACGACCGGCTCCTTCCCGGATCGCCCGCGGCAGCTCGGCGAACGCGGCGCTCATGAGCGGCACGAGATCGCTCGGATGGCGCCAGGCGTTGCGCTCGTCGGCGCCTCGCGCGCGCACCAGCTGGTCGACCACGGTCGGCAGGATCGCCGCGGCGTGCTCGCGGCCGATCAGATCGACGCATTCGAGCGCCTTGTTGACGAAATCGAGGGCGTGGCCGCCGTCGGCGAACGGTCGATCGGTCGCAGCGCAAAGCATGAGGTCGGCGACCGCGGCGAGGTCCTCCTCCCGCGCGATCACCGTGAGCAGGGTGCGCTCGGCGGCATCCCGGTGACGCACCTCGACCCACTGCCGGAACCAGCGCCGAAGCGTCGGCGGCGCCGCGGCCTGGCCGTGCAACGGCTCGCGATCGCGGCGCGGCGCCTGACCGGCGCAGTCGGCGCCGACGCGCCTGATGCCTTGGAACAGCGCCAGGTAACGCTCGTCGTCCGGCAGCTCGGGCAGAACGTTGCCGAGCGCACAGAGGATGGTCATGCCGATGCCGAAGCCGTCGCGCATGCGCGCGCCGAACAGCGCCGCGTCGCGCACCAGGACCGTCTCGTCGAGGCCGGCGGCGCGGGCGCCGAGGATCGCCTTCGCGATCACCAGGCCGAGGCTGTGCGCCATGCCGTCGTCAAGGCGCCGCCGCCAGTGCGCGGCGGGGTCCGCTTTCGGGCGGCATTCGGCGGCGACCCAGACCTCGCCGCCCTCGATCCGGACCTCGGCGGTCGGCACGTCGTCGGCCCACAGATCGAACGTGCATCCGCTCGCCAGGTCGAAGCGGGCGTGGTGCCAGTGGCAGGTGAGGATGCCGTCCTCGATGCTGCCCTTGTGCAAAGGGAAACCCAGGTGCGGACAGCGGTTGTCGAGTGCCTGCACCTGCCCCTCGTGATGGACCACCAGCAGCGGGCAGCGGCGGCCCCTGACCACCACCCGGCCGCGCGCCTCGAGATCCTCGAGAGTCCCGACGTGGAGGAAGCCGTCCGTACCCGCGCTCATCGCCTGGCACCCTTTCGCCAACGCCCGCGGCGCCCGTCACTCGGAGCCGCCGACGGGAACGGCCGGTCCTGGCCGACCTCGCCGCCAGCGGGGCACGAAATGACCGCTCGCGCGTTAGCGGGCAATCTCGTCCGGCCCCGGTGGGGTCACGGCTCGGCCGCGCGTTGCCTGGGGCCGATGCGGCCCGCCCCGAGGCTCACGTCCGCCGTCATTATAGGCACCAGCGCGGATCGTGGCACCAGCCGAATCGGTCGAGGGCGGCGGACCGGGCGAACTCGCTCGAGCGCGGGAGGGCGGCGCGGCGCGCCAGCCGTCGTCGAGGGGCGCTCTTCCCGCCAGGCTCGGCCGCCGGGACAGCTTGGTGATCGCGCCATCACGAGCGGGCGCCTGCGTGTGCTTCCAGGGTGAGCGACGGCCGGCGCCCCGTTGATTGCGCCGGCCTCCCGGCACGCGGTGCCGCGCCGGGTTCAGTCGAGCTCGAAGGCGTCCTTGTAGTCGAGCTTCTTGGCCGGATCCTGCCGCTCTTTCTGGAGCACGCAGTTGCCTGCCACGAGCACCTCGATCTCGGTGCCCATGAAGCAGCGGAAGGCATCCTCGGGCGTGCACACGATCGGCTCGCCGCGCACGTTGAAGCTGGTGTTGACCAGGACCGGGCAGCCGGTGCGGTCGTTGAACTCGCTGAGCAGGCGGTGGTAGCGCGGGTTGGTGTCGGCGTGCACGGTCTGGATGCGCGCCGAGTAGTCGACGTGCGTGACCGCCGGGATCTGCGAGCGCGGAACGTTCAGCTTGTCGATCCCGAACAGCGCCTGCTCGTCCTCGTTCATCAGCCGGCGCCGGTGGTCGACGACATCCGCGACCAGAAGCATGTACGGGCTGTCGTCGTCGAGCTCGAACCAGTCGGCCATCGCCTCGCGCAGCACCGAAGGCGCGAACGGCCGGAACGACTCCCGATACTTGACCTTGAGGTTCAGGGTGCGCTGCATGGTCGGCGAGCGGGCGTCGCCCAGGATCGAGCGGGCGCCGAGCGCCCGCGGCCCGAACTCCATGCGGCCCTGGAACCAGCCGACCGCCTTGCTGTCGACCAGCGCATCCACGGTCGAGGCGATCATGTCGTCCTCGGGGAGGACGTCGAACACCGCGCCGACGTCGGCGAGCCGGCGCTCGATCTCCCCCTGCTCGAAGGCCGGGCCGAGATAGGCCCCGCGCATGCCGTCGCGGACGCCGTTCAGACGACGCGCCTGGTCCTTGAACAGGTGATAGGCCGCGAACGCGCCACCGATGGCGCCGCCGGCATCGCCCGCGGCCGGCTGGATCCAGATGCGCTCGAACTGCTCGTCGCGCAGGATCTTGCCGTTGGCGACGCAGTTCAGCGCCACGCCGCCGGCCAGACACAGGTTCTTCTGCCCGGTCTCCCGCGCCAGCGCCCGGGTCAGACGCAGCATGACCTCCTCGGTGACGACCTGGACCGAGGCGGCGAGATCCATCTCCCGCTGGCGCACCAGCTCCTCGGCCTTGCGCGGCGGGCCGCCGAACAGCTCGTCGAACTTGCCATTGGTCATGGTCAAGCCGGTGCAATAGTTGAAGTAGTCCTGATTCAGCCGGAATGTGCCGTCGTCCTTGAGATCCATGAGGTGGTCGAAGATCAGCCGGGCATACTTGGGCTCGCCGTAGGGCGCCAGGCCCATGATCTTGTACTCGCCCGAATTCACTTTGAAGCCCGTGTAATAGGTGAACGCCGAGTACAGCAGGCCGAGCGAGTGCGGAAAATGCAGCTCCTTGAGCATCTCGAGCCGGTTGCCGCGGCCGAGGCCGACGCTCGTGGTCGCCCACTCGCCGACGCCGTCGATCGTGAGCACCGCCGCCTCCTCGAACGGCGACGGAAAGAACGCGCTCGCGGCGTGGCTCTGATGGTGCTCCGTGAACAGGAGCCTGCTCTCGACGTCCTTGCCGGCGCCGCATTCCTGAAGGTGCTCCCGCAGTAGCCGCTTTTGGAACAGCTTCTCCTTGAGCCACACCGGGAGCGCCATGCGGAACGAGGTGAAGCCCTTGGGGGCGAACGCCAGATAGGTCTCCAGCAGGCGCTCGAACTTCAAAAACGGCTTGTCGTAGAACGCGATGTGGTCGACCTGGTCGAGATCGATGCCGCCTTCGGCGAGGCAGTACTCGACGGCGTTCTTGGGGAAGGCGGCATCGTGCTTCTTGCGCGTGAACCGCTCCTCCTGGGCGGCGGCCACGAGCTCGCCATCCACGAGCAGCGCGGCCGCGCTGTCATGGTAGAAGGCCGACAGGCCAAGAATGCGCATCCGCCGCCCCTTCGCTCAGAATACGGTGTAGATGAACGGCGCCACGGCGCTGCCCTGGGTCAGAACGATCAGGCCGCCGAACAGGGCCATCATCAGGACGATCGGCAGCAGCCAGTACTTCTTGCGCACTCGCATGAACTGCCACAGCTCGGCCAAGAACGACATCGCGCTCCTCGCTTGCAGGTTGCTCTCAGAACTGGTGGATCATGGTCTCCGGCGCCGGCCCGGGCGGCTCGCGGACCACCCAATAGCTCTGGGCCTGCCGATCGAGCTTCAGGCTCAGCAGATCGCGCCCGGACAGGCGCATCATGAGGCCGATCGGCACGATCGTGGTGAGATAGATCAGGCCCAGCACCAGGGGGTTGACCACCTTGAACAGGATCAGGCCGAGCCTGGTCCAGGCGCGATTGAGCGGCGCCAGACGCGCGGGCGCGATCAGCCCGAACCCGATCAGGACCAGGCCGACCCCGCCCAAGGCCATCTCGAGCCAGCCGGCCGCCGTGCCGTCCCACATGTGCAACAGGGTCCGCACCACGGCGATCGCCAGCAGAATGCCGCCGACCGTCAGCCCGAAGCCACGGTCGCTCGAGCCTTTGATTTCTTCCTTCCGACTGAAATCCTCGTGGAACGACGGTTTCATGTCGCGGTTCCCCCGCCATCGGACGACCCCTGGCCCACGACGTTCGGCCAAGCTTGGTCCCGATAGCTATTGCCATTCCATAAAACAAAGGTAAACCGGATGGCGTTTCTGCACAGGGGCGACAGTACTCGACGCCCATGCAAGACGCCACGCAAAATGACTAGCTTTCCGCGCGACAAATCTCCCTCGACATCTTCAACCATGAGGGCAGTCCCGGCGCCAGAGCCTCACCGAAGCGGCCGGCCGCGCCGCGGAGAATCGTGGCGCCTGGAGCATTTTCCCCTTGGGTGGACCCGCGGCCCCGGCCCGCTCCCCCTCCCAACCACCCCAAGAGTACCGTCGGTGCATGGTTGGGCGGGGGAGCGGGCTGGTGCGAGCTGATCGAAAAATACGCTAGCCGGCTCCGGCATTTGCGGCGCTGGCGAGCGGACTGTCGCGCTTTTGCAACAGGTAGAACTCCCATCGGGGCGTGGTGTCGGTGATCACGAAGCTCAGCGCCACGGTCTCGCCCGGCTCGACCACGCCATCGACGAACTGCACGCCGTCGAACGGCTCGCGGGTCTCGATGGTCTCGGCGAAGCGGTCGGATCGGAACGGCCGGCCGGCGTCGCTCGCCTGGCCGAACGACAGGCCATCCCCGAACGGGCTCGCGTGATCGAAGAACTCGCGCAGCTCCACATTGAACAAGGTCCAGGGCTGGCTGGTGCCGTTGCGCACGAGCTTGGTCAGCGCGAAGCCGACCTCGTGGTGCGAGCGGATGCGGTTGCCGAAGCGATGGGTCATGCCGCGCACGATCAGGATCGCCGGGCCGTCGCCGGTGATCTCCTCGACCAGGACGATCGGGTCGTCGAGCGAGCCGCTGCCCCAGCCCTGCTCGAGCCGCACGCCACCCAGCTCGTCGCTGAAGGTGAGACTGTCGACGGTGATCGGCTCGGCGTCCCCGCCGCTGGCGAGGCCGACGCCTGAGCAGACCACGAGCGGGCCAAGCCAGCGGATCATGTTGTGCTCCCCCGCCCCTGATCGCCCGCGCCCGCCGCCCCGTCAAGCCCCGGCTGGGCGCGCCGGTGACGACCATCGGAAGGATCGCGTTCCGCTGAAACCCAGCGGCGGTCGCGGCGCCCGCCGCCGTGCCCGCC
>JBOHKK010000362.1:0-6140 GCA_050729115.1 Geminicoccaceae bacterium | reverse complement strand
GCATCGGCCCGGGCGCGGCGCTCGAGTTCGCCCGGCCGGTCGAGCTGCCCGCGGGCCCGCGCGAGGCGGCGTTTCGGGTCGCAAGGACCCACCCTGAGCACACGCCCGGTGCCTGGCTTTTCGTGTGCCAGCATCGCACTCCCGAGGTGACCTGGCGGGCCGATCATCTCGAGCAGCCGAACGGCGCCTGCGGCATGATCGAGGTGATCGGGATCGCGGAGGACCTTGCAGGCATGAGCGATGCTTACGGCCGGACCTTCGGCCACCGGTTGCAGTGGCAGGAGCACGGCCTCGCGATCGGCGCCGGCAGCGCCCGGATCACCTTCCTGCCGCCTGCGGCGTTTGCCGCGCGCTTTGCGCCGTTTGGCGATGCGATCAGCGCCATCGCGCCGCGTCTGGGCGCCCTGCGGCTGCGCACCTCCGCGCTCGCGCGGACGCGGGAGGTCCTGCGCGCGAACGGCGTCCGCGCCACGGCGACGGCGGCCGGCACCCTCCTGGTCGCACCGGACGACGCCTGCGGCACGATCCTCGAGTTCGCCGCGTCCTGACGCCACGGCACGTGGATCGCGAGGACGCGGTTGGCCCGCCGGGGAGCACCCTCGCAGCATCGTCTCGATCGGCGCCGATGATCCGGCCGAGGCGGACCGACGCGCCGCCGCCGAGGAGCAGGCCGCGCTGTCCCTCCTCGGCGCCAGCGCCAGTCGCCGCCTGTGCGGTCGGGGATCAGGGTGCGGCGCGAGCGGTTGTCTCCGGGATCGCCGCTGCGTACAACCGATCCAAGTCTTCGCCAAGCAACCCGCCTTCGCTCGAACGGGCGGATGCTGCCGTCGACGGCGGACCGCCGCTTCGGCCAATCGGACGATGGTCAACTCGGGGAGGTCAGAACGGTGACAAGCATGAGGATCGTCGCGCTCGCGGGCGCCCTGGCCGCGCTGGTCATGGCCACCGACGCGGTCGCTGAAGACCTGCGCCTCGCGCACTGGGTGCCGGCTCAGCACCCCCTGCCGGCGACCGGGCTGGAGCCTTGGGCGCGGTCGATCGCCGAGGCTTCCGAGGGCCGGCTCGCCATCACCATCTTCCCGGCGCAGCAGCTGGGGGCGGCGCCCGACCATTACGACATGGCGCGCGACGGCATCGCCGACATCAGCTTCGTCAATCCCGGCTATCAGGCGGGGCGCTTTCCGATCATCGCGCACGGCGAGATCCCGTTCTACTTCACCAACGCCACGGCCGGCTCCAGGGCGCTGGATGCCTGGTACCGGGAATACGCCGACGAGGAGATGGCCGACGTCGAGTTCTGCATGGCGTTCCTGCATGCGCCCGGGACCTTCCACGCCAAGGACAAGCTGACGCTGCCCGAGGACGTGGCCGGCAAGAACATTCGCCCGGCGCACGGCACGATCGGGCGCTTCGTCAACATGCTGGGCGGGGCGAGCGTCTGGGTGCCGGCGCCGGAGGCGCGCGAGACCCTGGCCCGGGGGGCGGCGGATGCGATCACCTTCCCGTGGAACTCCCTCTACGTCTTCGGGATCGACGGCATCACCCGCCACCACCTCGACCTTCCGCTCTACGTCACGACCTTCGTTCTGGTCATGAACAAGGCCCGCTACGACGGCCTGTCCGAGGCCGATCGCCAGGTGATCGACGACCACTGCACCAGCGACTGGGCGGAGCGGATGGCGAGCGGCTGGGCCGAGATCGAGGCCGAGGGCCGCGCCAGGATGATCGAGGACCCCGAGCACGTCGTGTACGAGCCGACGCCCGAGGACGTGCAGGCCTGGCGCGACGCGGCGGCGCCGCTGCTCGATGCCTGGAAGGCGGACGTCGCCGCCAAGGGCGTGGACCCCGATGCCATCCACGAGGCGCTGATCCAGTCGCTGAAGGACCACAACGCGCTCTACCAGTAAGCGCGCCGGTGGCGGGGACGATCGGTCGCGATCTTCGGTCGCCCGCGCCGATCGCATCGACGCCGAGATGATGCGCCTCGCCAAGCGGCTCGACCGGCTCTCGACCGCGATCGAGAAGATCGCCGGTCTGTTCCTCGCGGCGATCACAGTCCTGGTCTTCGTCTCGGCGATCGGCCGCTATGCGTTCGCCGCGCCGATCCCGGATGCCTTCGACGTCGCGCGGCTGATGCTGGGCGTCGCCATGCTCTGGGGCTTTGCCAGCGTCGGCTATCGCGGCGCCCACATCAAGGTCGACCTGGTGGCCGAGGTCCTGCCCGCGCGCGTCTGCTTCTGGCTCGACGTGATCGCCTCGCTGACCCTGCTGCTGTTCACGGTGCTGCTCGCCTGGATGCTGCTCGGCCGGGTCGAGAGCGCGTATGCCAGCAACGAATCGACCTTCGATCTGCGCCTGCCGGTGTGGCCGTGGCTCGCGGCCATCTGGCTGGGCGTGCTCGCTTCGGTGTTCACGATCACGAGCCGCATTCTGCTGATACTGCTCGGGGTCGAGCCCGCGGCGCGCCCGACCCGCGAGGTCGGGCCGGAATGAGCGCGCCCGATCTCGTCGCCATCTTGGGTTTCGTCGCGCTGTTCGCGATGATGCTGATCCGCGTGCCGATCGGCATCGCCATGGCGCTGGTCGGGATCGGCGGGTTCGCGGCGATCGCCGGCTGGAGCCCGGCTTTGAACCTGCTCGCGATCTCGCCCGTGCGCACGGTCACCGACTACAACCTCAGCCTGATCCCGATGTTCATCCTGATGGGCGTGTTCGCGACCGCATCCGGCATGTCGACGGAGCTGTTTCGCGCCGGGCATGCCTGGCTCGGACGGTTTCGGGGCGGCCTCGCGCTCGCCACCATCGGCGCCTGCGGCGGCTTCGCCGCGATCTGCGGCTCCTCGGTCGCGACCGCCGCGACCATGAGCAACATCGCGCTCCCCGAGATGCGGCGCTTCGGCTACCGCGACGACGTCGCGACCGGGGTGATCGCCGCGGGCGGCACGCTCGGCATCCTGATCCCGCCCTCGGTGGTCCTTGCCGTCTACGCCTTCATCACCGAGCAGGACGTCGGCCGGCTGTTCATCGCCGGCATCGTGCCGGGCCTGCTGGCGCTCGCCATGTACATGGCGACCGTGCGTCTCGCCTACGGCCGTACCCTGCCGGCGGGCGAGCCGATCGGGTGGCCGGCGCGCCTTGCCTCGCTGCGCGGCATCTGGGCGGTGATGCTGCTGTTCGTCCTGATCGTCGGCGGCATCTATCAGGGCGTCGTGACCCCGACCGAGGCCGCGGCCGCGGGCGCGTTCCTCACCGGCCTGATCGGCGTGCTGCGCCGCCGCCTGGATGGCGCCCAGATCATGGCCTGCCTGGTCGAGGCGCTGCGCACCACGGTTGCGATCTTTACCATCCTGATCGGCGCGCTGCTGTTCGGCTATTTCCTCGCGATCACCCAGACGCCGCAAAAGATAACGAGCTTTCTGGTCGCGCTCGAGCTCGGCAGCTACGGCACGCTCGCGCTGATCCTGGTCCTGTTCGTGCTGCTCGGGTGCGTGCTCGATGCCATGGCGATGATCATCCTGTTGGTGCCGATCGTGTTCCCGGTGATCCAGACGCTCGGCTTCGACCCGATCTGGTTCGGCGTCATCGTGGTCATGACGGTCGAGCTCGGCCTGATCACCCCGCCGGTCGGCATGAACGTGTTCGTGATCAACTCGATCGTCCCAAACATCAGCCTGATCACCATCTTCCGCGGCGTCGCGCCGTTCGTGCTGACCGACCTCGTGCGCCTCGCGCTCCTGGTCGCCTTCCCCTGGCTGGCGCTGTTCCTCCCGACGACGATGCGCTGACGCGGACACCGGCAGGCGAGGCCTCGTCAACCCGCTCAACTGAGGAACGAGCACCCATGCGAGTTCAGCCGCTGATCGCCGTTCGGGACGTCGAGGCGAGCAGCCGCTGGTACCGGGAGCTGCTGGCTTGTGAGAGCGGCCACGGTGGTCCGGAGTACGAGCGACTGGTCAAGGACGGCGAGCTCCTCCAGCTCCACGCCTGGGGCGCGCACGACCATCCGAACCTGGGCGATCCCGACGCGGCGCCCAATGGCTATGGCGTGCTGCTCTGGTTCCAGACCGACGCGTTCGACGCCGCGGTCGCGCGGGCGCACGCGCTGGGCGCCGAAATCATCCAGGAGCCGTTCGTCAATCCCAATGCAAGGCACCTCGAGTGCTGGCTGCGCGACTTGGACGGCTACGTCGTGGTGCTCGCCAGCCGCGACGGCGACGTCGGCTGACCGGGCGCTCCTGGCGATCGCACAGGTCGCCGTCGCCGCGACGGAGTCGTGGGTCGCCGTGGTGGTCAGCTCACAGGCGGCGGGGGTACCCTTGAAGTCGGCAGCGGGGAAGGCGAAGCTGCAGGTGGTCGTGTCCACGGCCGCGCCGCCCGAGGCCGACCGCAGCGTGACGTCCATGGCCTCCCCAGGGTTGAGCTGGGTCCCGAGCGCCAGCAGCGTCAAGGCGTAGGTCTCGCCGGCGCCACCCGCCACCCCGACCGTCTGGCTCAGGGTCTCGAGCGCGCCGTTGGCCTGAAGCACCGCCACGAACTGGCCGCTCGGCGCCGTCGCCGCAGGGACGCGACCGTCGCCGCCGCCGGAGGCAACGAGCGCCCAGTCGCTGGCGAAGTCGAGCGGCTCCTCGAAGCCGGGATTGGCAAGCAGGCCCTGAAGCTCGATCGCGCCGCTGTCGCAAGCGAAATCGCTGTCCCCGTCGCCGTCGTAGAACCGGGCCAGGCCCCGCTGGTCCTTCCCGTGGGCTTCGCGGTTGCAGGTCCGGCGTTGCCCGGCGTCGATCGCGGGCGAGCCCGGCGTGAGGTCGTGGTGAGGGTCTCGCCGCCGTAGCTGCCGATCGCGCCGAGGCCCAGGTCGGCCACCGACTGCTGGTCGGACGCCGCGGTGAAGGCGCAGCTCGTGCCGCTCTCGAGGTTGCCGCCGCTGCTCGAGAGGCTCGCTGTCCCGCGGCCTGCTCCCGGCCGATCATGTCGGTGAAATCCCATTCGCCATCATCGCGGAACGTCACGACCGGGCGCCGGTTGCGGCGTGAATGGCCGACAGCTTCACGCCCGCGGTCAAGAAGCTGCTGCGCGCTGCCGGCTGTCGCTTCGAACGCCAGGCAGAGGCGACCATGAGATCTGGTACGGTCCGCTGAGCAAGCGGCGCTTCATGGTGGATGCGCGGATCAAATCGCGTCACTGGGTGAATCACACGCTGAAACAGGCCGGCTTGCCGAAGGCGTTCTGATGGCGCCAGCCTTTCCGGCCCCGGCCTGCGGGCTGTCGGTCCAGATGTACTTGGCTGTTCAAGCGGTTTCCAGCGACACGGTGCCCGCCAAGCCCGACCTGTCGGCCGTGGCCGCGCCGGTCGGTCGGCTCAAGGCCCTGGAAAGCGCGTGATGTCCTGCTCGGCAAAGCGGGTGAAGCGGAACGGGTGGAGATCGACGATCGGGCGCTCGCCCACGGCGAGCTGGGCCATGGCGTAGCCGGCGGCCGGGCCGATCCCGAAGCCGTGGCCCGAGAAGCCCGTGGCGACGAGCAGGCCCGGCATGTCAGGGGCCGGCCCGAGCACCGGGATCTCGTCGGGCGTGACGTCGATCATGCCGGCCCAGCGCTCGACCGGCCGCAGCCCTTGGAGCTGGGGGAACAGCTCGGCGGCGTCGCGCATGACCTGATCGAGCAGCTTGTGGTCGGGGGCGGGATCCAGCACCCGCGTGCGCTCGAACGGGCTCGGCCGATCGGCGCGCCAGGACGCGGGCGTGATCAGCTCGTCGACGAAGCTGCGGCCGACGCGCAGCTTGAGCTCGCCCCATCGCTCCTTGAGCGCCGGCAGGAAGGCGCGGAAATGGCGGAACGCCGCGGGCGTGAGGTCGAAGGTGCCGGCGCCGCTGCGGGCGATGGTGTAGCCGCCGTCCTGGCGGCGGCCGAACGCCGCACGCGTCGCGCCGACCGCGCTCTCGGTGATCAGGGGCGCCATCGCGGTCCGTTGCACCGACGCCTTGACCTTGAGCTGCGGCAGCTCGAGGCCGAGATGGCGGAGGAACAAGGCCGACCACGCGCCGGCGGCGAGCACCACCGCGCCGCACGCGATCGGTCCGTGCTCGGTGACCACCCCGGCCACCCGGCCGGCCCGGGTCTCCAGCGCGCGCACGGCGCAGCCC
>JBOHKK010000361.1:0-6157 GCA_050729115.1 Geminicoccaceae bacterium | reverse complement strand
GGATGGAACAGGCCCATGGCGTTCGAGCCACCGCCCACGCAGGCGACCAGGGTATCCGGCAGACGGCCCTCCTTGGCGGTGATCTGGGCGCGCACCTCGTTGCCGATCACGGACTGGAAGTCGCGCACCATGGCGGGATAAGGGTGCGGGCCGGCGACGCTGCCGATGATGTAGAAGGTGTTCTCGACGTGGCTGACCCAGTCGCGAAGCGCCTCGTTCATGGCGTCCTTGAGGGTGGCGGCGCCGGACGTCACGGCGCGCACCTCGGCGCCCAAAAGACGCATGCGGAACACGTTCGGCTTCTGCCGCTCGATGTCGCGGGCCCCCATGTAGACCACGCACTCCAGGCCCAGGCGCGCGGCCACCGTCGCGGTCGCCACGCCGTGCTGGCCGGCGCCGGTCTCGGCGATGATCCGGCGCTTGCCCATGCGCCGGGCGAGCAGGATCTGGCCGATCGTGTTGTTGATCTTGTGGGCGCCGGTGTGGGTGAGCTCGTCGCGCTTGAAGTAGATGCGCGCGCCGCCCAGCTGGGCGCTCAGGCGCTCGGCCAGGTAGAGCGGCGTCGGGCGGCCGGCGTAGTCGGCGAGCCAGGCCGCGAGCTCCGCCTGAAACGCCGGATCGTCCCTCGTCTCCTCGTAGGCGCGCTCCAGCTCGAGGATCAGCGGCATCAGGGTCTCGGCGACGAAGCGGCCGCCGTAGATGCCGAACCGGCCGCGGGCGTCCGGGCCGGCCCGGTAGGTGTTGGGAAGGCTCATGGGCGAGAGCTCACGAGGCGGCGGCGATCGCGCGCTCGGGCGGCTCGAGCGCGGCGGCGAGCCTCAGAAATTGCCGGATTTTCGCCGGGTCCTTGATTCCCGGCCGGCGCTCGACGCCGGACGATACGTCGACCGCAGGCGCTCGGCAAAGGGTCACCGCAGCTTCGAGATTGCCGGCCGACAGCCCGCCCGAGAGCAGCCACGGGCAGCCGACCCGAAGGTCCCGCAACAGGCGCCAGTCGAAGCAGAGGCCGTTGCCGCCCGGCAGGCGCCCCGGCTCGCTCGGCGGCTTGGCATCGAACAGGAGCAGGTCGGCAACTGCGGCGTAGGCCGCAACGGGCGCGAGATCGCAGGCGTCGGCCACCTTCAGCGCCTTGATCACGGCGCGCCCGGTCCGGACCTTGATCGCGCGGACGCGCTCCGGGCTTTCGCCGCCGTGCAGCTGCAAGGCCTCGAGCGGCACCTGGGCCAGCGTCCGGTCGAGCAGGTCGTCGTCCGGGTCGACGAACACGCCCACGCGTTGACAAGGGGCCGGCGTCCGGCCGGCCAGCGCGCCGGCCTGCTCGGCACCGAGCGCGCGCGGCGACGGCGGATAGAACACGAACCCGAGATAGCTGGCGCCGCCCTCCACCGCAGCGGCGAGCGCCGCGGCATCGGTGATGCCACAGATCTTGACCGCGACCGCCATGGCTCAGGCCGCCAGCGCCGCGGCGATCTCGGCATTGATCGCCCCAGCCGCCGCCCGCGGATCGGGCGCTTCGGTGATCGGCCGACCGATCACCAAAACGTCCGCCCCGGCTGTGACGGCAGCCGCGGGGGTCTTGGCGCGCTTCTGATCGCCCACCGCGCTGCCGGAGGGTCGGATGCCCGGGACGACCAGCTTGAAGTCATGGTTGAAGCGGCTGCGTAGCAGCGCGATCTCATGCGGGGCACAGACGATGCCGTCCAGGCCGTTGTCCCAGGCCAGCTCGGCCAAGCGCAGCACGTGAGCCGACACCTTGTCCGGGATACCGAGCGCAGCGAGATCGGCGTCATCCAAGCTGGTCAGCACGGTCACGCCGATCAGCCTCGGGCAGGGTTCCCGGGCGCGCGCAGCTTCCACCGCGGCGAGCAGCATCGCCGGGCCGCCCGCGACGTGCAGGGTCAGCATGGCGACGCCGAGCGCGCCCGCCACGCGCACCGCGCGCGCCACGGTGTTGGGAATGTCGTGGAACTTGACGTCGAGGAACACCGGCAGCCCGAGGTCGACCATCCTGCGGACGCCGTCCGGACCGTTGGCCGTGACGAACTCGAGCCCGACCTTGAGGCCGCCGATCACGTCCGCGAGCGATCGGCCGAGTGCCAGCGCGCCGTCGAGGTCGGGGCGATCGAGCGCGCAGAATATCACGGGAGGCGGGGTCATCCGATGCTCCTGAACGGCCGGCTTATAGCAGAGCCCGCGGCGTTGCCAAATGCTCAAGCGCGCCCGGCGGCCCAGGCGGTGATCGTGGCGGCCGAGCGGCGGCCGGCCAGCGCCAGGGCGATCGCCTCGCCGATCACCGCGCCGAACTTGAAGCCGTGACCGGAGAAGCCGGCCAGCACCCAGGCGCGCCCGAGCGGCTCGACGATGAACCGCTCGCCCGCGGCGATGCTGTAGAAGCACGTCCTGGCCTCGAGCGCGCGGTAGCGCTCGAAGTCGACCAGCCGGCTCCCGGCCACCGCCATGGTGTGCGCCCGATCGGCGTCGCTGGGGGCGCGCTCCAGGTCCGGGTGCCCGCGGAGCGAAAAGCCATGGTCACCGACCTTGAGCCGCGTGCCGCCGATCGGAGGCACCGCGTAGAAGCCGCCGCGCGCCGCCTCGATCTGATCGAGCACCATCGGCGCCGCGCGCCACACCGGCAACGTCTCTGGCGGCGGCTCGAGGTAGAGCGCTGTCTGGCGCGACGGCGTGATGCGGCCACGCAAGGTCGGCACGAGATCCGGCGCCCAGGGACCGGCCGCAACCACGAGCGCATCGCCGCGATCGCTCCGGCCGTCGGCCATACGGATCGCCGCACGGTCGGGATCGATCGCGGTGACCCGGCTGTGCGCATTGAGGGCCACGCCGTGGCGCCGCAGCCAGCGGTCGAGGTCCTCGAGGATGCGCCGGGCGAACAACACGCCGCCGGTCGGCGTGAACAGGGCGAAGCTCGCGTGCTCGAAGGTGAGAAACGGCAGGCGCGCGGCGAGCGCCTCGGGCGACCAGATCTCGACCGGCAGCGCCATGGCTTCCAGGCAGCGCTCCGATGCCCGCACCCAGCCGTCGGCGCGCGCGACGACCAGGGTGCCGGTTGGCCGAAAGTGGCTCCGGCCGAGATCGCCCCAGAGGCGATCCCAGGCGGCATGGGCCTCGTGCACCATGCGCGCGTAGCCGGTCATGGCGCCATAGGTGAACCGGGTCAGCCGATGCTCGTCGCACGAGGAGGCAAAAGGGTTCGGGATCGGCCCCTGCTCGTACACCACCGCCTCGTGCCCGCCGCGGCAGAGCGCCCAGGCCGTGCACAGACCCATGATGCCGCCCCCGACCACAATCGCTCGCATGCCCCGAAACCTCCGCCGTCACCGCAAACACTAACTGGCCGGCCCCGTTGCCACGCCACGACCGGCGCCCGGACCCCACGCCCCCGGACGCGGCGATGCGCGAGTCAAGAGTATGTTTGAATGGTTACGTTCGTTAAACGCGGATTCGCGGTTGGCGCGTACCGACCACGACCAGCAAGACGGCCACCGCCCGTCGTTGTCGCACCGGCGTGCAGATGGTCGTGCCTTTCGGATGACGAGCGCGCGAAAATCATCAGCCTCGAACCCGACGGCGGGCGACGTGATCCCCGGCACCGGCGGCGCCCGAAAGGTCCGGTGCGCCGGGCGCGGCAAGGGCAAGAGCGGTGGCTGCAGGGTGATCACGTTCCATGCGGGGGCGCGTGTTCCGGTGTTCCTGCTGGCTCTCTATACGAAGGGCGAGCGCGCGGACTTGTCCAAGTCAGAGCGGAACGAATGGCGCTCGATCCTGGGAACGCTCGCCGAAACCTACCGCAAAGGAGTGATCCGCCGTGCCTAAGCGTAGCGAATCCAAGATGCTGACCGGCGCCCGACAGGCGCTTGCCTTCGCGCGCGGTGAGCTTACCGAGGGCTTCGTCATCCACGCTCCGGAGACGGTCGACGTACGGGCGATCCGGCGCCGGCTCGGCATGTCCCAGGCGCAGTTCGCCGCCGCCTTCGGGCTGGAGCTGGACGCCATCCGCAACTGGGAGCAGGGCCGGCGCCGCCCGGAGGGAGCGGCTCGCGCCTTCCTCAAGGTCATCGAGCGCGAGCCCGAGGCCGTGCGGCGAGCGCTGGCAGCCTGACTCATTCACGCCGCGGGAAGATACATCCGGTCACCGCCTTCGCTGCCGATCAAATGGCCACCAAAGCGGCTTACGGCGGTCACCCAGCAGGTATGACTGATTGATTTTGCTGGTGCCGGAGAGAGGATTCGAACCTCCGACCTACTGATTACGAATCAGCCGCTCTACCCCTGAGCTACTCCGGCCGCCGGATCGGCGCCGCACGCTAGCCGCGCCCTCAGGCGGCGTCAACCTTGGCTGCCCGGACTGGTGCCGCCGGCCGCACCGGCCCCACCGGCGCCTCGGGCCGAACAGGCGCGGCCACTGCCTCCGGCGCTACCACGGGCACGAGCTCGGTGCCGCGCGGCCGGCTCGGCGGGATCAGTTCGGCCACCTCGTCGCCCACGAGCGGCACGATCTTGCGCGGCGCCCCCCAGCGCAGGCTGTCGAACCGGCCGTCCGGGCCGAACGCCGACCAGCTCGCCCGGGCTTCCCCGTTGGTCTCGCACAGCCAGGCCCGATCCGGCGGGGCGTCGACCGCCTGCGCGAGCCACGCGCGGGCCTGCTCGCCGTCGCCCTCGGCCTGCGCCACCTCGGCCAAGAGACGATACACCGATGCCGTGGGTCCCAGCTTGCGCGCGCGCTCCAGCGCCGTCCGCGCCACCGGCCACGCCTTGGCGGCGATCGCCTGCTCGGCCAGCGCCAGCTCGCTCTCGAGCTGGTCGGGCCGCAGCTGATACAGCCGCTCCATCACCTTCAGCCGCTCGTCCGGCGATGCCTTGCCGTTCAGCCCGAGATACGCCTTGGCGAGCGCCGGGTGCGGATTCGCCTGCCACGCCGCCTCGATGACCTTGCCGGCAACGCGGGGCTGATTGGTCTCTTCGGCCAGAGCGCTCGCCTGGACCGCGAGCGGCGCCAGATCCGGCTGCAGCTTGTGCGCCTTGCGGGCCAGATACAGGGCCTCGTACGGGCGTCCGGCCGCGCGCTGCGCCGCCGCCTGCTGGTGGAGCAGGATCGCCCGCCGGCGGGTCGCGGTCGCCCGGTCGATCAGCTTGTGCCCGGCCATGGCGCCGATCGTGCTCTGCGCCTCGGTCCACAGGCCCTCCCGGGTCTGGAGATCGAACAGCGTGGAGAGCACCCAGGGCGTGTGCGGGCGTCGCAGATAGGCTCGACGCGCGAGCCGGAGCGCGGTCTCGTTGTCGCCGTCCTTGATCGCCTGGGCGAGCAGCCCGCGCAGTCCGAGGAACTCGGTCTCCGGGTGCCTGAGCATCTCCTGGAAAGTCAGTCGTGCGGCCCCTTCGTCGCCCTCGAGCTGCGCCGCCTGGGCGCTCAGAAGCAACGTCGAGGGGGCATGCCCCAGGAGCCGGTCGGCGCGGCGGTTGCACGCCTTCGCCGCCGTGGTGTCGCCCGCCGCCGCCGCGACCAGGCCCTGGGCCAGCGCCTGGTGACCCTTCTCGGTGCGGCTGCGCCGCCGATGGGCGGCAAACCGGCGCGGCGCGCCGCGGATCAGGCGCAAGATCTCGAACAGGATGGTCAGGAGCACGCCGAGCAGCAGCACGCCGACCACCAGCACCGCAAGCGAGGTCTCGACGTGGGTGCCGCCCCAGGCCAGCGTCGCCCGGCCCGGATGGTCGACCAGCCAGGTCGCAAGCAGCGACAGCGCGATCGCGATCGCCAGGAACACGATGAGCCGGATCATCGACCTCCCTCGAGCATCATCCGGGCGCGGCCGGCGCGGTTGTCACGGGTCGGGTCTCAGGGCGACTCGGCCAGGAGGCCGGTGGCGTGCGCGTGCAGGCTCTCCAGCGCACGTTGCGCGGCGAGGCGCGCCCGCGCCTGCTCGAGCCATGGCGCCGCCGCCTCGGCCGGCGCACCCTCGAGCCCCTCGAGCTCGGCCACCGCGCCGGCGAGATCGCCATCCGCGAGCTTGGCCTCCGCGCGCGCGACCCGCGCCGCCGCGTGGTCCCCTTCGGCATCGGCGCCGACCGGCCGGATCGTCACCAGCCGCATGAGATTGCCGGCCGCGCGCTCCAGGATGCCGTCGCCGGCCGGCGCCTGCGC
>JBOHKK010000360.1:0-6182 GCA_050729115.1 Geminicoccaceae bacterium | reverse complement strand
CGCGGCCGCGGCGGTGACGATGGGCCACGCCTTCCGCCCGGCGCTGCGGACCGGGGCGGCGGTGCACCGTCAGCCGCCGCCGCCGCCGGCCCCTCCCCCCGCCCCGAGCCTCCGTGGTCTTCGAGCCACCCGGGACGCCTTCAACAACACCGGCGCGCAGGATGCCGACAACTGCGCCCCCGATCCGCCGGCGGCCCTGGGCGTGGATGGGCCGACGGCCGGTCAGAACGGCATGGAGCTGATCTTCCGGATCAGCGGTACGATTCCGCCCGGCACCGAGTTCGACATCACGCGCACGGTCGCCGATGGCTTGTGGCAGCGGGTCGGCGGGGCGTGGACGCGCCTGGGCGGGCTGCCGGCCGGGACCAGCGACGACCATCACGACCAGGACGAATGTCTCACGCCGGTGAGCAGGCGCATCTTCGTGATTGACACGCCCGGCATCGACGGCAGCCTGGACCCGAGGGGCGTTGCGATCCCGGGCGCCGGGACGGTCGCCGCGGCGGCGACCGCTGCGGCGTGGAAGCTGAGCTTCGCGGAGTGGGTGATCGCCAGGAACCGACCGCTCGGCATCGACTGGACGCCCATCTCCCGGCCGACCTTCCACCGCTGGCACTCGATCTTCTCGGTCGAGCTGGTCGGGGGCACCTGGACCCGGGTCAATACGCCCAACGGTCTGCTCAACGAGATCGAGCTCGGCGCCACCCCGACCACCGGCGCCACGCCCTGAGGCGGCCCGGATCACTGAGGCTCCGCCCCCCTCGCCCGCCCCGGCAGCCTGCACCGCAGCACGACCCGCTCAGCCGACCGTAACGACTTTCCTCAAGAAGCCGCGGCTGCATTGAGCGGTACGGACCAACCCCGTTGTCACCGCCCGGCGGTCCAGAAATGCCGATGCGTTGACCGAGTGCGAGGAGGACGGCCAAGAACATCGCGAGTTGATTGCGCTCTTGATCAAGCCTGCTCGTTGGTTTTCAGTAGAGCGCCATTGATGTCATTGTGGGAACCATGTCCGCAGGCGGTTCTGCTCCGGTCGAAGTGTTCATCTCGTACAGCCACGAGGACGAGGCGCTGCGCGAGATGCTCGGGAAGCACCTCAGCATGCTGAGGAATGATGGCGTCATCGACGAATGGCACGACCGGCGGATCGGCGCCGGGCACGAGTGGGCCGACGCGATCGACGAGCACCTGAATAGCGCGGCCGTCATCCTCCTTCTCGTCAGCGCCGACTTTCTCGCCTCCGATTACTGTTACCGCGTGGAGATGAAACGGGCGCTGGCGCGGCACGACGCCGGCGAAGCGCGCGTCATCCCGGTGATTCTGCGCTGGGTGGATTGGCAAGGCGCGCTCTTCGCCAAGCTCCAGGCGCTGCCCAGGGACGGTAAGCCAGTGACCTCCTGGACGAACCCGGACGAGGCGTTCACCGATGTCGCGCACGGCATTCGCCAGGTCGTCGAGGAATTCCGAGCGCGGAAGGTCGTCGAGGAAGTCCGAGCGCGCCCTTAAAAGGCTCGTCGCCTCCACGCAGACAGGCGGCGGGCCGAGATCAAATCCGACGCCCGCCGACCAACTGGGTATATTTCACGCTCGTGCTTCTGCTCTTTGCTCTGCTGCTCGCGGGCATCAGGTGGGTGCTGCTGGAGAATCCCAGGCTGTCCAATATTCCTGTCGAGGCGGGTAGCTATAACTACGCGGGCCGACGGGTCTACGGGCGACCGTCACCGCGATCGCCAGGCAAGAATGCCCCAACTGGATGGAATGGTGGCTGGTCGAATGGCTTAGAGGACGGCGCTGCGCCACCCTTGCTAGAGTCGATAACGCCATCGATCACGTGGTCATCTGTCGGACATTCCGCCACGAAAGCCGGGACCCCCTCGATACGCTCGAAGCGTTCGCCGAGCAGTTTCCGAACTGCCTCAAGCTCGACGGTGTCAAAGAAGGTCGGATAGTGGTGACCGTCCCGAACCGAGTACCGAGCCTGAAGACGGCTGAAGGTCGCCTCTTGCGGCCCTGCGACTGCCCATCGCCAGCGCTGAAGGATTTGGTTCCCGACATCAGCACGGAACCAGAGTCGCCGACCGAAAACGTACAGGGAGTCAAATGATGAGGGAACGAGTTGAAGCAATCTTGAATGAAGAACTGTGGCTGG
Source organism: Geminicoccaceae bacterium (assembly GCA_050729115.1). Taxonomy (GTDB): domain Bacteria; phylum Pseudomonadota; class Alphaproteobacteria; order Geminicoccales; family Geminicoccaceae; genus JBKPNX01. The sequence goes on along the minus strand of JBOHKK010000360.1, from coordinate 4,033 downwards.
CAGCTGCCGTGCTCCTTGCGGCGCTCGCGGGACCGGCCACGGCTCACGCATCCGAGACTTACTATTGCGACGCGGCAGAGCGTGAGGCGATAGTCGGAGCGTTCAAGACCCGCAAGGTCGCGGCCTATCTCAACTACGAAGACGCAGAATGCCGGTTCAGCATCGACGGGGCGCCGGTCGGTAGCCCGCCACTCGAGGTGATCCTATCAGGTCTCGACGCGATCGACGGCGGCGAGATGAGCGGGATCATAGCCAGCGATGGGGTCGAATTGCTCGCCAATGTGATGATGGCAGCGGCCCCAGTGAGCAGTGCGCCGTCCGAGGTCGTCGACCTCCTCGAAGAGTTCGTCGACTCCGTTACCGAGTGCTTCAAGGCACTTGAGGCGCAAGAGGTGGTCGGTGACGTAATTGCCGCCGAGAACCTTCTCTGCCGGGTCGCGGTTCCGACAGGCGAGCCCTTTGACCTTTTTCCCGCAAGGGAGGCCGGACGCCAGGGGCTGCGTGTAGTCGGGCAGCAGCCTCAATTGCAACTCGCCGTGGCCTTCGACAACAGCGAATATTTCCTGTTCGTGCCAGTCACCAGTCGATGACGCCCGAGTTGGCTCGGGCGCTTCAATTCCGCGATCACCTTCCTCGGCAAGACGGGCGCGGCCGGGCTAGTCGGGCGGCAGCTGCTTCAGCTCGGCCTCGAGGGCGTGGGGCGTGACGAAGCGGCCGTGCAGGTCGCGCCGGAACGCGGTGAGAAAGCCGCGCAGGCGTTCGAGGAAGGCGGCGAGGTCGGCGTCGCTCCGTACGTAGGGCGTGTTGCCGGGGACCACCGAGGGCGAGTGGAAGCTGAGTGTGAAGGTGCGCTGGCCGCGGGCCAGAAGGGCGCGCGTCAGGCGCAGCATCTCGGCAAGGGTGAAGCCCTCGGGCGTCAGGCGGAGGCGCTCGAGCAGGCGCAGGCGCGAGGCGAGCGCGAGCGGGCGCAGCCGCGCGACGCTGCGGTGCGCCAGGAGCGGATGCAGGACCGGGCCGAGGCCGGACAGGCCGCCGACGAAGGCGCCGGTGCCCGGCAGGCAGAGCAGGCGGCGCTTCTGCCCGAACCGGAACGGCCGCGCCGGGTGGCGCCGGTAGTCGGGGCCGCCGTCGGCGCGGTAGTCCATGGGCGGCGCCGGGCTCATGTCGATCTCGAAGCCCTGCGCCTCCAGGACCGCCTCGGTGTGCGGGCCTTTGCCGTGGCGCCCGGCCTTGTAGATCGTCGGGCGGACGCCGAGCGCGCGCGCGATCCGGGCGGCGAGCTCAGCGAGCTTTGCCGCCTCGAGGTCACGCGGCAGATTGCCGGGATAGGAGCTCACGGGACTCACCTGCTCGAGATGCGGCGGCGTGACCCACGGGTTCAGATGCGCCCCGATGATCGCCCGGCCGGCTTCGACATACCGCGCCAGCGGCCGAAATCCCGCCTCCTCGGCGACGATCGGGTAGCTCACGAGGTAGCAGGGCACCACGCCCTGCGCGTCGAAGATGCCCTGCACGCGGTGGATCGAGGCCATGTGGCCGACCGCCCGGCTCGCGGGGTCGAATGGCGCCGACCAGTCGAACGCCTCCTCGGTGTCGACCACGGTGATCAGCGCCGGCGGCGCGCTCGCGGGCAGATCGCAAGGGCGGTGCGTGGAGGTCGAAGGGCCGGCTGCCCTGCAAGGCGCTGTCTCCTGCGGGGCGATCGGCGCCCTCACGACGGGTCGAGCCGGTAGCACGCGATGGCGTTGTCGCAGAACAGCCGGCGGCGCTCGTGCTCGGAGGCATCCCCCAGCGCCCGGTCCACGACATCGATCCACTGCCCGTAGCGGTGGGTCTGCTCCGAGACCGGCCAGTCGCTGCCGAACATCACCCGCTCGAAGCCGAAGCGGTCGAGCACGGGGTCGAGATACGGGCGCAGCTTTGCGCGCGTCCAGTCGTGGCCGGCCTCGGTGATCAGCCCGGAAATCTTGCACCAGACGTTCGGCAGCGCCGCGAGCTCCCCGATATGGGTGCGCCAGGGCGCGATCAGGCCGCCCTGGATGCCGGGCTTGCCGATGTGATCGAGGACGAAGCGGACCTCGGGGCAGCGGCGCGCCAGCTCGAGCGCGCCCGCCAGCTGGCGGTGGTGGACGCAGATGTCGAAGGACAGGTCGTGGCGCGCGAGCAGCCGGACGCCGTCGATGAAGGCCGGGCGCAGACAGAAGGCATCGTCCGGCTCGTCCTGCAACAGGCGGCGGATGCCCTTGAGGTGCGCGTGCTCGAGCAGTCGCTCGATCTCGGCTGCGGCCGCGGCGCCGCGCTCGAGGGGCGCATGCGCGACGATGCCCTTGATCCGCGCATCGACCGCGGCGAGCTCTGCGATCCAGCGCGCTTCGCCCTGATGCTGACCGGGATCGGCGCCGACCTCGATCCACACCATTCCCTGGACCTCGACCCGGGCGCGGGCCTCATCGAATGCCGCGAGGCCGTGCGGCCCCGCGAGCGCCGGCTTGCCCCGCATCCAGCCGTAGCGGACGACCTCCGGGTCGTAGAGGTGGACGTGGGCGTCGACGATCGGGAAGTCGGGCATCGCTCCGGCTCCGGATCACCGCAGCGCCGAGGCGTCGACGCCGAGCCTGGCCGCGGCGTCCTGGATGCCCTGGACCGTCGCCTCATTCAGCGGCACGCCGTCTGCCCGCTGCCTGCGCTCGAGCTCCGCCTCCATCTCGCCCGGCACGAAGACCCGCGTGACGCCGGGCGCAAGGCGCGTGCCCCGGTACTCCCGGATCAGCCGGTCCATGCGCGCCTTGAAGGTCGCCACGTCCTCGAACGCGGCGATGTTGAGCGCCAGGTAGAACTGGCCGTCGCGCCCTGGGTTCGGCCCGTCCACCATGTTGCCGCTCTCGGTGCCGTAGCCGGCGCCGGAGAGCAGCGTGGACAGAATGCCCGCGGCCATCGCGAGGCCGATCCCCTTGTACATGCCGATCGGCTGGACCAGGCCTTGGAGCGCCGCCTCGATGTCGGTGGTCGGCCGGCCGGCCCGATCGAACGCCCAGCCGTCGGGAATCGGGATGCTCTTCTGCTTGTATACCTGCATCCGGCCATGCGCGGTGGCGCCGAACGCGCAGTCGAGGACCAAGGGCGGCGCCGCGCCCGCCGGGATGCCGATGCCGATCGGATTGAGGCCGACCAGCTTGTCGATGCCGCCCCAGGGCGCCATGGTCGGCAGCGCGTTGGTGGTGGCGATCCCGATCATGTCGGCGGCGACCGCGATTCGCACGTAGTACTCCATGGCGCCGGCATGGTTGCTGTTGCCGACCGCGGCCACCGCAACGTTGGTCGTGCGGGCGCGCTCGATCGCCTGTTGCATGGCGAACGCGCCGGCGACCTGGCCCATGCTGTTGCCGCCGTCGATCACCAGGGCGGCGCCCGCGTCCTTGGTCACCCGCGGCCGGCCCTTCGGGTCGACGCCGCCCTTCTCGAGCCTGTCGACATAGGCCGGCACGCGCATCACGCCATGGGAGTGGATCCCGCGCAGATCGGCCTCGACCAGCTGGTCGGTGAGCACCCGGGCATCGCCCGCCGCCATGCCGCAGCGCTCGAAGATGCCCTGGACCACCCGGTGCAGCGCCGCGTGGGCGAACCGCCGCTCGTTCTCGATCCCCGGGTACTCGGCCACCTGCGTCTCCCTTGCGCGCCCGGCGCGACTGTGGATCAAGAAAAAGCGAAGGGTCAATGGCAGCGAGCGAGGGCGACATGGGAACGGCTTTCGATTTGACCGGCCTGCGCATCCTGATCACCGGCGCCGCCGGCGGGATCGGCGAGGCGACGGCGCGCGTGTGCGCCTCGCTCGGCGCGGAGCTGCTCCTGGCCGACCGGCGGGCGACCGAGCCGCTGGCGCAGCAGCTGCGCCAGGCCGGCGCCAAGACGGCGGCCTTCGTCTGCGACGTGGCGAGCCGGGCCGAGGTCGAGCGGGTCGCGGCGGCGAGTGGGCCGGTCGACGCGCTGGTCCTGGCGGCGGGAATCTGCCCGTGGGACGACTGGCAGGAGCCGG
>JBOHKK010000359.1:0-6192 GCA_050729115.1 Geminicoccaceae bacterium | reverse complement strand
CCGGCACCAGCGGCGCCAGCCGTTCCGTGGTTTGAAGATCGACCTGCAAGGTCTTGAGATTGCGATTGTTGATCCCGATCAGCGCCGCCTCCAGCCGCACGGCGCGCTCGAGCTCGCCCTGGTCGTGCACCTCGACCAGAACGTCGAGGCCCAGCGCGCCCGCCAGATCGCCCAGCGCGCGCGCCTCGCCGTCGGCAAGCGCCGCCATGATCAACAGCACGCAGTCGGCGCCGATCACCCGCGCCTCGACGACCTGGTAGGGCTCGAGGATGAAATCCTTGCGCAGGCAGGGCAGGCCGACCGCGGCGCGCGCCGCCCGCAGGTGCGCGTCGGCCCCTTGAAAGTGGCTCTCTTCGGTCAGGACCGAGAGACAGGCGGCGCCGCCTTCGGCATAGGCGCGCGCGAGCGCCGGCGGGTCGAACTCGCCGCGGATCAAGCCCTGGCTGGGAGAGGCCTTCTTGATCTCGGCGATCAGGGCGAGGCCCTGGGCGGCGAGCTTCGCTTCCAGGGCGCGCCGGAAGCCGCGCGCCGGGGCCACCGGCACGCGCGCCTCGAGCTCGGCAAGGGGCAAGGCGGCCTTGCGGGCGGCGACCGCCTGGCGTCTGGCCGCGCAGATCCGGGCGAGCACGTCACGCACCGGGTGGCGCCTCGTTGGTGATCGCGACCAGGGCGCCGAGGACGGCCTTGGCGGCGCCGCTGTCGATCGCCTCGGCGGCGCGCGCCACCCCGGCCGCGAGATCGTCGGCCCGGCCGGCGACGATCAGCGCCGCGGCGCCGTTCAGCAACACGATGTCGCGGTACGGCCCGCGCAGGCCGTCGAGCAGGGCACGCAGCGCATCGGCGTTGGTCGTGGCGTCGCCGCCCTTGAGGTCGCCCACGCGGGCGCGCGGCAAGCCCCCATCCTCCGGAGTGACCTCGAAGGTCCTGACCGTGCCGTCGCACAACTCGGCGACCTGCGAAGGGCCGGTCGTGCTGAGCTCGTCCAGGCCGTCGGCGCCATGCACCACCCAGGCCCGCTCGGTGCCCAACTGCGCGAGCACGTGGGCGATCGGCTCGACCCATTCCCCGGCGAACACGCCCATCAGCTGACGCCTGGCGCCGGCCGGATTGGCGAGCGGACCGAGCAGGTTGAAGATCGTCCGGGTGCCGAGCTCGACGCGCGCGCCGGCGACGTGGCGCATGGCGCCATGGTGGCGCGGGGCCATCATGAAACCGATGCCCGCACCCCGGATCGAGCGCTCGACCAGAGCGAGGTCGGCATCGATGTTGACCCCGAGCGCCATGAGGATGTCGGCCGAGCCGGCGCGGGACGACAGCGCCCGATTGCCGTGCTTGGCGACCGGCACGCCACACGCCGCGACGACGATCGCCGCTGCGGTCGAGACGTTGAAGGTGCCCGAGGCATCGCCGCCGGTCCCGCAGGTGTCGATCGCGTCGTCGGGGGCGTTGACCCTGAGCATGCGCTCGCGCAGCGCCTGGGCGCCACCGGCGAGCTCGTCGACGGTTTCGCCGCGCACCCGGAGCCCCATGAGAAAGCCGCCGACCTGGGCGGGGGTGGCATCGCCGGACATCATGATCTCGAAGGCGTCCCGTGCCTCGCTGCGGGTCAACGGCGCCCCGGAGGCGACCCGCCCGAGCAGCGCCTTCATCTTGTCCGGCGTGTCGGTCACGCGCTTCCCCTCGGCGGGATCAGCGCCAGGAAATTGCCGAGCAGGCGATGGCCATGCTCGGTCTCGATGCTTTCCGGGTGGAACTGCACCCCGTGAACCGGCAGCTCGCGATGGCCCACCGCCATGATGACCCCATCGGCCGTCCGCGCGGTCACCTCGAGGCACGGCGGCAGACTGTCCGGCTCGGCGACCAGCGAATGATAGCGCGTCGCCGAGAACGGCGAGGGCAGCTCACGGAACAGACCCAGGCCGGCGTGCTCGATCGCGCTCAGCTTGCCATGCATGACGTGCGGGGCGCGCACGATGCGGCCACCGAACGCCTGGGCGACCGCCTGATGGCCGAGACACACCCCGAGGATCGGGCAATTCCCGGCCGCGGCTCTCACCAGGTCGACCGAGATGCCGGCGCGATCGGGATCGCAAGGACCGGGCGAGATGACGATCGCCTGCGGTCGAAGCGCAACCGCCTGGTCGACGCTGAGCGCATCGTTGCGCCGCACCAGAACTTCCGCCCCCAACTCGCCCAAGTAATGGAACAAGTTGTAGGTGAAGCTGTCGTAATTATCCAACAACAACAGCATTGTCTTGCGCAGCGGTCGAAGCCCGTCCCAGGTCAAGAGGTTGCGTCAGCAAACCCGGCACGGTCGGCGCCGTCAAGGGGAAAGCGTGTCGGTCCACTGTCGGTCCGTAGCGCCCGGCTGCGCCGCGCCGCTAACCAACCCCAGGCTCAATGCGCCCTGAGGTACATCCCCCGCTGTTGTCAAAGGCCACCCTCACCCCTCCCGCTATGATCGTCTCAGATCAAGCAGTAATGGCTGGAACCCGAGGTCAGCCGCGGGCGTTGGATCATCCGGTTGAAGACTGCCGCAGACCTCGCTAATCTTTATGGGTAGACGAGGGGCCGGCGCCGCGAGCGCGTAGCCTCGAACCCCAGCGGGCTACCGAGACTGGAAGCGCCGCCATATGGCCACACGACGTCGTCGGAGCCGTCGACGCTGGTCGTACTCTCGACTGCATCGCCGGTTCCTTCAGCACAGGGCGAGCATCGTCCGGGCGGCGTTCGGTGTCGCGTTGCTCGCCGCCTTCTGGCTGTTCTGGCCGGGACCGGATCAGGTCGCGGTCAGTCAGCGCAGCCTTGCGGATCGGCGCGTCGAGGAGCAGACCTGGGCGAGGGCCGGCGGACTGATGACCGCCGCTCAGGCCAGCATCGCCGCGTCGGCCAAGGGCCAGCTGGTGGGCGAGGCGATGGCGGCCGGCGATCGCCTGGAGCGGAAGCTGCCCGGGGTTGCCGGCGCGATGCCGGGGATCGGTGTTCCCGATCCAACGGCCCTCGATGGCACGGCGGTGCTGCCGGCTTTGGACGCGGCCGATCCCGGAGCGGCAGCGGCAGCCCCGATCGAGATGGCGGCGCTCACCCCGGGGGCCCCCCCGAGCGAGCCTGAGCCTCCGGCTACCGTAGCCGCGCCCAGCGCGGTCGTGCGCGCGCTGTCGCCCGCCCCGCCGCGATCCTCTGAAGCCGTGCCCGAGCCGCCTGCGCATGCCCGCGCCCGCGCCACCGATCCGGCGCCACCTGTGGTCTCGACCGATCCCGCGGCTCCCGTGAGCGCCCAGACGTCGGCCGAGCCCCGCTCCTCCGCGGTCGCCGGGGCGGCGACGGTCGCTCACGCCGCCACCTCCGAACCCGCCATGCCCGATACCGGCGTGTCCGATACCGGGACGCCGGCACCGAGACTGGCGCACGCCGTGGCGCCGATCCGCATCACGCCGCCCGACATGCGCGGCCCGACCTGGCTGCAGAACGCGGTCGCGCCGGTGATCGACGACCGGCCGGCGATTGCGGTGGTGATCGACGACCTCGGGGTCAACCACAGGGGAACCACGGCGGTCAGCCGTCTCGAAGGGCCGCTGACCCTCGCGTTCCTGCCCTACGCGCCGCACCTGAGCGAGCAGACCCGGGCGGCCCGCGCCGCAGGCCACGAGCTGATGTTGCACGTGCCGATGGAGCCGACCGGCAACGCGTTTCCGGGCCCGAACGCGTTGCTCGCCTCGCTCGAGCCCGCCGACCTGGTCGCGCGGCTGCGCAGCCAACTGCGCAGCTTCCGCGGGTTCGTGGGCATCAACAACCACATGGGCTCGCTGCTGACCGCCGATGACGAGCGCATGAGCCTGGTGATGGCGGAGCTGCGCCGGCACGGGCTGCTGTTCCTCGATTCCCGGACCACGGCGCACTCGGTGGCGGGGCGCGAAGCGCGCCGGCTGCAGGTTCCCTATGCCGAGCGCGACGTGTTTCTCGACAACGAGCTCGACCTCGATGCCGTGCTCGGGCAGCTGGAGCGCGCCGAGACCATCGCCCGCCGCAAGGGCTACGCCGTCGCGATCGGCCATCCGCACGACGTCACCATCGAGGCCCTGCGCCGTTGGCTGCCGACCCTGGATGCCCGAGGTTTCGCGCTGGCTCCGATCAGCGCCATCGTCGCGCGCCGCGCGTGCGCCGAGGGGGCCCCGGTGATCGACGACGCCTGCGCCCGCTACACCGCGGTCGCGAGCCTGCCGCAGTAGCGGTCCGCGCGGTCCCGTCCTATTGCGCCGAGCGGGCGAAGGCGACCGCCTCCTCGGCGGCGCGGATCAGCGCGCGCGCCTTGTTGCAGCTCTCCTGGTACTCGGCCTCGGGATCGCTGTCGGCGACCACGCCGCCGCCGGCCTGGACGAACATCCGTCCGCCCTTGACCAGGGCGGTGCGCAACGCGATGCACGTATCCATGTTGCCGTCGGCGCTGAAATAGCCGACCGCCCCGGCGTAGAAGCTCCGCCGCTCGGGCTCGAGCTCGTCGATGATCTCCATCGCCCGCACCTTCGGCGCGCCGCTCACAGTGCCCGCGGGAAAGCCGGCGACGAGGGCATCGAGCGCGCTCTGATCCGGCCGGATGCGGCCTTCGACGTTGGACACGATGTGCATGACGTGGCTGTAGAATTCCACCGCCATCTTCTCGGTGACCCGGACGCTGCCGATCTCGGCGACGCGGCCGACGTCGTTGCGCCCGAGGTCCAGCAGCATGAGGTGCTCTGCGAGCTCCTTCGGATCGGACAGCATCTCCTCGGCCAGCGCGCTGTCCTCGGCGCGGGTGGCGCCGCGCCGTCTGGTGCCTGCGATCGGGCGGACGACCACGGTGCCGTCCCGCAGGCGGACCAGGATCTCGGGGCTGGAGCCGACCAGAGCGAAGCCGCCGAAGTCGAGAAAGAACAGGAATGGCGAGGGGTTGAGGCGGCGCAGCGCGCGATACAGGGCGAACGGCGGCAGATCGAAGGGCAGGGAGAAGCGTTGCGAGGGCACCACCTGGAAGACGTCGCCGGCGCGAATGTACGCCTTGGCCGTCTCGACCATCTCGTGGTAGCGCGCCCGCCTCACGTTGGAGGTTGCCTCCGGCAACGCGTCGGCGCCGCGCCAGTCGCCGCGGTGGGCCACGCCCCGATCGAAGTCGGCGACCACGTCGGCGATGCGCTCGCGGGCGAGGTCGTAGGCGGCGCGCGGCCCCAAATCCGCCGCGGGCCACACCGGGGTGACGATCACCACGCGATCCTCGATGTTGTCGAAGATCGCCATGACGGTGGGCCGCATGAACACGGCATCGGGGATCCCGAGCACGTCCGGATTGACGTCCGGCAGCCGCTCCATGAGGCGCACCATGTCGTAGCCCATGAAGCCGAACAGGCCGGCTGCCATGGGGGGCAGGCCATCCGGCAGAGCGATCCGCGCCTCCTCGATCAGCCGGCGCAGCTCGTCCAGGGCATGGCCTGCGCAGGGCTCGAACGCGACGAGATCCTGCCGGGCGTGGCGATTGATCTCCGCCCGGTCGCCGAAGCAGCGCCAGATGAGATCCGGCTTCAGCCCGATCGCCGAGTAGCGGCCACGGACCGCGCCGCCCTCCACCGATTCCAGAAGACAGCTGTAGGGCCGCCCCTCGGCCAGCTTGAGCATGGCCGAGACCGGCGTCTCGAGGTCGGCGACCAGCGACGTCCAGACCACCTGAGGGCGGCCGGCGTCATAGGTGTCGGTGAAGCCGGCGAGGTCGGGCTGCAATGCCATGCGCTCAGAACGGCCCGCCCGGCAGCGTGCCGGCCGCGCCGGTCGGCGCGAGCCCCTCGGCGTCGATCAGGCGATTGATCGCGGCGCCATCGATCTCGACCGGGTAGTCGCGCCGAAGCTGGGTCTCGAACTGGGCGATCAGATCGGCGCGCATTTCGCCTTCCACCTCCCGCGCCAGCTGATCCAGGGCCTCGGCATCGGCGCCCGGGTCGGCGGCGATCACCGCGTCGGTGCCGACCACCGCGAAGCCGTCGCCGACCTCGACCACCTCGGCGGCGATCTCGCCCGGCGGGGTCGCGAACAGCGCCCGCACCACCGCCTGGTTGATCGCCTGATCGGCGCCGGTCTGATCGCGGCGCACCGGCTCGATCGGCTTGGTCTCGAGGCCGCCGTCCGCGAGCAGCTCGGCCGCGGCGGCCCCGTCGTCCAGCTGTGCGC
>JBOHKK010000358.1:0-6242 GCA_050729115.1 Geminicoccaceae bacterium | reverse complement strand
GCGAGGCCGATCGTCGCCGGCCGCGCCGCCGCCGCCTGCCGCTCGAAGGTCCGCGCGTCGCCGGTGCTCGCCACGGCCGGGCTCAATAGGTCACGTCGGCCACGAAGGTGCCAGGCGCCAGCGCGGTCGCGCCGCCGACCAGCTCCTCGCCCCCGAGCTCGGCGAGAATTCCATAGAGCTCGGCGGCATCCGCCTGCTCGGTCTCACCCCAATGCTCGATGATGCCCTCGCGGAAGCGGCGCTTGAGCGCCTCGAAGGTGGCGTCGTCCTCGGCCTTGGTGAGCGGCCGGATGCGCGCCCATTCCTGGTCGCCCTCGAGCAGCTCCTTGGCGGCGCGCGAGGCCTCGGCGAACGCGACGATCAGCTCGGGATTGGCATCGGCGAACGACTGATAGAAAACGTAGCCCAGCTGCGGCGGCACGCTCGCGACCCCGAGCTCGCTGATCGCCTCCTCGACGCCGACCAGCTGCTGGTACCCCTTGCCCTCGAGCCGGGCGGCGAAGTGCCAGTAGTTCAGGACCGCATCCAGCTCGCCGTCCTGGACCTTCTCGTTCAAGAGCGGCGGCGCGCCGTACACCGGCTCGACCGCGGCCGCGAGGTCCATGCCGTGGCGCTTGGCCGCGAGGCCCTGGATCAAGAGCCAGCTCTTGTCGATCGGCCCCCCGGCGATGCCGACCTTCTTGCCCTCGAGGTCGGCCAGGCTCTCGATGCCCGAATCGGGCGGCACCATGAGCGCGCCGACGGTGCTCGAGAACGGCACGAAGGTGAGCATCTGGCCGCTGTTGCGCTGGCGCGACACCCACAGGTAGTCGTCGACGATGGCGTCGACCGCCTCGCCCTGGAGCGCGACGTTGGTCGCCTGCCCGCTGCCGAAGCCCTGGACCTCGAGGGTGAAGCCGCGCGCCGCGTCCAGGCCGTGGTGCTTGATGACGTCCAGCTCCCAATTCACGGTGCCGAACGCGAGCACGCCGACCTTGACCGTGCCGAGATCCTGGGCGCGCACCAGCCACGGCGCCAGCGCTACCACGAGCGCCACGAGACCTGCCACGACGTGCAGCGCCACGAGACCTGCAAGGACATGCCGGATTCGGATCATCTGCCCCTCCCTGGGGTTCGCCTGACGCTTGCAGCCGCTCGAGCGCGGCCCTCTTGATCTTGCCGCCCTTAACTTAGAGACCTTGCCCGCCGGCGCAAAGAGGCAACGACCACCCGGCGCTCGATCATACGCCGCTTCCGGCGATCAGGGCCTTCGGCAGCGTGCCGAGCATCGTCCTGGCGGCGATCCTGGGCTGATCCTTGCCCTGCCCAGCCTGATCTTGCCAGGGGCACATGCCCGCGGACGACACCCCGAGGCGGTTTGGAGAGTACCGCGAAATCTAAGTGCTTGAAATCGCGCGCTGCATCGGGTTCGTTTGGTTTTTCGCGCGGCTCTGAAGGCGCCTCTGTCCTTAGCTTTCGGCCGGCACCCCAATCGGTTGATGCCTTTACGTTCCTTCTCGCCTAAGAGAATTGCAGGTCCATGGATGGAGTATCTCGTATGGCCAAAAAGCAGTCGACGCCGAAGACTTCCACGCTCGCCAGCAAGGTGCTGTCGGGGGGGAAGAAGCCGACGCTAAAGGAAAGCAAATCCCTGGCAGCCTCCGTCCTCAGCCAGGATGAGAAGAAGGGCCAAGTACCTAGGAAATCGAGGTAGGGGGCCCCTCCGTCAACGCCGCGATTCTTCTTATGGAGCGCGCAGGTATCCGGATGAGCCCAGATACCTGCGTATCCTGATCATCCCCACAGGCTCCGATGTTCGGTGCCAGCCCCTTGACGTGCTCGCCGTCGTGTATCAACCACCCAACCGAGCGGCAGATGACGAAGCGGAATTCGTCACATTGCGAGAGCCACTGCCAAGCGGGCAAAGGCTGGGCACTATCTTCCCATTCGACGAGCACGAGTGGATGCTGACTCATGGAGGCAAGTCTATATCAGTGGGAATCTTATCCTGCAATGCTTTTCAAACTGACCGGCTGCAAGCCATCCACGCACCGTTGGAACCAGCGGCCGCTCGCACCCAGGATCGGCACATTGACGCATTCGGCAAGTTTCTCGCTAGAATGACGGCCGATTGAGCCCGAGACATTTTGAGCCGGGCGGTGATGACGAGCCAGCTGCGCAAAGTTGAGCAGGAGCCGGAAGAAGAGTCGGCCCGCGGACGTGAAGCCCGAGCGGCTTCTGCTGAGCCCCAGCCCAACACGGAGCTGTGGCGGCCTGATCTCCCGGCGCGAATCGACAAGCTCCAGGCGGCGGCCAGCACCGCGAGCGCCCACGCGCGCAACGTCTACGTCACGTTCCTGCTGTTCGGCCTCTACCTCGCGATCATCTTCGGCTCAACGACTCACGAGCAGCTGCTGCGGGAGAGCCCGGTCACGCTGCCGCTCCTCAACGTCGGCCTTCCGCTTGTGGGTTTCTATTGGGTCGCGCCGGCGTTGTTGGTGCTGCTGCACCTGAACCTGCTGATCCAGCTTTACCTGCTCTCCCAAAAGCTGCACCGGCTCGACCGGGCCATTCGGCTAGTCGGGGACGTGGAACAAGCTGATGAGCAGCGAGCGCAGCTCTATCCCTTTACCTTCAGCCAGATGCTGATCGGCTGGCAGCGCGAGGCACTGATGAGATCGCTGATCTGGCTGATGGTCTGGCTTACCGTGTTCGTCCTGCCGGTGGTGCTGCTGCTCGCTGGGCAGGTGCGCTTCCTGCCCTACCACGACGCGTGGACCACTATGTGGCATCGGTTCCTGGTGGCTGCGGACGTGCTGCTCGTCCTGAACTTCTGGCGTCCGATCCGCCATCCGAAGGACCGGCCGCTGACATATCCCCTGCGCTGGCTCTGGCATCAGATGAAAGTGCTGCCGCTAACGCTGGGCGCGCTCGCCCTCTCCATTCTGGTTTTCACCTTTCCCGGTGATCCCGAGACGCTCGATCCGGGCAGCGATTTAGCGCCGGCCAAGGCTGTGTCGGGCCTCTGGCAGGAAGAGAAGGACGACTTCGGTGACCCGATGGACGAGTGGCTGTTGGCGGTGGCCCCCGAGAGTCTGGTCGCCCGCGGCGGGGGGCATCCGATCTTGCGACCAACGCGCTACCTTTTCAGTCGGCTGCCCTTCCTCCAGCGAAATCTCGTCGTCCAGGAGACCAACCTAGTCGTGAGCTGGCCGACGCGGGCGCAAATCGACCAGCACGGCGAGGACCTCGCCTGGCAGAACTTCGGGGCTCCGCCCATTCTAAGCGGGCGCGACCTCCGCTATGCCGATCTTACCCGTTCGATCCTCGTCCGCGGTAACTTTGATGAAGCCAATCTTCAGGGTGCATCCCTCTGGGGCGCCAATCTCCAGGGCGCATTTCTCTTGAACGCCAATCTCCAGAGCGCGCGGCTTAACGATGCCAACCTCCAGGGCGCATTGCTCGCAGGCGCCAAGCTCCAGGGCGCGGACCTCTCGGCCGCCAACCTCCAAGGTGCGACGCTCTGGAACGTCAACCTCCAGGGTGCGGACTTCGCGGTCGCCAACCTCCAAGGTGTATCCCTCTGGGGCGGCAACCTTCAGGGCGCACGGCTCATTGGTGCCGACCTCCAGGGCGCGGCCCTCGCGAACGCTAACCTCCAGGGCGCTGTCCTCTGGGGCGCCAACCTCCAGGGCGCGGAACGCGGTGGCTTCAAGTTTCAGGGCGGGGTTGTTTTTGATGCCGACTTCCTGGGGACGGACTTCCCGAGCGCCGCAAACCTCCCGAGCGCTAATCTCCAGGGCGCCGATCTGCGAGGCGCGCATCTCTGGCGCGCCTCTCTGGAAGATGGAGGGAATTCGGGTGACCGCTGGGGGCTCGTCGACCTACGCGGTGTCGACGTCGACCCGATCGAGGCTCTGGACGCCTGGATTGAGGAAGTGATGCGGCAGATCGGTGGGGATGAGCAGATCGGTGGGGAAGAGACGAGGGGACACGTCGCTGACGTGCTTCGAGCGGCGCTCCGAGACGACGATCGGCCCGAGACACCGCGCTTTCCCGATGAGTGGCGGTCCGCGCCGAAGGCCATGTTCGATCCCGGCGATCCGCTTCCGCAGCGGCTCGGTTGGGGCGCCCGCGTCTGGGCGACAGACGACGCCTACGATGAGGACCTCGCCGAGTTCCTCGGCGAGTTGGCCTGCGGCCAAGACGCCACAATCTACGTCACACATGGGCTCGCCGGACGCGTTCTTTCGGATCGGAATCGCCTCTACGCCAAGGAACTCGCTGTGCGCCTAACCGGTGACGACTGTCCGCCCGCCACCGACCTGCCGCAAGAGATGCGCGCTCAACTCAAAGAGCTCGCCGCAAAGCTCGGAAGTATCCAAGGAGAAGCTGACGTGATCCCTGCCGAAGCGTCGCAACCGTTCTCGGACGAAGGCTGAAGTGACTGTGGCTCCTGCCCTCGGATTTCGCCCGCATCCACTCAACCGTCATGGATTGCTGGGCTCAGCACGGCTAACGTTCTACTGAACGATTCGCAGCCTCCGACGTCCACCAGTGTGGCCCCGCCGGACCTCGATCACACGCCCGGGTTCTCGTCCCAGGCGCCGACGACGTTCTGATCGAAGTCGATCACCGCGCCGGTCATCAGCCCGGACTCCGCCGAGCACAGGAAGGCGATCGCGCGCGCCACCTCCTCGGGCTCGATCAGGCGGCCCCATGGCTGGTTCCGGCTCGCGCTCTCCAGCCAGTTCTCGGGCTGGCCGTCCGCCTGGGTCTGCACGAGGTGCTCGCGCGGCGTGTTGGTCCAGCCGATGTTGAGCGTGTTGATCCGGATGCGATCGCGCTTCAGCGCGTTGGCGAGGCCGCGGGTCATGGTCATGAGCGCGCCCTTGGACGCCGAATAGGCGATCAGCTTCGGCGGCCCGCCGTGGGCGGTCATGGTGCCGACATTCGCGATCGCGCCCGGGATCCGGTGGCGGCGCATCACCTCGACCGCGCGCTGGATCAGGAAGAACGGCGACTTGACGTTGAGCGTGAACAGCCGGTCCCAGAGCGCCTCGGTGGTGCTCTCGATCGTGCCGCGATCGGTCGCCGCCGCGCAGTTCACCAGGACGTCGAGGCGGCCGAAGCTGGCTTCCGCGCTGTCGATGAAGTTGCGGCCATCGTCCATGCGCTCGAGATCGGCACGAACGAACTCGGTCGGGCAGCCGGCGCCGCTGATCGCACTGGCGATGCGCTCGCCGTTCTCGACATTGCGCCCGCAGATCGCGAGGCCGGCAGCGCCCCGCGCCGCGAACAGGCGGGCGATCGCCTCGCCGAGCCCCTGGGTCCCGCCCGTGATCGCCGCCACCTTGCCGGTAAGCTGGCCGGCGGTTCCACCTGCCGCCATGGCCCCTCTCTCTGCTTCAGCACTGACGCATTCGGTTGATTCCCTTGTCATTGCCGGGCTTGACCGGCAATCCATACTGGAACCAGCGCCTGCCTTGCGGGTGGATGCCCGGGTCAAGCCCGGGCATGACCAACAAAGGTATGTTCCGTTTGCGTCGGTTCACTACAGTCCCGCCCGCATGCTCGGACAAAGCGTCGGGCTTGGCAAGCTGGGGAGAGCGGCGGTGAAGGAGGTTCGCATCGGTCTGATCGGTGCCGGCTGGATGGGCAAGGCGCACGCGGTCGCGTACCGCAACGTGCCCATGATCTTCGGCCCCGAGCCGGCGGTGCCGATCCTCGAGATGGTCGCCGACGTCAACCCGGCCTGGGCCGAGGCGGCCGCGCGCAACCTGGGCTTTGCCCGCTGGAGCGCCGACTGGCGCGAGGTGGTCGCCGATCCCCGGGTCGACGTGGTCGACATCACCGCCCCGAACGACGTGCACCCCGAGATCGCGCTCGCGGCGCTCGCCGCCGGCAAGCCGGTGTACTGCGAGAAGCCGCTTGCGAACACCGCCGCCGAGACCCGGGAAATGGCCGCGGCCGCCGCGGCCGCGGGTGTCCCCACACTGGTCGGCTTCAACTATCTCAAGAACCCGGCGCACCCTTACGCGCGCGAGCTGATCCGAGGCGGCGAGCTCGGCGAGATCACCCTGTTTCGCGGCACCTTCGATCAGGACCTGCAGAGCGACCCGGACTTCCCCTTCACCTGGCGCCACGAGCGCGCGGTCGCGGGCTCCGGCGCGCTCGGCGACATGGGCTCGCACACGCTCGCGTTTGCCCAGTACCTGGTCGGCGACCTCGCCGAGGTGTGCGGCGTCGCCGACACCTACATC
>JBOHKK010000357.1:0-6247 GCA_050729115.1 Geminicoccaceae bacterium | reverse complement strand
GCATCAACCTGCTGATCGGCCTCACCGAACGGGTTGCCCGCGCGCTCGGGCCGGAGGCGTTCGATATCGAGATTCTCGAAATGCACCACAAGCACAAGGTGGACGCCCCCTCGGGCACGGCGCTGGCGCTCGGGGACGCCGCGGCCCGCGGCCGCGGCGTCGAGCTTGCTGCCGCGGCGGTGCGCGGGCGTGATGGCCTGACCGGCGCCCGCAAGCCCGGCGCGATCGGCTTTGCAGCCCTGCGCGGGGGCGATGTGGTCGGCGATCACCTGGTGATCTTCGCGGGCGCCGGCGAGCGTCTCGAGCTCGCGCACCGGGCGACCGATCGGCGGATCTACGCCCGCGGCGCGGTGACCGCGGCGCGGTGGCTCCAGGGCAAGCCGCCGGGCCTGTACGACATGGCGGACGTGCTGGGGCTCACGGGAGCGCGCTCATGAGCAGGGTCCTGACGGTCTACTACGGCCTGCAGTCGACCTGGACCTATCTCGGCTGGGCGCGCCTGCGCGAGCTGGTGGCCCGAACCGGCGCCGACGCCAGGTACCGGCCCGTCCAGAGCGGGCCTCTGTTCCAGGCGAGCGGGACGTTGCCGCTCGCGCAGCGGCCGCCGCAACGCCAGGCGTACCGACTGATGGAGCTGCGGCGCTGGCGCGATCATCTGGAGCTCCCGCTCAACCTCCACCCGAAGCATTTTCCGGTGGACGAGGCGCCGGCTGCCCGCATGGTGATCGCGCACCGCCAGCGTGGCGGCGACATCGCCGCCCTGAGCCAGGCCATGTTGAGCGCGGTGTGGGCCGAGGAGCGCAACCTCGCCGATCGCGACACCCTGCTCGAGATTGCCCGCGAGCAGGGGGCTGACGGCCCGGCGCTGCTGGCGGCCGCAGACGACGACGACAACGTGCAGAGCGAATACCAGGCCAACACTCACGCGGCGATCGAGCACGGCGTGTTCGGCGTGCCGGCCTTCGTGATCGGCGACGAGCTGTTCTGGGGTCAGGACCGGCTCGACTTCGTCGCTCGGGCGCTCGCCTGACCGCCGCCTGCCGGCTCTCGATGGTCCCAATTTGGGATCGTCCCCGGAGCGCAGTGCTGGCGCGCGCGATACCGAGGCAGCGCATCGGGGGTTGCGGGGCCGGTTTCATACCGGGAACACGAAGTCTTGACCCATCGACCGCTCTTCTTGTCACCCCCGGGCTCGACCCGGGGGTCCAGTCCGGATGCCCCGGTCAAGCCGGGGCATGACAGAAAAGACGCACCGACCCATCGGTCGCGACTTCGTGGGATCGGTATCAGTTCGTGGCCGGCGGGTGCTCGCCATGCCGGCCGTGGCGCATCCCGGCCATGCCCATGATCGGGACCTCGATGTCGACCGTGCCCGCGCTCTCGAACGTCAGGCTGAGCGGAAAGGTTTCGCCCTCGACCAACCTCTGCTCGAGCCCGCTCAGCATGATGTGCAAGCCGCCCGGCTCGAGCACGGTCGGCGCGCCGGGCGCGATCTCGATCGCCGCCAACGGCCGCATCCTCGCGACGCCGCCGTCCATGACGTGCGTGTGCAGCGTGGCCCCCTCGGCGACCGGGCTCGCCACCGCGATCAACCGGTCGACCTGATCCCCGGTCACCTCCAGGGTCAGGTACGCCGCGCTGGTCCTCGTCGCGCCGAGCGAGGCGGGAGCCCAGGCGTCGTGAATCGCGACCTCCCCGACCGTGGCCATGGGCTCGGCCGCGACCATCCTGGAGAGGGCGACGAGCAACACCGTGAAGCCGACGCGCGACCGTATCGACAGCCGGATCATCCTTGGCCTCCGCACCAGAGCATGTGGCGCCTAACTAACCGGTCTCCACCAGCACCGGCAGAGCCCGCGCCTGCGTGATCCAGTCCTGGACCTCTTCCGGGGTCGGCGCCCGCCGGGCCAGGCGTTCGGCGGCATTGAGCTGGTAGAGGCGACGATGGAGACCGGCTGGTTCCTGCTGCGCCAGCGTTGCCACCTCGTCGACCCCGATCAGCTCGAGCATGTCCGCGAAAATCGCGCCGACCCCCTTGACCCGCGCCAGATCGGCGCGTCGGACCAACCGCCCGAGCGCCGCCTGGTCGATCTGGCCGCGCGCCGCCAGCTGGCGACGTTGCTCGGCGCCCCCGGCCTCGCGGAGTAACTGGTGCGTATAGCTGATTCCCTGCCGCTTGAGCCGATTGCGGATGTCGATACTGATGCCCCGCAGCTTGCTGACATGCAAGGACATCGCCTGCGTCGGATCCGCGCCTCCCGCCGATCCCGAACCCGCCCTGGCGCTCGGGGAAGCGGTGGGGTGGCGCCCGGTCGACTGCTCGTAGGACTCGATGTCCCCAGAATCCGCGACGGTACCCTCCGACTGCTGAGACGGCATGCATTGACCTCCCGAAGTTCGGGCGCTGCCCCGGCACCAGACGCCGACCCGTTGTTCGCTGATTGTGGCCACAGCTTGGAAGCCAAGTACATCCGTCAACCGAATGGAAGTCAAGCTTTGGCCGTTTCGCCTAATGATTTAGCCTGGCCGCTGTCGCTTCCCATATTTGTAAGTATTTTTGCAATTAGCGGTAGACAGACGTAGTTGCAACCGGCGCTGGTGCTCGGCTTTCTCGCCCGGCCCGGGATGCTCGTCTTTCAATCAGAACGCGACCCAGCCGGGCGCAGCGTCCCGGATTGCGCCTCCAGGTTGATGTCGGACCGGCGTTGGAACTCAGCGGCGGGCCGCCGACCGCACCCCGCGTTCGCGATCGACCGCCGGCAACACGGCGAGAACGGCCGGGCCGGGCCTTCTGGATGTTCGGCCGGTCAGCCGAAGCGCATCAGAAAGCGCACCAGCTTTCGGGTCCGCTCGCTGAACAGCTTCGGCGTGTAGTAGCTGCCCGCGGCGCGTTTCGAGACCTCGCCAAAGGTCGGATAGGGCGCGATGAACTGGGCCATGGCGCCGATCCTGATGCCGGCCGACATCGCCAGCACCCACGGCTGGATCAGCTCGCCCGCGCGCTCGCCGACGATGGTCGCGCCCTGGATGCGACCGCGCCGATCGACCAGAGCCTTGGCGAAACCCGCCGTCGCGCGCTCGGTCTGGGCGCGATCGTTCTCCCGAAACGACCAGCGCAACGCCTGAACCGCGACGTCCTGCTCCTTGGCCATGTCCTCGGTCAGACCGACCTGGGCGAGCTCGGGCTCGGTATAGGTGACCCACGGTACCGCCCGGTCGTCGACCTTGGCCGGCAGTTTGAACAGGGCGTTCTTGATCACGACGCTGGCGTGATGCGCCGCCATGTGCGTGAACTGCAAGCCGCCGGCGACGTCGCCGACCGCATAGGCGCGCCGGTTGCTGGTGCGCAGCCGCGCGTCGACCTTGATGCCCTTCGGGCCGTACTCGATTCCCGCGGCCTCGAGGTCGAGGCCATCGACATTGGCGCGCCGGCCGGCGGCCACCAGCACATGGCTGCCGTCGATCCGCTGCTCGGCCCCCGCCTCCTCGATGGTGACGGCGATGCCGTTGCCGTCCCGGACGACCGCCTTGACCTCGACCTGCTCGCGCAGGTCGATGCCGTCGGCGCGGAGCTGGTCGCGCACCACGCCGACGGCGGCGGGATCGTCTTTGGGCAGGATCGCGAACAACTCGAGGATGGTGACCGCAGCGCCGAGGCGGCGATGGGCCTGGGCCAGCTCGCAACCGATCGGCCCGCCACCGATGACGATCAGATGCTCCGGCCGCTCGGTCAGATCGAACACCGTCTCGTTGGTCAGATGCGGCACCTCGGCGAGGCCGGGAATCGGTGGCACCGCGGGCGACGAGCCGGTCGCGACCACGATCCGACGGGCGCGGATCCGACCACCTTCCACCTCGATCTCCCGCGGGCTGACGAAGCGGGCGGGGGCGCGGATCACCCGGACCCCGAGCCCTTCGAAACGCTCCTGGGAATCGTGCGGGGCGATCGCCGCGATCACCCCCTTGACGTGATCGTGGACGCCCAAAAAATCGATCTTTGGCTCGTGCCCGTCGACCCCGAAGCGCGCGGCGTTGCGGATGGTGTGTGCGGCCCTGCCCGCCGCGATCAGCGATTTCGACGGTACGCACCCGTAGTTGAGGCAATCGCCCCCCATCTTGCCCTTTTCGATCAGCACGACCTGGGCGCCCATCTGCACGGCGCCGGCCGCCACGGCGAGGCCCCCCGAGCCCGCACCGATCACGCACAGATCGGTTTCGACCGCTTCCACCATGAGACCTCGTCCTCCACGCTCGCCGCTTCGACGGCGATCCGCGGCCATCGCTCCAGCCCCTGACCGGCAGGCCGGCGAGAGCGAGGGCGCCGAGCGCGGTCAGGGCGGCCACCACGCCCTGCAGCTTCGAGTGGCGCGACATGGCCCCGTCTGGTGTGCACATGCTCGCCACCTCCCCAGACATATCCGACCGCGCCGCCGGCGCAACTGCCTGTCGGCTCTCGGCTCGCTGACCTGCGCCTGTCGTGGGGGCTCGCGCCGCGGGTGAGCCGGCGGCAGCCCGGGCGCCAAGCCGGAGGCTCCGAAGCACGCCCGCGTGCTGGAATGGCAGCAGATCCGCCGCGCCTGCGCCGGGTCGCGATGCCGCGCCGCACCGGGCGGGCGATACCGGTCACGGCGGGAGCGCGGCGCGTCACAATCGCGCGAAGGCGCCGTTGCGGCAGGCCGAGTGGTGGTAGCGACCCACCTCCTCGCCGACCATCAGCTCCTCGCGATCGTCACGGCAGAAATGCCCGTCGGCCGAAAGCTTTGACGGCCAGTGGCGTCTCATGGACGGTGGCAAAGGGCGGTGACGCCAACTCAATTGTCGACTCCAGGGCCACAGGGTTGGAAAGAAGTCGCGGTGCGGAAAGAATTGCCGCTGCACGACCTCGGATCGGTGCGATGGCCCATCCCCAGCGAATCGTCTGTCTGACCGAGGAGACCACCGAGACCCTGTACCTGCTCGGCGAGCAGGATCGGATCGTCGGGATCTCCGGCTATACCGCGCGGCCGCCGGAGGCGCGCCGGGCCAAGCCCAAGGTGAGCGCGTTCACCTCCGCCCGGATCGACCGAATTCTCGACCTGCGCCCCGATCTGGTGCTCGGCTTCTCCGATCTGCAGGCGGACATCGCGGCCGAGCTGATCCGCCGCGGCGTCCAGGTCCACGTCTTCAACCAGCGGGACATTGCCGGCATCCTCGCCATGATCCGTCTGCTCGGGGCCATGGTCGGCGCCGCGGAGCGCGCGGAGCGCCTGGCCGAGCGGCTCGCCGCCGGCCTCGAGCAGGTCCGGGCGCGCACGCCACGGCGTGCCGATCGCCCGCGCGTCTTCTTCGAGGAGTGGGACGAGCCGCTGATCACCGGCATCGGCTGGGTGAGCGAGCTGATCGAGATCGCGGGCGGCGAGGATTGCTTCGCCGAGCTGGCGCGCGAGGCGCTGGCGCGTGGCCGGATCGTCGCCCCGTGCGCGGTGGTCGAGCGCCGGCCGGACATCATCGTCGGCTCGTGGTGCGGCAAGCGCTTTCGGCCCGAACGCGTGGTCGCGCGGCCGGGCTTTGCGGCGCTGCCGGCGGTCCGGGCCGGCGAGCTGCACGAGATCACGTCGAGCCTGATCCTGCAACCCGGTCCGGCGGCGCTGACCGACGGCCTCGCCCGGCTGGCGCAGATCGTCGACCGCTGGCACGAGGCGCGCCCGCCCGGCTGAGCCTCGGGCGGATGCCCCGGCGCGCCGACGTGTCAACTCGGCGGTTTCGCGGGCGCCGCAACTCGCCGTACAACCATCCCGCGGCGACGCCGTCGCCGCGGCATGATGGGGTGGGGTCGATGACAGGAACGAACGGCAGCCTCGCTCCGATCGCCGTCGTGGTGCGCCGGGGTGAGCGGGTCGAGAGCGCGCACCGCGTCGCCTATGCCGTGGCCGATGCCGACGGGCGCCTGCTCGAGTCCGCCGGCGACGTCGAACGGCCGGTCTTCCCACGCTCTGCGGTGAAACCGTTGCAGGCGCTCGCCCTGGTCGAGAGCGGCGCCGCCGATCGTTTCGCGGTGAGCGCGCGCGAGCTCGCGCTCGCCTGCGCCTCCCACGGCGGCGAGCCGGAGCATGTCGAGCTGGTGCGGGCGTGGCTGACGCGGCTCGGGCTCGACGGCTCCGCCCTGGAATGCGGCGCCCATCCGCCGACGCACGGCCCGTCCGCGGCGCGCCTGATCGCCGCCGGATGCCCGCCCGAGCGCGTCCACAACAACTGCTCCGGCAAGCAT
>JBOHKK010000356.1:0-6248 GCA_050729115.1 Geminicoccaceae bacterium | reverse complement strand
CAGTCGACGGCGGCTGGACGGCACGCTGATCGCCGCCTCGCTGGTCGCGACCGATTGGTCGGGCCCTTCCGATTCGAGATTGAGGTTGATCCCATGACCCGTGGCACCCACGACGCGCTCGAGGACCCGCGCAACGCCGCCGTCCTGATCTACGTCAACGGCGCGCTGGTGCCGCGCGCCGAGGCCAAGGTCTCGGTGTTCGATGCTGGCTTCATGCTGGGCGACGGCGTGTGGGAGGGGCTGCGCCTGCACAACGGCCACTTCGCCTTCCTGGCCGAGCATCTCGATCGCCTGTTCGAGGGCGCCAGGGCGATCGACCTCGACCTCGGCATGGACCAGGCGGCGCTCGCCGCGGCGCTGCAGCGCACCGCCCTGGCCAACGGCATGAGCTCGGGCGTGCACGTCCGGCTGATGGTCACGCGCGGGCCCAAGCAGACGCCGTTTCAGGATCCGCGGCTCTCGCTCTTCGGCCCGACCGTCGTGATCATCCCCGAGCACAAGGTCGCCAATCCCGAGGCCTTCGCGCGCGGCATCCGCCTGTTCACCGCCCACGTCCACCGCGGCCCGCCGGACGTCCAGGACCCCAAGCTCAACTCGCACTCCAAGCTGAATTGCATCCTGGCCATGATCCAGGCGATCAAGGCCGGCTGCGACGAGGCGCTGATGCTCGACCCGCACGGCTTCGTCGCGACCTGCAACTCGACCAACTTCTTCATCGTCAGGAAGGGCGAGGTCTGGACCTCGAGCGGCGACTACTGCCTGAACGGCATCACCCGCGGCAAGGTGATCGCGCTGTGCCGCACCCACGACATCCCGGTCTACGAGAAGAACTTCTCGCTCACCGACGTGTACGGCGCCAACGAGGCCTTCGTCACCGGCACCTTCGGCGGCCTGACGCCGGTGGTCGAGGTCGACGGCCGGACCATCGGCGACGGCGGCCCCGGCCCCGAGACCCGGAGCCTGCGCGAGCTCTACGCTCAGCTGATCGAGCACGAATGCTCCGCGGCCGACCCGGACTGATGCTGTCACGTCGGCGCGGTGTCACTCGAGGGACTGAGAAACTTGCATCGGTCATGTGTCTAGAATATATATATGAAGGCAGAAACAGGATGCAGAGAATGGCCGTCAGCATCAAGAACGAGGAGACCGAGCGCCTTGCCCGAGAATTGGCCAAGAGAACCGGCGTATCCATCACCGAGGCGATCACCAGGGCGCTCCGGGAACAACTGACTCGCGAGGAAGGCAAGCGCGCTGCGCCACGGGTTCGCGACGAGCTCCTGGCGATCGGCCGGCGGTGCGCAGCGCTGCCCGATCTCGACACGCGCAGCGCAGAGGAGATTCTCGGATACGACGAGCTCGGCTTGCCGCGCTGACGAATCCACCATGGTCATCGACAGTTCGGCCGCGCTGGCGATCCTCCTGGGCGAGGCGGATGACGAAACCTTCGCCGACGCCATCGATGCCGATCCCACACGCATCATGTCCGCTGTCTCTGCCTTGGAAACCAGCATCGTCGTCGAAGCGCGCAAGGGACCTGTGGGCGGCCGCGAGCTGGACCTCTTGCTGCACCGCGGCCGGATCGACGTCGTTCCGTTCAATGCGCATCAGCTGGAGCTGGCGCGCGATGCCTATCGGCGCTTCGGCAAAGGTTACCATCGCGCCGCACTCAACTTCGGCGACTGCTGCGCCTACGCGCTTGCCTCAGCGTCGGGTGAGCCGCTGCTTTTCAAAGGCAACGACTTCACCCAGACCGACGTCCCAAACGCACTTTATCGACATTGAGGAAGAGCAATACCGGTGTGCCGCACCATCGCCCGTCGACCCCGCCGCCGCTCTCCCAGTGTAGTGACAAGAATTTCTGTCCACAGGCTAACCACCTGAAAACCCACACTTCTTCAAACCAAACTGTCCAAGATCAGTCAGAAAATCCTCCAGCGCGACCCGGGCACGTGCAGCTGAGAGAAATGCCGACCAGCGTGTGGCGACGCAGCAGATGCCCGACCTCGGCATCGATCAGATGCGGGGCACTCATCGAGGCATCGCCGTTGAACTGCTCCAGGAGCAGGTGCGGCGGTGGCCGCGTCGTAAGCAGCCAATGGCCAAGCACCGAAGCGTCGACCACGATGATCAAGGCAATGGGCCGCGCAGCTTTCGAATGGTAACCGCCGGATCCTCATCCAGCGTCACTGGCTCTCGCCGGCGAACGCGCTCGATCATATCCTGAAGCGTCGGCCGCTCCACGATCTTGGTCATCTCACGGAGCAGGAAGTCAGAGAGGCTCATGCCTTCCTTGGCCGCGCGGATCTTGAGCACCTTATGAACTTCGTCGGGGACATTGCGGATCTGGATCATCTTGGACATGCGCCTTACATGATCTCATGCATAGCACATGTCAAGGCAGGCTTGAGGTCGATGCGTCTTGGCCGGCGGGCCCTTCCATCAGGTGGCGGAGAGGATCCAGCGGTGGCGCTGGCCGTCGACGACCATCTCCAGCGTCAAGGGCCCGAGCCAGCGCGGCAGGAGCGGCTCGACGATGCGCTCGCCAAAATGGCGGCGGATGCCGAGCGCGTGGCGGAGCAGCAGGTTGGTGTAGAGACCGGGGCCGCTCGAGTAGATTCGCCAGCCGCCGTCGACCGCGACCGCGCCGGCCTTGACGCGCGGCCACTCGGCGCTCGCCTGGTAGCGGTCGCAGAACGCGGCGTCGCTGCTGCTGAAGTAGGCGTTACGCTGGCGGGGCGAGGCATGCGCGAGACGCTCGGTCACGGCGATCGGGCTCACCAGTTGCAGCGCCTCCCACAGCGCATCGGCTTCGCCCTGCGCCGCCAACGCCTCGCCGTAGCGAAGGTGGGCATGGACGTACATGAGGCCGATCTCGCGCCCGAAGAACGCCGACGACTCGGCGCGGCGGAAGAGGCGCTCCAGACCGCCGTGATACCTCACGGGCCGGTCCATCAGCCGGACGCCGTCGGGGAACAGCAGGTGCTCGCGGATCAGGCGCAAGTGATGCTGCGCCTGCTCTCGGGTGAACAGCCCGGCGATGATGCTGCGGGTCATCGGCAGCAGCGAATAGGAGAGGCCGGTGCGCGTGTCGCTCGGGTGCAGCAGCAACTCCGGCGCCGCCCGGTCCGGGCCGAACAGGGCGTAGCCGGCGACGGTGCCCGCGGGCACGAGGTGATGGTTGAAATCCTCGCGCATTGCGGCCGCGAGCGCGCTGAGTGGCTTCGCCTCGGCGCTTCGGCCCGCGCGCCTCAAAACCTCGGCGTAGCGGTTCAGTTGCTGGAACAGCAGTGCTACCGTCCAGCTGCTCACCATCCGGTCGCGCAGCTTCGGGTCGGCCGGCTGCAACGAGTCGTTCCAGTCGCCCTCGCCGTAGCGGATCAGGTGGGTGCCGGGAATGAACCGCTCGCGCACGGTGGCGAGCAGCTTGTCGACATGCGCCGCGACCGGGTCCTTGCGCGCCGTCGGCTCGAAGTCGTCCTCCCGCCGCCACGCGATCGGCTCGTCGAGGAACCCGAGATCGTTCGTCGCCTCGACGTAGTCGCACAGCGCCTTGAGCGGCCAGACGATCACGTCGCCGTGGCTGTGGGCATCGCGGATGGCGGCGTACGGCTCGAGCATGAACCACTGCGACCAGTCCCCACGCGCCTCGTACTGCTGCGCAAAGACGATCCGCAGGATCTCCTTGACCGGCAAGTCGTGCTCGAGCGCGAGCAGGAATTCGACCGGGCCCTGGCAGACGTCGCGCGTGCCCCACGCGGCGCCGGTGTACTGCTCCAGGCCATGCGGCACGCTCAGGTGCACCATCGCGTTGTGCGCCAGCCACGGCAATATCGTATCGAGCGCCGCAACGTCGGGGCTGCCGCCGGTGATGCGGAGGCCGCGGGTGACCTGCTCCCAGTACCGTGCGGCCGGCGCCAGCATGGTCGCATCGTCGACGCCACGCGCGTACTTCGCCGCGAGGCGTTCCGCCGCTTGCGGATCGGTCATCGAGCCCACGATCGCGAAGCGCAGCTCGTCCGTCGCGCGCGTCCGCAGCGCCACGTAGGCGCCGCCCCGCGACCGGCCGTCGCCGTACAGCAGCTCGTCGCCGCCGAGCGTCTCGATGGCGCCCGGCGTGCTGGTGACCAGATGGTAGACGGCATCCGGGTAGCGCTGGCCCCAAAGCGACGAAGGATCGGGACGGAAGGTGAAGCGTTTGCCGGCCGCGTCGATCTCGATCCGGCCGGCGTGGTCGAGCTCGCGCTCGCCGAGGACCAAGTGGCCGAACACCAGAAGCCGGCAGGGCGCGCCCTCGACCGCGATCCGCCACTGCAGCGCCGGGTCGTCGCCCGATGCGAGCGCGCGCACCGTGACGGTGCGCTCGTCCAGGCGGTAGATCCAACGGCAGTCGCTGAGGCCGATCTCGAAGGCGGACGGCACCGCGAGCAGCCGCCAGCCGGCGCCCGCCTCGATCAGGATGCGCAGCCCGCTCGAGCGGGTGATGTTGTAGGGGTCGCGCGCGACCGAGAACAGCTTGTGAAAGGACGTGTTGCCGATCGTGAGCTGCGCGGCGAAGACCCCGTGCATCCAGCAGGTCGCGCACAGCGTCGTCTCGCCCGGCAGCATGCCCTGGCCGGTGCGCAGGATGGTCCCGTGGCGGCGCGCCACCATCCGCTCCTTGGCGCCCAGCACGACATGGCGGTTGTGCGCGGCATCGGGCGTGAAGAAGGACACGAGCCCGCCGCCTGCGCGCTCCTCGTGCGCGCGCTCGGGATAGCGCTCGGCGATCGCGGCGGCACCGAGCGGATGGGCGACGACCGGCGGCGCGTCCTGCAAGAGGCTCCGCTCCGGCTCGCAGCGCGCCTCCGGGCCGGCCGGGAAGTCCGCCGACGCTCGCGCCTGATCGATCCTCCAGAGATCGGCGTCGCTCGATGCCTCGGCGTGATCGGGCTCGTAGAGGCCGAAGAACGTCCACGCCGCTTGCGCGCCCGGCTTCAGCGTGACGGCCCGCGACTGGATCATCGGACAGGCGAGCTCGTGCTGGAGTCGCGCACCGGGCAGATCGGTTCCGGGATCGATCAGGGCGGCGTCCCGATACCGGGGCCCCAACAGCTGCATCGCGTCGGTGGCGAAGCTGGCCGCGCCGTCCAGGCAGCCGTGCGCGACCCACGGGTGGCCGCCGCTCTGCGCCAGGTTCTGCCGGGACATCACCACGGGCCCGCAGTGCGGGTGCAAGGCGACATGGTGGTCGATATACTGCGAGGCGTAGGCCTCGTTGTTCATGACGAAGCCGCGATCGCCGAGGCCGACGTCCTGCACGAGAATCGCGTCACATGTCACTTCGACGGCGCGTCTGTTCGCGACTTCCAGGCGCCATAGCCAGAGGTTGTGCCGGGGATGCAGCCAGAGCGTCACGAGGTGTCGCACGCCGCCGGTTGCGCCGTCCCAGGCGAAGCGGTCGTCGCCGACGCTGAAGCCGACCTTCGCACCGGGCCCGACCGCCTCCGCGACCAGCGGCTCGGGCGCGCGGATGCGGAGGTACAGGCGGGCGATCCCGCCATCCAGCGGGGAGCCCTGCACTTGGTTGATCATGGTCCGGCCCCGCTCGTGCCGGTGCGCAATCGCGAAGACGCAGCCGTTGGGCAGAACGCTGATCGACAGGCCGGCCTGGTTCGCGATGGTGCGCAGCCCGAGGTCGCGTTCACCGGGCGTCTCCAAGGTGCAAACGGCGGGGGGCGTCATCCCTTGATCTCCCGTCTTCGGCGATGGCCCGTGACCAGCGACAAAGTAGCGCGGCGTTGATCGGCTGGCGACCTCCGGCACGCGACACCGGGTCGCGCCAGCCGCTGGACGCATGACCCTGCTCTTGGGGACTCCTCGCCTGGCAGGTCGTGTGCCGTGCGACGGACGTCGAGCCGTTCGGCGGGCCGGTTGCCGCCGGCCCCTGAATCGCGAGACTGGGCATCCTCTGCGGCGAAACCGATCTCGCCAAGACCGACGCGACACACGCGCGCTCGTCGAGCTCGGGCCCGATCAGCTCGCCCTGCCGAGCGGGACCGGGTAACCCTCGAACCGGCTGCGGGGGCGACCTGGAGAGGCACCAGCCGGACGCGGGCTTGGGGCGGCCGTGGCGATGTCGGGCGCTTGCCTGGCCACGGCGCGGGCTGGACGGGCGTCTCGTGGATCAGTCGAGCAGGTGCTGGAAGTATCCGATGGTCTCTTTCAGGCCGTCCGCGAGGCTGACCTTGGGTTGCCAGTCGAGCAGGGAT
>JBOHKK010000355.1:0-6257 GCA_050729115.1 Geminicoccaceae bacterium | reverse complement strand
CTTGCCGGAGGCCGCGACCGGCCGCTTTCAGCCCGTGGGGCCGGGCAAGACGGCGAAGGTGGTCCTCAGCTACGGCGCGATGACGTCGCAGTTTCACGACGGCACCCGCACCGGGCTCGCCGACATCCTCTATCCCTTCGCCTTCGCCTACCGCTGGGGCGCCGATGGCGCGGAGCGGGATCGGCACGACTCCGGGATCGCCCGGGCCACGGCGTTGCTCCGCGCGCGCCTCGCCGGGCTGAACCCGACCGGCGTCGACGCGGCGTCGAAGACGTTCCGGGTCGGCGACATGGAGTTCGTGCGCGAGATGCAACTGGTCGAGGTGTATTTGAATGCCGCCCCCGACGACCCGGTCGCGGCGGCGGCGGTGGCGCCGCCGTGGAGCGATGTGCCCTGGCACGTGATCGCGCTGATGGAGGAGGCGGTGGCGCGCGGCTGGGCGGCGTTCTCCGAGCGGGAGGCGCGGCGCCGCGGCGTGCCGTGGCTGGACCTGGCGCGGGATGCGCCGCTCAAGGAGCGCCTCGCGGGGCTGGTGGACGAGTTCGCGCGCGACGGCTTCGTGCCGGCGCCGCTGGAAGGCATGGTGAGCACGGCAGAGGCGCGGGCGCGCTGGCAGGCGCTCGCGGCGTTCCATGCCGAGCACGGCCATTTCCTGGTGACCAACGGTCCTTATGCGCTGAAGAGCTGGTCGGCGGAGGCGACGGTGCTCGAGGTGTTCCGGGACGTGAGCTATCCGCTGGGGGTCGGCTCCTTCGACGCCTATGCCATCCCGCGCCGCGCCCATATCGCCGATGTCGAGGTGCGAGACGGCGGCATCAGCGTTGCCGCCGAGATCGAGAAGGTGGAGAGGGTCCCACGCAGCTACCGGATCGCCCGCGAGGCGGTCGATGGCCGCGCCGCGCTGGGGGGTGAGACCCTGGAATGCCGCTATCTGGTGGTGGACGCCGACGGCACGGTGCGCCGCACCCGCCTCGGCCGGCTCGAGGAGGATGGAACCTTCCGGATCGATCTCGACCAGGAGGACCTCGCGTCTGGCCAATACACCGTCCTGGTGACCCTCACGCTGAATGGCAACACGGTGGACCCGGACATCCGCGCCGTGCCCTACGAGGTCCGCTGACCGTCTTGCAACGAGGCTCTCGCATCGGCCCGCAGTCTTCACTTGCGCGGGCGCCGGCCGCGCGACCAAGCTCGTCCCATGCCGTTGCAACTGAGCCGAGCATCTCGGCAAGCCTGAGCCCCTGATACCCGGGCTCACAAAGTTCGTGCGCCGGCATCACATCTGACGGTGGCCGTGTCGGGCCTGCGGGAAATGCGCTATCCAAGTGATCATGTCCGAAGCGACCGCCACGCCACCGCCGGTGCTCGCCGACGTCGACGACTTCCTCGCCTGGGTCCAGGGCCAGCGCGAGCGCTACGAGTACGT
The DNA here is from genome assembly GCA_050729115.1 of Geminicoccaceae bacterium. Lineage (GTDB taxonomy): Bacteria > Pseudomonadota > Alphaproteobacteria > Geminicoccales > Geminicoccaceae > JBKPNX01. The sequence goes on along the minus strand of JBOHKK010000355.1, from coordinate 4,831 downwards.
GGGCGGCCGTCTCGTCATGATGGCAGGTGGCAGCGAGGACCACAACGACATCCAGGTCAACCTGCTCGCCGCGCTCAAGCGGCGTCGCGGCTGTCGCCTCAGCTCTTGGTGACGTCGCGGTAGAACACCTGATCGAAGCTCGGCCCGGAGATGAAGCCGGCGACGTTGGCGCGTAGCGCCGCCTGCGCCACGCCCTGGAACAGGAACACGAACGGCGAGTCCTGCTGCAGGTTCTTTTGCAGGGTCAGGTACATCTCCTCGCGCTCGGCCGCATCGACCTCCTGGCGGGCGGCGGCGGTCAGCTCGGTGTTCGCGGGCGTGTCCCAGGCGCCGCGCCAGGCGATCACGCCGGTGAGCTTGGCCTCGTCGCTGTTGTCCGGGTTGGAGGCAAACGCGTCGGCGTTGGAGTGCGGATCGAGGTAGTCCGGGCTCCAGTGGGTCAGGATCATCTGGAAATTGCGCGCCCGATGCTTGGTGTAGACCGCCTTGGTCTCCGCCTGGAGGATCGACACGTCGATCCCGGCCTGCCCCATCGTCGCCTGAATCGACTGCGCGATGTCGGCATAGGGCGGGATGTTGAACGCCTCCAGCTCGACCGCGATGCCGTCGCCGTGGCCGGCCTCGGCGAGCAGCGCCTTCGCCTTCGCGACATCGAGCGCGAACGGCGTCTCGGTCAGCGAGGCGAAGAAGCCCGACGGCCAGAACGACTGGTGCACCTTGAACTGCCCACGCAGGAACGAGTCGGCCATGCCCTGATAGTCGACCAGATAACGGAGCGCCTCGCGCACCTCGGGCTTGGCCAGGATCGGATCGCGCATGTTGACCTGGAGGTAGATCGAGAGCGCCTTCGGGTCGGTCTGGATGACGATGTCCTCATTGCCTGCGAGCCCGGCCACCTGATCGGCGCTCAGGTTGCGCGCGATGTCGGCGTCGCCCTTCTCGATCAAGAGGCGCTGGGCGCCGGGCTCGGGCACGTGGCGGATGATCACCCGCTCCATCGCCGGGGTGCCGTAGCGGGAGCTCTGGGCATCGAGGGTCACGCTCTCGTTGGGCTTCCAGCTCCGGAGCGAGAACGGACCGGAGCCGGCGGAGTTGGTCTTCAGCCACTCGTATCCGAGGTCGCCGCCCGTCTCATGCGCCATCGCCACCTTCTGGTCGACCACGGAGCCGACCCCGGCCGCGAGGCAGTTCAGCACCAAGGTCGGCGCCAGGTTCTCGGGGATGGTCAGCTCGACCGTCATGTCGTCGGTCGCCCGCACCAGCTGATCGACGTTCTCGGGCGTCCAGCCGAACTGGCTGAAGATGAAGGTCGGCGTCTTGTTCAGCTTGATCACCCGGGTCAGCGAGAAGACCACGTCATGGGCGGTGACGCCATTGCCGGAATGGAACGTCTGGCCGGGCCGCACGTGGAGGATGATGGTGTGGCCGTCGTCGGCGATGTCCCAGCTCTCGGCCACGCCGCCGGAGAGCGCCGTCGCGCCCGGCTCGTACACGGTGATGCGATCGTAGACGTTGGCGTTCACCTCGCCGCCCACCAGCTCGAAGGTCTCGGCCGGATCGAGCGACACGATGTCGTCGATGTTCATCGCCATCACCAGCGTCGCGGCCGGTGTCTCGGCGTGAGCTGCCGGAACGACCGCTGCCGCGGCAGCAACCGCCAGTGCGCCAACGAACGCCTTCCCAACGAGCGCCTTCATTCTGCCCTCCCCTGATGGTATGCGCGACACAGCGTCGCATCGGCAGGGTCGCGCGTCAACGCCGCCGCTTTTCCCCGCGTCAGTCTATGGGCAACCAGAAAGCGATACCGCGAGGCGATCGAGCAGGTTCCCTGCCTCGACGGCGGGGAACTGTGCCGGGGATCGCCGCGTTACCCGCGAAGAGCCAACCAGCCGACGCTGCTGTCGGCGTGCGGGAGACGAGCAGTGCCTGGGCCATCGGTTTTTGGCCCCGAATGGGGCAGGGCGATGATCGGCGCCGGGATCATCCTCGGGGTCGCCGCCTGCGCGAGCGATCCGGCGCCGCAAGCCGAGATGGCAGCGGCCGAACAGGCCGTGCAGGATGCCGAGGAAGTCAACGCGGCGGCCCGGGCGCCGGGCCCTTACGCGTTGGCGCGCGACAAGCTGGAGCGGGCGCGAGAGGCGATGGAAGAGGACGAGAACGAACAGGCGCGGCGGCTGGCGGGGGAAGCCCTGGTCGATGCGGAACTCGCGGAGGCGCAGGCGCGCTCGGAGGTTGCCCAAGACAACGCGGCGGAGCTGCGCGCGAGCATCGAGACGCTCCGCAACGAGCTCGATCGTCGGTCCGCGGGGACTTCCTGAAGGGATCAGGACCATGCGAAACCAGTCTCGGCAGGCGAATGGCACCCGGCGGCGGGCGGCCACGCGCGTCGTCATCGTCGGTAGCGCCGCTCTGGTGGCGGCATGCGCCGAGCGAGTCGCTGCAACAAGCACGCGCCGCGGTCGCCGAGGTGCGATCGGACCAGGAGGTCGTGGCCGGGGCCCCCGATCAGCTGCAGGACGCCGAGCGCGCCCTCGACCGCGCGGAAAGCGCGTTCAGAGGAGGCGCAGACCAGGACGAGGTCGATCATCTTGCCTACCTCGCCGAGCAGCGCGCCAGCATTGCCGGGACCGTTGCGACCGAACGGGTGGCGCTCGCCGAGATTGAGGAGCTGGGCGAAGAGCGCGAGACGCTGGTGCTCGACGCCCGGAATCGGCAGATCCGGGTGCTCGAGGAGGAGCTGGCCGAGCTGCAGGCGGAACGGACCGACCGCGGCCTGGTCGTCACGATTGGCGAAGACATCCTGTTCGATGTCGACCGGGCGGAACTCAAGCCCGGGGGGACGCAGCAGCTCGCCCGCGTCGCCGATTTCCTGCGCAACCACCCTGATCGCAACCTGCTGGTCGAAGGCCATACCGACAGCACCGCGTCCGACACCTACAACCTCGCGCTGTCGCAACGCCGGGCCAATGCCGTCGAGGATTTCCTGATCAGCCAGGGCGTCGATCCGCGCCGGATCAGCTCCCGCGGCTACGGCGAGCAGCTGCCGGTGGCGACCAACGACACCACGGCGGGCCGGCAGCAGAACCGGCGCGTCGAGCTGGTGATTCTGGATCCCGGCGAGCCGATGCCGGGACCGCGCGTCGCCGTCCGGTAGCTCTTACGACTTCAGGGCCCCATTCACCCCAGTTGGGCACGGGCTCCCGTCCCCACCAAGCTTGCCCGGCCCACCAAGCTTGCCCGGCCCGGCGAGCTTGGCAAATGAGAGAACAAGGCAGGCGTACCAGCAGCCGATGCTCGCAGCCGTCGCAGCGGCCCGATCGGAACCAACAAACACAACCTGCCGGGTTCTTCAACAAGCCCCCTGCGAAGTCCTGATCTTCGCGGGCGGTATCGGGCGCGGGGTTGGCTGGTCGGCCGCGCGCCCAAAGAGAAGGATGATGCCGGGTGAACGAACCTTGTGAGCCCGGCATCAGAGGCGCCTGGTGACGGCAACGACCGGGTCGCGACCTGCCGCACGATCTCTTCAAAGAATTCGGTCAGCCCTTGGACGTTCCGGGCCACGGTGAAACCCGCGGGTTGACGGCGGCCGCGCTCGCCGAGGCGGCGGGCGAGAGCGGGATCGTCCAGGATGCGGACGAGCGCATCGCAAAGGCCAGCCCCATCGCCTTTGGGCACGATCAGCCCGGTCTCGCCATGGACCACGACCTCTGCCAGACCGCCGCTGCGGAAGGCGACCACCGGCCGGCCGGCCGCCGAGGCCTCGAGGGCGGCGAAGCCGAAGGCCTCCTCGACGATCGAGGGCACGACCACGACATCGACGGCCGCAAGGAGATCGGGGATGTCGCCGCGGCGCTTGGCGAACCCCACGGTGCCGTTCAGACCGAGCTCGGCCGCCGACCGTCGGCAGGTCTCGAGATCCGGCCCGTCCCCGACGATCAGCAGGACGGCGTCGGGTCGACGTTGCCGCAGCTCCGGCATGAGGCGGATCATCAGGTCCTGGCCCTTCTGGCGCGCGAGGACGCGGCCGAGCCGCCCGATCAGCGCGGCGTCTTCGCCGATGGCGAATTCGTGCCGAATGCGCGCGCGGGCATCGGGGGCGGGCGCAGCAAATCGGTCGAAGTCGCGGCCGCTGTAGACCACGCGGATGAGCTCCGGCGGCAGCGCATACTGGCGGCTTGCCCACTGCTGCACCGCGTTCGAGACCGCAACCGCCGCGGCGGTGCTGGAGGCGAGGCGACGCTGAACCAACACCATTCCTGCCGCCTCCGGCAGCATGTTGTTGAAGCGAAGCACGGCCGGGACCCCGCTCCAGCGCGCCACCAGCCGGCCGGGCAGGTTGCTTTTCGGGCCGGACCGGAACAGGAGATCGGGTTCTTGCGCCCGCACCAGACGCATGAGGTCGAGGAGACGACGCGGATCGCCCCCGCGCCGATCGAGGAACGCCGGTCGGATGCCGACCGCTTCGAAGTCGCGCGCCACCGGACCCCATGGCTGCAGCACGCACAGCGACGGCCGCACCCGCGTCGGCTCGAACTGGGCAGCGTCTCCAGCAGATAGCTCGTGCCACCCGCCCTGGCGAGATGATCTCTGATCACCAGGACCTTGATCGGCGCCGAGCCCGTCATCGGCCGCCTCCATCCATCAGCTTCTCCGGGGGAAGCCAGCCGCTTGACGTAGCGCCTGGCTGGATCGCCGGCAACCCGGGCGCGGCGGGCCGGCGCCAGGGTTCTCGTGCCGCTGACCCTGCCGGGCGATCGCCTGCGCGTGCGGATCGTCGGGCGGCGTGGCGACGACCTGGTCGCAGAGCCGGTCGAGCGGCACGAGGAGGCGC
>JBOHKK010000354.1:0-6279 GCA_050729115.1 Geminicoccaceae bacterium | reverse complement strand
GATCGAGACCGCGTCGCGTGCGTTTGCGAACGCTGACGCGACCGCGCGCAGCCGGGCCGTGGCCACCCTCGCGCGGCTCGAGGGGCCCGACGCCCGCCGTCTGCTGCGCGAGCGCGCGCTCGCGGACGACCATCTCGATCTGCGGACACAGGCTCTGAACACGCTCGCCCGGTCCGAAGGCGAGCGCGCGATCAACGTCCTCGCGCAGGCGCTGCGGCAGGACCCCGAGCCCAAGGTGCGCATCAACGCGATCCGCGCGCTCGGCCGGCTCGGCGGCGACCGGGCCCGGCGCACCCTGGAGCGGGCCGCGCGCGACCTCGACCCCGCGATCGGCGCCGCCGCCGAGCGGGCGCTCGCCGCCTGGCCGCACTCCGGTGAGTGAGATGGCTCCGGCAGCGCGAATCGCGCGCGACCATGGAGGCGTTCCGCGACCGATCCGGGGCGTGGAGCGCCTGCGCGAGAGAGACGGCCTGACCGCCGATGGGCGGCCGAGACGACCGCAGCAAGAAGGAGGAACGACCATGACGACCCTGATGACGACTTCGCGTACGGCGCTTGGCGGGCTGCTCGCCCTGGCCCTTGCTGCCGGCGCTCTGGCCGGGCGACGCCGCGGCGCACACCTGCGATGACCCGTTCAGCACCGATCTGATCGCGGGCCGGACCATCGACGCCGGCGACGTCAAGGTGTGCAACGACGACACCACCTTGACCGTCACTTACGAGGCGACGTTCCCCTGGTGCCTGCTCGAGACCCACCTGCACGTCGCGACCATCCCCGAGCCGCCCGCCGACCCGGATGCCAACATTCCCCAGAACAGGCCCGGCAACCCGATCCCGGGCCACTTCGCCTACGGCGACGAGCACGACTGCGTCGGCACGGCCGCGTTCGAGATCCCGCTCGACGAGATCGACGGCGGGGTGGTCCCCGGCGACACCGTGGTCATCGCCGCCCATGCCGAGGTCGAGGACGGCAAGCGCGAGGAGAGCGCCTGGGGCAAGGGCACCCGCTTCGTCAAGCGCGGCAACTGGGCGACGTACTTCAGCTACGCGGTCCAGGAGGCCACCTGCGACACCCCTGGAGGGTCGTGCACGGTCTTCGTCACCAGCACGACCCACACCGGCAACCTCGGCGGCCTCGACGGCGCGGACGCGATTTGCCAGGCTCGCGCGGAGTCGCTGGTCTCCATGGCCGCGCCCGGCACCTACAAGGCATGGCTGTCGACATCTGCTGCGTCGGCGGCGTCCCGCCTCACCCACGCCACGGTCCCCTACAGGCTGGTCAACGGCACGATCGTCGCCAATGGTTGGGATGATTTGACGGATGGGTCGTTAGATGCTCCCATCGATCGCCACGAGGATGGCATCCTCGGCACCGTGGTCTCGGTGTGGACGGGCACGGCTGCCGACGGCTCTTTCGCGTCCTGGGATTGCGCCGCTTGGTCGAGTGAGAGCACGGACGTCCCCGGCGTGACGGGCAGTACGGGAGCGACGAATTTTCAGTGGACCTTCGAGGCGATTCTGCTGCAGTGCAACCCGCGGCTCCCTCTATATTGCCTGCAGCAATGACGCGCCCGGGAGGCTGGCGCGGTGTGTCGACGCCCGTCGGCCCGGGCGCTGGCCGGGTCGCGGCCCACCGGCCCGTCGTCCCGCCAGACCAGACCCGCCGCGACGCACTGCGCCCATCGTCGCGCGTACCTCCCGGGCCGGGGAGCCTTCGGGCTCCCCCGGCTCTTTGCTCGTAAAGCCGGGCGGCACGTTGGACGAGCTTTCTGACCGCGGCCTTCGCCACCGTCGGCCCTTCGGGGCCGAAGTAAGTCGAGGCCTTTCCGGGCCGACCGACGAAGGTCTTGTCCGGAGGCTTCTCGAGCCCGAGGGCGCCGCTCCCGCGGTTGACCGCCGCCACCGAGCGGACGCTCGCCGCGTGGCCGGAGGCAGAAAGAGCGCCCCACCCGGAGGGTTGACCGCAATTTGCACCACGGCGGTGAGTGCGATACGATCAAGCGTATGAAAACGCGCATGGAAATGGCGATGCAGGTGATTCGCAAGAAGCTTCGGGTTCGCGACATGCCGGCGTCATGGGCGGTGCCTGGCGATCCCGATGCTCCGGTGACGGTGGTCATCACCGCGGGCGCGGCGACGGAACAGCGCTCGTTGTCGAGTTTCATCGGCGCGGGTCGAGGCGTGTTCGGCTCGACCCTGGAGGTCGATCGGCACATCCGTCGAGAACGCGACGCATGGGAGGCGTAGACGCGCTCGCCGGCAAGGTCGTCGACCTCGACGCCAACGTGTTCGTCTACGCCGTCGAGGGGTTCGCGGAGCACCAGGGGTTCATCGACGAGCTGTTTCGAAGCATCGACAGCGGCCACGTGACCGCGGTCACAAGCGAGCTCACCCTCGCCGAGGTGTTGATCAAGCCCCTCGAGACCAGGCGACACGACGTTGCCGCGGTGTACGAGGAGCTGCTGCAAAGCTCCGAGCACCTGAACGTCGTTCCGATCGATCGGGCCATTCTCATAAGCGCGGCCCGCCATCGCGCCGACCTCGGGGTCAAGCTCCCGGACGCCATCCACGTCGCTACGGCCATCGCGGTCGGTTGCGACGTGCTACTATCCAACGACCAGAAGCTCCGGGTGCCCGACGACATCGGGTTGCGTGCGTTGGGTTGATCTCATCCTTGAGGGCGCACCCGGCGCGCCGACGGCGCCGAGCCCGCGGTTGACCGCCGCCATCGCCTTGCGCAGCTGCAAGGCGAAGTCATGTAACTTACTGGGCCCTCCAATGTCTGAGCTGCGCATCGGCGCCAGGGATTTTGCGGCCGATCCTTTGGGCGCGAAGAACAGGGCCCGCGCAGGCGCGACCGTCGTCATCACCAATCGCGGCAGGCCCGATGTCGCGATGGTGAGCCATGCGCGATGGCAGGCGCTCGAGGCGGCGCTGCCGCAATCGGCGCTCGAGGCGTTGGGCCGACACCCGGCAGGCTCGATCGAGTTCGAGGCGCCTCGCATCGAGGATCACGCGCAGGGCGCCGAGCTCTGACGGTGCGGGTGCTGCTCGATACCAACGTGGTGTCCGAGCTGCGCAAGGGTCGCCGCTGCCACGAGGCGGTGGCCGCGTGGCAGTCGGGGATCGAGCTTCACGCCCTGTTTTTGAGCGTCGTGACGCTCTTGGAGCTGCGCCTCGGCATCGCGCTCGAGGCACGCAAGGACGCAGCCGCGGCCGATGTGTTGCTGGCTTGGTACGAGAAGGTGGTGAAGCCGACGTTTGCCGGCCGCATTCTTGGGGTTGATGAACGGGTCGCCGAACGCTGCGCGCTGCTGCATGTACCGGTGAGCAGGCCCTATTGTGACAGCCTGATTGCCGCCACGGCGGCGGCGCATGGCCTGATCGTAGCGACGCGCAACGTGGCTGATCTCAACGCCCTTGGGGTCGAGGTGGTCGATCCGTGGGCCGCTGCCACCAGCTGACCCCGACGTCCAAAGGGCAGGATCGAGCGCCGCAGAACCAGCGAATCGAGCGCGGCCGTTTACCGTCCATTAACCTCGTTGCGGTCAACTGCAAGTAGGTGATGGTCGCGAGATGCTCGATCTTACGGGCATCGGCGCGCCAGAACTTGGCGAATCGGGCCGGCGCACCATCTATCGCACAAACCCCGAGCACGGGGCCGACCGGGAGAGGCACGACGGACCGGCTGGTTTCTTGCAGCTGACGGGAGCAGCGCATGACCAAGGTGGCAGAGTTCGCGATCGAGTACCGTCAGTTCCTCGACCCGTCGGGTCGAGCGACCGGCCCGCTGCCCGACTTCGCCAAGGACGCGGCGGCGCTGATCCCGCTGTATCGCGCGATGGTCCTGACGCGCCGGTTCGATGCCAAGGCGATCGCGCTGCAGCGCACCGGGCGGCTCGGCACCTTCGCCTCGTCGCTCGGCCAGGAGGCGGTGGTGGTCGGGCTGGCGAGCGCGATGGATGCCGACGACGTGCTGCTGCCGTCGTACCGCGAGACCGGCGCGCAGCTGTGCCGCGGCGTGAGCCTCGAGGAGCTGCTGCTGTACTGGGGCGGCGACGAGCGCGGCAGCGATTTCGCGGGGCCGCGGCGGGACTTTCCGGTGAGCGTCCCGGTCGCGAGCCAATGCCTGCACGCGGTCGGCGTCGGCTACGCGATGAAGCTGCGGCGCGAGCCGGGCGTCGCGGTCTGCGTCTGCGGCGACGGCGCCACCTCGAACGGCGCGTTCTACGAGGCGATCAACTGCGCCGGCGCCTGGCGGGTGCCGGCGGTGTTCGTGGTCAACAACAACCAGTGGGCGATCTCGGCGCCGCGCTCGGTGCAGACCGCGGCCGAGACCCTGGCGCAAAAGGCGATCGCGGCCGGCATCCCGGGCGTCCAGGTGGACGGCAACGACGTGATCGCGGTGCGCCACGGGGTCGGCCAGGCGATCGCGCGGGCGCGCGCGGGCGACGGGGCGAGCGTGGTCGAGGCGCTGACCTATCGGCTGTCCGATCACACCACGGCCGACGACGCCAGCCGCTACCGCAGCGCCGAGGCGGTGAGCGAGCGCTGGGCGGCCGACCCGATCCCGCGTCTGCGCACCTTCCTCGCCGAGGCGGGCGTCTGGAGCAAGGCCGACGAGGAGCAGCTGATCGAGACGATCAACGGCGAGATCGAGGCGGCGGTCGAGCGCTACCTGGCGGCCCGCCCGCAGCCGCCCGAGGCGATGTTCGACTACCTGTACGCCGAGCTGCCCCGCGCGCTGGCCGAGCAGCGCGCCGCAGCCGCGGCCAGCCAGGGAGACGACCATGTCTGAGACCACGTTGGTGGGCGCGGTGACCATGGCGCTCGCGCGCGCCATGGAGGAGGACGACGCCGTGGTCGTCCTCGGGGAGGACGTGGGCGTCAACGGCGGCGTCTTTCGCGCCACCCAGGGGCTGCTCGAGCGCTTCGGCCGCGAGCGGGTGCTCGACACCCCGCTCGCCGAGCTCGCGATCGGCGGGGTCGCGGTCGGCATGGCGGCCGCGGGATTGCGGCCGGTCGCCGAGATCCAGTTCTCGGGCTTCATCTACCCGACGATCGATCAGATCGTGAGCCACGCCTCGCGCCTGCGCAATCGCACCCGCGGCCGGCTGTCCTGCCCGATGGTCCTGCGCGCGCCGTGCGGCGGCGGCATCCATGCCCCGGAGCACCACGGCGAGAGCAACGAGGCGATGTTCGCGCACATGCCGGGGCTGCGCGTGGTCATCCCGTCCTCGCCGCAGCGCGCCTACGGCCTGCTGCTTGCCGCGATCCGCGACCCGGACCCGGTGGTGTTCCTCGAGCCGGCGCGCATCTATCGCGCAATCCGCCAGGAGGTCGCCGACGACGGCGAGGGCCTGCCGCTGGACACCTGCTTCGTCCTGCGCGAGGGCCGCGACCTCACGCTGATCACCTGGGGCGCCATGGTCAAGGAGACGCTCGCCGCCGCCGAGGTCCTCGCGGCGGAGGCGGTATCGGCCGAGGTGATCGACGTCGCGACCCTGAAGCCGCTCGACTTCGAGACGATCCTCGGCTCGGTCGAGAAGACCGGGCGCTGCGTGATCGTGCACGAGGCCGCGCTCACCGGCGGCTTCGGCGCCGAGATCGCCGCGCGCATCGCCGAGAAGGGCCTGTTGTCGCTGCAGGCGCCGCTCGAGCGGGTCACCGGCTACGACACGATCATGCCCTTGCCCAAGCTCGAGCATCGCTACATGCCGGGCGAGGCGCGCATCCTGGCGGCGGCGCGCCGCGTGCTCGCGTTCGCATGACACCCGGTGCCGCGACCGAACGAACCCGGCAACGGCCGCGCGTCGGGCTGAGCGGGATGCCGCGACCGAACGAACCCGGCAACGGGCCGCGCGTCGGGCTGAGCGGGACGTCGAAGCCAAACGAACCCGGCGATGCGCCGCGTGTCGGGGTTGAGCGGATGCGAAATCCAAACGAACCCAGCGTCCACGGCCTACGCCGTCGCAATTTTTGGGATCAGAGCCCATGAAGACGTTCAACCTCCCCGACCTCGGCGAAGGCCTGCAGGAGGCCGAGATCGTCGACTGGCACGTCGGCCCGGGCGATCAGGTGGTCGCCGACCAGCCGCTGGTCTCGGTGGAGACCGACAAGGCGGTGGTCGAGGTGCCCTCGCCGCGTGCCGGCCGGGTCGCCGAGCTGTTCGGCGCCGCCGGCGACATCGTCAAGGTCGGGGCGCCGCTGGTCGCCTTCGACGAGGCCGCGGGCGCGGATACCGGGACCGTGGTCGGCGAGCTCGCGACCTCCGACGAG
>JBOHKK010000353.1:0-6296 GCA_050729115.1 Geminicoccaceae bacterium | reverse complement strand
ACCGCGCCGAAGGTGGCGCCGCCGGCGAACGGCGCGCGCTCGATCACCTCGATGCGCTCGACCGCGGCATGAGCCGCAGGCGGCACGCCGGCGACCGCCAGGCCGGCGAGCAGGAGGGCCAGGGCGCGCCGGTACGCGCTCAGCCGATCCAACGCCATACCTCACCGCCGGCCCGATTCATGGTCCGCGCGGCTGCATGCTCGCACGAGCGCCGCGCCCGCCCGCTCTCCCGTGAAGGCGCCGCGCTGCGCCGGTCTCGAACGACGGGTCCGTTGCTCGCCAAAGAGGGCATCGTACAGATACACCCAGCCCAGCCCCAACAGAATGCCCGCGCCGTTGGAGACGAGGTCCTTGAGCAGAAAGATGCGCGTCGGCACGAATTCCTGCGCGAGCTCGAGAAGGCTGCCGTACGCCATCAACACGCCCCCAAGCGCCGGCAGGCTCACCCGATCGCGCCAGGCTAAGGCAACGACGACGGCGAACCCGACATAGAACATGCTGTGACGGGCGTCGAAATCCCTTGGAATCCAGGCCACCTCCCCGAGACCATGCTGCGCCAGAAACCACGGCGGCTGACTGATCAGCACGAGCATCGCCAGCCCGATCAGGCAGAGTGCCAGCCAAGCGAGCAGCGGCCAGGAGAGGCGCGGCATCCAGACGCGCCGGCGCCGCCAGGCGCTCGCGGCGAGCATCAGCGCCGCGAGCGCCGCGCCGAGGACCGCCAACCTGCCGACCAGGCGCGGATTCACCAGCCCGTCGATGTCGATCATGAGCAACCGGCTGTTCAGGCGCGAGGGCAGCACCGTGAAGCACGCGACCAGCACCGCGTAGGCGAGCGCGAGCACGCGCCAGCCGGCCGTCGCGATCTGGTGCCACCCCTTGGACTTGCGCAGACCACCCTCCCGCGACGCGCCTCACGACGAGCCGGGCACGCGCCGCGGCTGCAACCGTCTTGCCCTTCGCTTCAAGCGCGCCGATCCATGAACCAATGCGGAGCCATGCGCAAGAGTTCCGCCGCGCGCCAGGCCCGGGCTGGTCCAGGATGCTGCTCAGCCGGTGAACATCCCGTGACGTTCGACGGCAGCGCGGTTCGCCGACGAGCGCCGCGCCACGGGAAGATCCAGCCGGGGGCCGTCGCCTCGCCCGAGCAGGTCGCGTGAGGTCTGGTCATCGCCGGGCGACGCGCCGATAACCAGGCGACGGGTCGCGGACCGAAGGAGGGAGGCTCCAGGTGGCAGTGCATCGCATCGCGGCGATTCCGGGGGACGGCATCGGCCAGGAGGTGATCGCCGCCGGGCTCGAGGTGCTGGAGACCTTGCAGGCGCGCGAGCCCGAGCTGCGTCTCGAGGTCGCGTCCTTCGACTGGGGCTCGGATCACTACCGCCGGCACGGCCGGATGATGCCCGCGGACGGCCTCGATCGGCTGCGCGGCTTCGATGCCATCTACTTCGGCGCCGTCGGCGCGCCGGACATCCCGGACGACGTCACGCTCTGGGGCCTGCGCCTCGCCATCTGCCAGGGCTTCGATCAGTACGCCAACGTCCGCCCGGCGCGCCTCTTGCCCGGGGTGACGAGCCCGCTGCGCGGCGTGCAGCCGGGCGACCTCGACTGGGTGGTGGTGCGCGAGAACACCGAAGGCGAGTACGCCGGCGCCGGCGGGCGGGTGCATCGCGGCCTGCCCGAGGAGGTCGGGACCGAGCTCGCGATCTTCACGCGCGCCGGGTGCGAGCGGATCATGCGCTTTGCCTTCGAGCTCGCGCGCTCGCGCCCGAAGCAGCGGCTCACCCTGGTCACCAAGTCGAACGCCCAGCGCCACGGCATGGTGCTGTGGGACGAGACCTTCGCCGGGCTGGCGCGCGAGTTCCCGGACGTGGCGACCGACAAGGAGCTGGTCGATGCCATGACCACGCGCATGGTGCTGAAGCCCGGGACCTTGGACGTGATCGTCGCGACCAACCTGCACGCCGACATCCTGTCCGACCTCGCGAGCGCGCTCTCCGGCTCGCTCGGCCTCGGCCCGACCGCGAACCTGGACCCCGAGCGGCGCCATCCCTCGATGTTCGAGCCGATCCACGGCTCCGCCTTCGACATCACCGGCCAGGGCATCGCCAATCCGATCGCGAGCTTCTGGAGCGCCGTGCTGATGCTCGAGCACCTGGGCGAGCGGAACGCCGCCGCCCGCCTCATGGGCGCGATCGAGCGCACGCTCGCCGCCGGCGATACGCTGACCCCCGATCTCGGCGGCAGCGCCACCACCGCCGCCGTCACGGCGAAGGTGTGCGAGCTGTTGCGCGGCGCCAACCTGTGAGCCGGCGTCCACCTTGGGCGGTATCTCCGTATCCCTGCGCAAGCTTCTTTCGCATCGCGGTGATCTCCACGGACTGACTACCGACCATCGCAGGAAATTGAGCCATGAGTGTCTCGTCATTGCGAGCGCCCGAAGGGAGCGAAGCAATCCAGGTAATGCGAACTTGTCTGGATCGCCGCGACCGCTTCGCGGTCTCGCGATGACCGGGCGGTATGGAGCCCGAACTTATGGTTGCTGGCACTGACGCGCCCCACCTGTCCGAACAGGCGGAGATCGGCTGCAGGGGCGCTCGCCGGATTCGAGCAGCCGCCGATCGCCGGCGCCGGATCGACCAACGGCAGGATCAGGGGCGCTCGGCCTTAGCCATGAGGGGCCGCTCCGCGATCGTGACCAGCGGCGGCACCTTGATCAGCGCCACCGCGCGCAGCGTGCCGCGAAGCGGCGTCCAGCTCGCGGCGAGGTGGCCGAGGCCGTCCTGGATGGCCGCGAGCGGGCCGAGCATCGAGAGCGTGCAGTGGGGCACCCAGCGGCCCGGCAGGTAGTAGGGGCGGCAGGTCGCCCCTAGACTCGCCGCCATGGCGTGATAGGCGGCATGAAGGTCGAGCAGCGCCGGCGTGACCACGGGGGCGAGGAACAGCACGTTCTCCTCGGTCGGGAACACGCCGAAGCTCGCGAAGGCGATCTCGCTGCGGGCGCCGCGCGCGGCCAGCTCTGCGACCAGACGGCTCGCGGCCGCCTCGTCGACCTCGTCCTCGTCGTCGTACACCGCGAGGCTCAAATGCGGCACCGGCTCCCCGCCCGGCCCGAAGCTGCCCGCCCCGATTTCCACGAGCGCCCGCCAGAGCGCGCGCACCCGCCGCGCCAGGTCCTCGTCGAAGCGCAATTCCACCGCATACGGCACCGGTCTTCACCCCTGCCCTGGTCATCCTTGGCGCCCGCTTTATGCCAGGCTCTGGGTACGCTAGCGAGAGGCCTCGCGAGTACTCCAGTGACACCTTTTGCGACCGGGCTCCTTGGACCAGCGGCGGCGGTCAGAACCGCAGGTCGAATGGCGCGCCGCGCAATCCGACCCTCGCCCGCGGCGGACGTGATCGTCGGGTCGCCTGCGGGCCACCCCAACTACCGCGGGGCGGCCACGACTGTGAGCCGCGGCGGCTCCGGGTGTTGACGCGGGGCGGCGCTCCTGGGAGATCTTGCTCCAGCGTGCCGCGCGCGACCGGACGCCAGCCCACAGGGAGCCGTCATGACCAGGCCGGAAGTCGTCGAGCTGATCGATGTCCATCCCGGGACGACCGCCCGTCTGGACCGGGACTATGTGTTGCATCGCTTGTGGGAGGGGGACGATCGCGACCGGCTGATCGGCGACGTGGCGCCGCGGGTGCGCGCGGCGGTCACCAACGGCATCGTCGGAATGAAGGGCGACCTGATCGAGGCGTTGCCGGCGCTCGAGATCATCGGCGTGTTCGGGGTCGGGGTCGATGCGGTCGATCGGGCCACCGCCAGGGCGCGCGGCGTGCGCGTGACCAACACCCCGGAGGTGCTGACCGAAGGCGTCGCCGAGCTGGCGCTGGCGCTGTTGCTGGCGGTGGCCCGGCGGATTCCCTTCAACGACCGCTTCGTGCGCGCGGGCCGCTGGCCGAAGGAGGGCGATCCGGCGCTCGCGAGCTCGCTCGCCGGCCGCCGCCTCGGCATCGTCGGCCTCGGCCGGATCGGCCGCAGGGTCGCCCAGTTGGCCGCAGCGTTCGGGATGGAGATCTGCTATGGCGGGCCGCGGCGCAAGGATGACGTGGCCTGGCGCTACTACGACGATCTGGTGGCGATGGCCCGCGCCGTCGACTGCCTCATGCTCACCTGCAAGGGCGGGCCCGAGACCGCCGGCCTGATCGGCCGCGAGGTGATCGAGGCGGTCGGTCCGGACGGCTGGCTGATCAACGTGTCGCGCGGCTCGGTGGTCGACGAGCCGGCGTTGGTCGAAGCGCTTGTCGGCGGCCGGCTGGGCGCCGCTGGCCTGGATGTGTTCGCGCGCGAGCCGCGGGTGCCCGAGGCCCTGCTCGGCCTCGACAACGTGGTGCTGCAGCCGCACCAGGGCAGCGCCAGCGAAGAGACCCGGGCGGCGATGGGGCGCCTCGTGCTTGACAACCTGGAAGCGCATTTCGCCGGCCGGCCGCTGCTCACGCCGGTGGCTTGAGGCGAGCGCCATGGCCGCGCCTGCTCCGGATTTCGAACCGAAGCGGCTCGAGGGCTACCTGAAGGCGCGGCTGCCCGAGCTCGAGGGGCCGATGCGCGTCCTGCGGATCAGCGGCGGCCAGTCCAACCCGACCTATCGCCTGCGGTTCGCCTCGGGCGACGTGATTCTGCGCAAGCAGCCCGCGGGGGAGCTCCTGCCCTCGGCGCATGCGGTCGATCGCGAGTTCCGGGTACAGAGCGCGCTCGCGGCGACCGACGTGCCGGTGCCGAGGATGCTGCATCTGTGCGAGGACCGCGCCGTCATCGGCACGCTGTTCTACGTCATGGCGGCCCTCGACGGCCGGGTGGTGCACGATTCCGCGATTCCCAACGCCACGCCCGCCGCGCGCGCCGCGATGTACGATGCCATGAACGACGTGCTCGCCCGCCTCCACCAGGTCGACTGGCGGGCGGTGGGTCTCGAGGGCTTCGGCAAGCCCGGCAACTATTTCGCCCGCCAGATCGCCCGCTGGACGCGCGCCTGGCACGCGTCCAGGACCCGCGAGATCCCGGAGCTGGACCTTCTGGTCGAATGGCTGCCGGCGCACGTTCCCCCCGACGACGAGACCACCATCGTCCACGGCGACTTCCGGCTCGGCAATCTCATGTTCCATCCGCGCGAGCCGCGCGTGATCGCACTCCTCGACTGGGAGCTCTCGACCCTTGGCCACCCGCTCGCCGATCTCGCCTACAACTGCCTGCTCTGGCACTCGTCCCGCGCCATGTACTACGGCATCGAGGACGTCGACCATGCCGCGCTGGGCATTCCCTCGCGGGACGCCTACGTCGCCCGGTACTGCGCCCGCACCGGCCGGTCCGAGGGCATCACGCCGTTCCATCTGGCCTTCGCCTGCTTCCGCTTCGCGGTGATCTTTGAAGGCATCGCGCGGCGCGCCCAGATCGGCACCGCGGCCGGGGCCGACGCCGAGCAGGTCGGTCGCCTCAGCGTCGACTATGCCAAGCGCGGCTGGGCGCTGGCGCGAGTGTGAGCATCCGACTTGAAATTCGGACACCTATGTCCGATATTGAGCCGTGACTGGCAAGGAATTCATCCGGCGCGTTCGTCGGCTTGCTCGAAAGCGTGGCCTAATCGTGCGCTTGCTGGAGGACCGAGGGAAGGGGGACCACATTCGGCTCTATCTCGATTCTCGGTGGACCACGCTCCCGGGTTCGGGCGAACTGGGAAAGGGGATACTGCACGCAATGTGCAAACAGCTCGGGATCAGAGCGGGCGATCTCTGAGGGCAAAGTGCATGTTAGTCTACGCTGCAACTTTGACGCCCGACGAAGACGACGGCGGCTTCGTCGTCACCTTCCGGGACATCCCTGAAGCGATCACTCAGGGGCGGGCCGTCGAGGACGCCTTACGCAATGCGGCGGATGCTCTGACCGTGGCGCTCGATGGCTACATCGAGGCTGGTTGGACATTCCCAAGGCCATCTTCAGCGCATGCCGGCGAGCACATTGTGACGTTGCCCGCCCTGGTGGCCGCTAAGCTGGAGCTGTATCGGCGGATGTGCGAGACGGGCACGACGCGGGTCGCGCTCGCGCGCATGCTCGGGGTCGACGAGCGCGCGGTGCGTCGGCTGCTCGCCTACAGGCATCGCTCGCACATCGGCCAGATCGAGGCGGCGCTCGCCAAGCTCGGCAAGCGGCTCGAGATCAGCGTGCGCGACGCCGCCTAGGGCATTTTCGGTTCAGTTGAGATCGGCGCCAGCCCGCTCCCCCTCCCAACCACCCCGAGGGTACCATTGGTGGGTGG
>JBOHKK010000352.1:0-6325 GCA_050729115.1 Geminicoccaceae bacterium | reverse complement strand
CCATCGGCGGGGGGTGGGGAGGGGGAGCGGGCTGGTGCGAGCTGATCGAAAAATGCGCTAGGGCACTGACGCATTCGCTTGATTCCCTCGTCATTGCCGGCCTTGACCCGGCAATCCACTCTGGAGCCTTGCGGGTGGATGCCCGGATCGAGTCCGGGCATGACCAACAAAGGTACGTTCCGTTTGCGTCGCTGCACTAGAGCAATTCCCGATGAGGTGGACTCGCCTCGGATCGCGACAGCTTCCGCTCATCGGGGAAAAATTGCTCTATTTCAAATGATTAGAGCAGCTTTATCCGGACGACGATCGCCGTTGGCGATCTCGTCCATTCGGATGCTGCACTAGCGCGTTCTTCCTTTGGGCGGACCCAGCCCACGCCCCCTCCCGGCCACCCAATCCAGTGGTACGCTGTGGGTGGCCGGGAGGGGGAGCGGGCTGGCGCCGATCTCAACTGAACCGAAAATGCCCTAGCGATCGTCGAAGCGGACGGCAGCCGGATCGTCCTCTGCCGGAGCGGCGCCCGGACCGGCCGCAGGCTGGCTCGCCTCGCCGTTGAAGCCGAAGAGCGCGCTGGCTCTCGGGTCGAACGCCTGGCCCGCGGTCGCCTGCTCGGCCCGGGAGAAGATCAGCTCGGTCGCCGCCAGGATGCCGTCGCCGACGCGGCCCTCGCGAAAGAACGGCACCATCTGGCGCTGCTCGACATAGGCGACGAAGGTGTCGGTGAGCACGCCCTCGAGCGCCGCCGCCACTTCGAGTCGGATGCGATCGGCGCCGGGATCGACCACCAGCAGGAGACCGCGGCCACTGTCGCTCCGGTCACCCACCCCGAGCGCGGCGAAGGCCTCGTGGCTCGCCCAGTTGACGTCGCCTGCCGCCCGCGCGGTGACCAGGCGAAAATCGATGTCGTGGTCACGGCGCAGCCGGTCGCGGTAGTCGGCGATGGCGCTGCGCTGGCGTCCGCTCAGCAACTGCGCCCAGTCCATCACGGAGACCGCCGGCGGCGCGGGAATCGGATGGATTGCGGCGGTCAGCGGCAAGAGGCCGGCGATGATCAGGGCGAGGCAGCCCACGTGCAGCCTAGCGCATTTTTCGATCAGCTCGCACCAGCCCGCTCCCCCTCCCAACCACCCCAAGGGTACCATCGCTGGTTGGTTGAGAGAAGGAGCGGGCCGGGGCCGCGGGTCCACCCAAGGGGAAAATGGTCTAGTCAAAACGGACCTCCGCCCCCGCCCCTTTCGACGCCTGGCAACGAGCCTTGCGCCGGAAGTCGCCGAGCCGAACGAGCAGACTGCCCGGCAGCCGACGGATCGCGCCGTTGAACTCTTCGACCTGGAGCCAACGCCGCCAGTCCGAATACTGCGCGGCTCCGACGCATTCGGTTCGGCCGGGCGGCCAGGGGCGGGGCCTCGTCATGCGGCAATTTCCTGATGACTCCTCGGCGGCGCCTGCCGGCAGTCCGAGCACGCTGGGGCTGGCCGGCCGGCTGGCTGTCCTTATCTCGTCGGTACGAGGTAAATTTTGGCTCAACGCCCGAGCGCTACCAGCCGGGGCTCCTGGATCCTCTGGATGTGGCGGCGAGGCACCAGACGGAGAGCGAGACATGCGAAGCGCGATCGTCGCGGTGATTCTCGTGGGCTTCCTCCTGGTGTGCGCAGGCTTCGCCTATTGGGCCTGGCAGGAGCTCGGGGAGGTCGAGATCGGGGTGCACGGCCTGATCGCTCTCGGGCTTGGGGCCGTGCTCACCTTCGGTCTCGGCGCCGGGCTGATGGCGCTGATGTTCTTCAGCGAGCGGCGCGGCTACGACGACCGCGCGCACGAGGCCGACCGGACCCATGCCGATCACTGGCGGCACCCGTCGGACGAGGATTGATCGGCGCGGACTCATACACGGGCGAACAGCTCGCTCGCGACCCGCGGCAGGATCGCATGCAGCCGGGACAGCTGGTCGAGATCCGCGGCATAACCGCCGCCGACCACGGCCGCGACCGGCACCCCGGCCTCGAGGCAGCTCGCGAGCACGAGGCGCTCGCGCCGCCAGAGGCCTTGCGCGGTGAGCGCGAGGCGGCCGAGCCGGTCGAGGGCGTGCGGATCGACCCCGGCGTTGTAGAACACGAGATCCGGGCGGACGTCCTCGAGCAGTCCCGGCAGATGCGCGGCGAGCAGGCGGAGATAGGCGTCATCCTCGAGGCCGGCATCGAGCGCGAGGTCGAGGTCGCTCCTCTGCTTGCGCAAGGGAAAATTGGTCCGGCAGTGCATCGAGAAGGTGAACACGCGCGGATCGCCCTCGAACATCGCCGCGCTGCCGTCGCCCTGGTGGACGTCGAGGTCGACCACCAGCACGCGCGCGACCGCGCCTTCCGCCAGCAGCACGCGCGCGGCCACGGCGACGTCGTTGAAGACGCAAAAGCCCGAGCCGTGGCCATGGAACGCGTGATGGCTGCCGCCCGCGGTATTGCACGCGAGGCCGTGCTCGAGGGCGAGGCGCGCCGTGAGCACGGTGCCGGCGCAGGCGGCGCGCGTCCGCCTGGCCACTTCCGGCGTGATCGGCAGGCCAATCCGGCGGACTGCGGCCTCGTCCAGGGTCTGGGTCAGCACGGCCGCCACGTACGCGGTGCCGTGTGCGAGGGCCAGCCACTCGGGCGCCGCCAGCGCCGGGATGCGGACCTGCGCCGGCAGGACCACGCGCTCTTCCAAGAGATACGCCATCAGGCGGCCGAACTTGGCCATGGGGAAGCGGTGGCCGGGCGGCAGCGGCGCCACGTAGGCCGGATGGTGAACCACGGGAAGCGGCATGCTGCGAACCTACGGCCTTCGACGTCTCGCGGCGAGCCCGGCGACTGGTCAGGCGCCGGCGCGCGGGCCATGTCTTGGGCGTCGGAGCCAGGGGATCTTGCCCATGAACCGATTCGAGCGCTTCGCCTACGATCTCGGCCAGGCCACCCGCGTCGCCTGGTTCTACGCGCACGCCGAGCTGGCCGGGCGGCTCGCGCCGCCGATCCTGGAGCCGCCCGAGATCACGGCAGCCATGCCCACGCGCCAGCAGATGATGGCCGATCTCCTCGCGCTGTTCCGGCGCGATCGGGCCAACATCGAAGCCGGCCTGTATCGTCTGCCGCGCGACATGACCGGCAGCCCGCTCGCGGCGGTCCGGCAAAGCCTCGCCTTCCTCTCCGATCTCGGCCGGATCGACCGGCGCCGGCGCGAGCGGATCCACGACGAGGTGCGCGCCGCCGCCGCCGGCCGGGCGGCGCGCTATCCCGACTACTACGCCCAGAACTTCCACTTCCAGACCGACGGCTATCTCAGCGACCATTCGGCCGCGGTGTACGACTTCCAGGTCGAGGTCCTGTTCAAGGGCGGCGCCGATGCCATGCGCCGCCAGGCGCTGGTGCCGATCGCCGAGCATCTGCGCGGCCGGCGCATCCGTGCGCAGCGGCTGTTGGACGTCGCGTGCGGCACCGGCCGGTTCCTCGGGCTCATCAAGCAGAACTACCCGCGCCTGCCGGTGGTCGGCCTCGATCTCAGCGAAGCGTACCTGCGCCGGGCGCGCCGGGAGCTTCGCGCCTGGTCCTGGGTCGAGCTGACGCAGGGCGCCGCCGAGGCGCTGCCGTTTGCCGATGCGAGCTTCGATCTCGTCACTTCTGTCTATCTGTTCCACGAGCTGCCGCACCCGGTGCGCGCGCGTGCTGCCGCCGAGTTCGCCCGCGTGCTCCGCCCGGGCGGCCGGCTGGTGTTCGTCGACTCGTTCCAGCAGGGCGACGAGCCGGCGTTCGACGGCCTGCTCGAGCTGTTCCCGCTCGCCTATCACGAGCCGTACTTCGCCGATTACGTCCGCCACGACCTGCGCGCGCTGTTCGCCGAGGTCGGCCTGCAGCCGAGGAGCGCCGAGCGCGCGCACATGTCGAAGATCATGACCTTCGACAAGCCGTGAGCCACACTCCAGAAGGGCTTGCGGCCACAATCCGGATGCCGCTCCTGGATCGCCACGGGCGCTTTTGCCCTCGCGATGACGTTGCGCCGGCGGCCGCAGAAAAGGGGTCTGACCCCGTTTCCTCAGGCGACCGGAGAAAAGGGGTCTGACCCCGTTTCCTGACCGGCTTGAGCGACCCGGCGCGAGCGCCGCGCTCAGCGGAACAGGAGCACGAGGATCATCAGCACGATGATCGCCGCGGCGGCCCACACGAACTTGTTCTGCAGCAGGCTCTCGGGCGGCGCGGTCGGCTCGGGGGCCGGCAGCGGCTCCGCCGGCACTTCCGGCGCCGGCGCGGGCGCCGCGACCTGTCGGCTGAAGTTGTTGAAGAACTCGTCGGCCATCTTCCTGGCGGTGCCGTCGATCAGGCGCGAGCCCAACTGCGCCAGCTTGCCGCCGACATCCGCCTTGGCGGCGTAGGTGAGAATCGTGACGTCGCCTTCCTCGGCCAGCCTGATGTCGGCGCCGCCCTTGGCAAAACCGGCCGCACCGCCCTTGCCCTCGCCGGAGATCGTGTAGCTTTCGGGAGGGTTGAGGTTGGACAGGGTGACGTTGCCATTGAACTTGGCTTTGACCGGGCCGACCTTGGCGACCACCGTGGCGGCGAATTCCCGATCGGAAATCTTCTCGAGGGTTTCGCACCCGGGCAACGAGGCCTTGAGCGTGTCCGGGTCGTTCAATGCCGCCCAGACCTGGTCGCGCGACGCCGGGATACGGTACTCGCCGGTCATGTCCATCGTGGTTTTTCCCTGGTCCGCGTTGGTTGACGCGAAACTACATGGCTCGTGGCGCAACGGCAACAGCGGCACTGTCACACCGAGAGGGCGGCGTCGCCGCGCGCGCCACGGTGCGCGCCGGCACAGATCCGAGAACTGCTGAAGACGCCATCTGGCGCAATAGCGGTGCGTGCCCGCCCGGAGGCGAGCCCGTGAACCACTTCGATCCCCCGCTCGTTATCCCCGGGCAATCGCACGGCACCCGCGATCCGGATCGCGCTGCCACGCTCAACCCGGGATCAGGACCTACGCCAATGTCAGGAGGGCAGTCTTCGCATCACCCCGCGCAGGAACAGGATCGCCAGCCCGGTCGGCGTGCCGAGATGGTCCCCGAACCACGCTCGGAGATGCGGGACTACCGCGCCGCCGGCAAGCTCGAAGCCAAAGCCGCGCTGATCACCGGCGGCGACAGCGGCATCGGACGGGCGGTCGCGATCGGCTTCGCCAAGGAAGGCGCCGACGTCGCCATCGCCTATCTCGACGAGCACGAGGATGCCACCTCGACCAAGGCGCTGATCGAGGAACAGGGCCGCCGCGGCATCGCGCTCGCGGGCGATATCGGCGACGAAAGCTTCTGTCGGGACGCCGTCGCCCGCACCGTGGCGACGTTCGGCCGCCTCGACCTCCTGGTCAACAATGCGGCCGAGCAGCATCCGCAGGACCGGCCGGAGGACATTGGCACGGCGCAGTTGGAGCGCACCTTCCGCACCAACGTCTTCGCCATGTTTCACATGACCAAGGCGGCGCTGGCACACCTCGAGGCCGGTGCTGCAATCATCAACTCGACGTCGGTGACCGCCTATCGGGGCAGCCCCCATCTGATCGACTACGCCTCGACCAAAGGCGCGATCGTCGCGTTCACGCGCTCGCTTGCCGGCAACCTCAAGGAGCGCAGGATCCGGGTCAACGCGGTCGCGCCGGGTCCGGTCTGGACGCCTTTGATCCCGGCGTCCTTTGCGGCCGAGCAGGTCGAGCAGTTCGGGGAGGGCAGCTTCCTCGGGCGCCCGCCCGAGCCGGACGAGATCGCGCCGTGCTATATCTTCCTGGCTTCGGACGACGCCGTCTGCATGACCGGCCAGGTGCCCAATGCGGGCGAGATCGTAGGCGGTTGAGGCGGCGGCGCGGCGCGGGGCTCGAAGCAGCGTCGGGGCCGACGCTGGGCACAGGAGCAGCAACCGATGGGTAAGTTCCTTTTGGGTCTGGTAATTGGATTGGTCGTGGGGGTGCTCGCCGTGGCCTACAACCCGAACCTGCCGGAGGAGATACGGACCGGGGTCGCGAACGTGACCGGGTTGGTCCTGCGCGGGACGGAAGAGGCGGCCGAGGGCATCGGAAAGGCCGCCGACGATGTCGCCGACGAGGCGAGGGAGGCCACGGGCGGGACCGGCGAGGCGGTCGACCCGCCGCCGGAACCCGCGGCCACCACCGAGGGTACCGATCGCCCCGTCGAAGAGACCGAGCCGGCAGGCGAACCGCCCCGCACCGAATGATCCCGATCCTGCGAAGTCCTGATCTTCGCGGTCGGTATCGCGCGCGGGGTTGGCTGGTCGGCCGCGCGCCCCAGCGCGCGGGGTTGGCT
>JBOHKK010000351.1:0-6326 GCA_050729115.1 Geminicoccaceae bacterium | reverse complement strand
CGGCCGCGGCCACCTGCTGCGGCTGCGCGCGGATCTCCAGATGGGTGATCACCTGGGTGACGGTCTGGCGCAGGTTGGTGAGCATGCCCTCGAACAGGGCGAACGCCTCCTTCTTGTACTCGTTCAGAGGGTCGCGCTGACCATAGCCGCGCAGGTGGATGCCCTGACGGAGATGGTCGAGGTTCAACAGGTGCTCCTTCCAAAGGTGATCGAGGATCTGCAGGAGCAGGCTCTTCTCGGCCATGCGGATCAGCTCGGGTCCGTAGGTGGCCACCTTCTGCGCCATCTTGCGGTCCGACTCGGCGATCAGCCGCTCCGTGATCTCGGTCTCGGCAATGCCTTCCTCCTGGGCCCACTCGGCGATCGGCAGGTCGAGGGCGAGCAACCGCCCGCTGTCGCGGGCCAGCGTCTCGGTGTCCCACTGCTCGGGATAGGCCTTTTCCGGGATGCACTGCGCGACCAGGTCCTCGATCACCTGATGGCGCATGTCGTGGATGGTGTCGGCGACCTCCTTGGCCTCGATCAGCTCGTGGCGCTGCTCGTAGATCACCTTGCGCTGGTCGTTCATGACGTCGTCGAACTTCAGCAGATTCTTGCGAATCTCGAAGTTGCGCGCCTCGACCTTCTGCTGCGCCTTCTCGAGCGCCTTGTTGATCCACGGGTGGACGATCGCCTCGTCCTCCTGCAGCCCCAGCTTGCCGAGCATGCTGTCCATGCGCTCGGAGCCGAAGATCCGCATCAGGTCGTCCTCGAGCGAGAGGTAGAACTTGGAGCGGCCCGGGTCGCCCTGGCGTCCAGAGCGGCCGCGCAGCTGGTTGTCGATGCGGCGCGACTCGTGACGCTCGGTGCCGAGCACGTACAGCCCGCCCGCGGCGATCACCGCGTCCTTCTCGGCAGCCACCTCCTGGTCGATCCGCGCCGCGCCCGCGGCCCGCTCGGCCGCGTCCTCGACCGCGGCCGCCTCCTGGAGCTTGCGCATCTCGGCGTTGCCGCCGAGCTGAATGTCGGTGCCGCGTCCGGCCATGTTGGTGGCGATGGTGACCCCGCCCAGCCGCCCCGCCTGGGCGATGATCGAGGCTTCCTGCTCGTGGTAGCGGGCGTTCAACACGTGGTGCGGGATCTTCGCCTTCTTGAGCAGGCCAGACAGGTGCTCGGACTTCTCGATGCTGACCGTGCCGACCAGCATCGGCTGACCGCGCGCGTGGGCATCGGCGATGCTGGCGACGATCGCCTTGTTTTTCTCGTTCGCGGTCCGATAGACCTCGTCGTCCTCATCCCCGCGGATCATCGGCATGTGGGTCGGGATCTCGGCGACCTCGAGCCCGTAGATCTCGGCGAACTCGGAGGCCTCGGTCGCGGCCGTGCCGGTCATGCCGGCGAGCTTGGGATAGAGACGGAAGTAGTTCTGG
Source organism: Geminicoccaceae bacterium (assembly GCA_050729115.1). GTDB lineage: Bacteria > Pseudomonadota > Alphaproteobacteria > Geminicoccales > Geminicoccaceae > JBKPNX01. Next base: position 4,917 of record JBOHKK010000351.1, on the reverse strand, counting down.
AAGGTGATCGAGGCGAGCGTCTGGTTCTCGGCCTGGATCGTCACCGTCTCCTTGGCTTCCAGCGCTTGGTGCAGACCGTCCGAGTAGCGCCGGCCCTCCATCATGCGACCGGTGAACTCGTCGACGATCACGACCTTGTTGTTGCGCACCAGATAGTCGACGTCGCGCGCGAACAGCCGGTGCGCGCGCAGGGCCTGGTTGACGTGGTGCACCAGCGTGACGTTGCCGATGTCGTACAGCTCGGGGTGCTTGAGCAGGCCCGCCTCGCCGAGCCACGCCTGCATCTTCTCGGCGCCGGATTCGGTCAGCGACACCGCCCGCTGCTTCTCGTCCTTCTCGTAATCGTCCTCGCTCAGGCGCGGGATCAGGCCGTCGACCGTGCGATAGAGCTCCGAGCTGTCCTCGGCCGGCCCCGAGATGATCAGCGGCGTGCGCGCCTCGTCGATCAGGATGCTGTCGACCTCGTCGACGATGCCGAAGTTGAAGCCGCGCTGGACCATGGCGTCGCGCGCGAACTTCATGTTGTCGCGCAGGTAGTCGAAGCCGAACTCGTTGTTGGTGCCGTAGGTGACGTCGGCGGCATACGCCTGCTTGCGCGCCGCTTCGTCCAGCCCCGGGACGATGCAGCCGACGCTCAGGCCCAAGAACTCGTAGATCTGACCCATCCAGGCGGCATCGCGACGGGCAAGGTAGTCATTGACCGTCACCACGTGCACGCCTTTGCCCTCGAGGGCGTTGAGGTAGACCGCGAGCGTGGCGACGAGGGTCTTGCCCTCGCCGGTCTTCATTTCGGCGATCTTGCCCTGGTGCAGCACGATGCCGCCCATCAGCTGCACGTCGAAGTGGCGTTGGCCGAGGGTCCGCTTGGCGGCCTCGCGCACCGTCGCGAACGCCTCGATCAGCAGGTCGTCGAGCTCGGCGCCTTGGCCGAGGCGCGCGCGAAAGCCCTCGGTGCGCGCCCGCAGCTGGGCGTCGCTCGAGCCCTCGAGCTCGGGCTCCAGGTCGTTGATCGCGTCGATCGTCGTCCTGAGCGATTGGATGAAGCGGTCGTTGGCCGAGCCGAACAACCGCTTGGCAACAGCGCCGAGCATCGCGCAGGATCCTCCGGGGCGGGGTCGGAATGGCGAAACTGCCTCGTCAGATAGGCAGTAAGCCCCGTCGTGTCAACGCGAGGACCGGCTGCGCTCCCCCATCCGGCGCGGGCGGGAACGCTTGTGGCGGCGCGCTCATTATGTCTTTATGGTCATCACCCACAACCGCTTTCGGAGCTCCGAGACATGTTCGGCACGACCCTGGTCGCGCTCAGCATCGGGCTGCTGACGCTGAGCCTGCCGGTTCACGCGCAGCAGCCCGCCCCCACCCAGGATCCCGTCGTTGCCGTGGTCGACGGCGCGGTGATCCACCGCAGCGACGTCGAGGCGGTCGCGCGCGCCCTGCCCGAGCAGTATCGCCAGGTGCCGCTGCCGCAGATCTACGGCATGCTGTTGGACCGGGCGATCGATTTCCGGCTTTTGGCCAACGCCGCGGAGGGGGAGCAGGACCTGGCGGGCAACCCGAACGTGCAGGCGGCACTCGCGAAGGCCCGCGCCGACGTCCTGCGCGACGCCTACATCCGGAGCAAGATCGACCAAGGCACGACCGCGGGGAGGTTGCGCGAGCGCTACGACGACCTGAAGGACGAGGCGGGTTTCGCCCAGGAGGAGGTGCACGCGCGCCACATCCTGGTCGGCAGCGAGGACCAGGCCAAGGAGGTCATCGCCGAGCTGGCGGGCGGCGCCGACTTCGCCGCGCTCGCCGGAGACCACTCGGTCGACCCTTCGGCGCGCTCGAACGGCGGCGATCTGGGCTTCTTCCGCCGCGGCCAGATGGTGCCGGAGTTCGCCGAGGCGGCGTTCGCCCTCGAGCCCGGACAACGCACCGAGGCGCCGGTCCAGACCCAGTTCGGCTGGCACGTGATCGAGGTCCTGGATCGCCGCACGGGCACGCCGTCGTTCGAGGAGACCGAGCCGCGCCTGCGCCAGGAGATGGCGCGGGAGATCGTGATCGCTCTGGTCGCCGATCTGCGTGAGGGCGCCGAGATCGAGCGCTTCAATCTCGACGGCTCGCCGATGCAGATCGCGCCCGAGGCCGAGCCGGAAGCGGCCGAGCCGGAAGCAGCCGAGCCGGAAGCGGCCGAGGAGTAGACGAGGCCTTCGACCGCAGCACGCCTGATGCCGCCGCCGCGCTCGCCGCTCGCGCCCGCGCGCTTTCCCGAGATTCCGGCGGTCCCCGGCGTCCGCATGGCGGCGCGCGCCGCCGGACTGCGCTACCTCGGGCGGCCGGACCTCGCTCTGTTCGAGCTCGCTGCAGGCACCACGGTCGCCGGCCTGCTCACCCGCTCCAAGGTGCCGGGGCATCCGGTCGTGTGGTGTCGCCGGATCCTGCCGCGCGGGCGGGCCCGTGGTCTCGTGGTCAACGCCGGCAACGCCAATGTCCTGGTGGGCGAGGCGGGCGACGCGGCGGTGCGGGCCGAGGCCGAGACCACGGCCGCCCTGCTGGGTGCCGAGGCTTCGGAGGTGTTGGTGGCCTCGACCGGGGTGATCGGCGAGCCCCTGCCGGTGGCCAAGATCACCGCCGCGCTGCCGCGCCTGCACGCGGGGCTCACGGCCACGGCCTGGCGCGAGGCGGCCGAGGCGATCTGCACCACTGATACTTTTCCCAAGGGGGCGTTCGCCTCCACGCGGATCGGTGACGCAGAGGTGACCATCGCCGGCATCGCCAAAGGCTCGGGCATGATCCAGCCCGACATGGCCACCATGCTCGCGTTCCTGTTCACCGACGCCGCGTTGCCGCCTGCGATCCTGCAGCCGCTGCTCGAGGCGGCGTGCGCGCGCTCGTTCCATGCGATCACGGTCGACAGCGACACCTCGACCTCCGACACGCTCCTCTTGTTCGCGACCGGCCAGACCCGGCATCCGGTCCCGCGCGGTCCCGACGATCCCCTGCTCGACGGTTTCCGGGTTGCCCTGGAGCAGGTGGCGGGCGATCTCGCCCGCCAGGTGGTGCGCGACGGCGAGGGTGCCGCCAAGCTGATCGCGATCACGGTGGAGGGCGCAATCGACGATGGCTCGGCACGCCGCATCGGCCTCGCGATCGCCAACTCGCCCCTGGTCAAGACCGCAATCGCGGGCGCGGACGCGAATTGGGGCCGGATCGTGATGGCGGTCGGCAAGGCGGGCGAGCCGATCGAGCTCGGCCAGCTCGCGATCAGCTTCGGCGGCCATGCGGTGGCGCAAGCCGGCGCGCGCGTGCCGGACCTCGACGAGGCGCCGGTCGCGGCGCACCTGAAGGGCCGCGAGATCGAGATCGCCGTGGTGGTCGGTCGTGGGCCGGGCGCCGCCACGGTCTGGACCTGCGACCTGACCCACGGCTACATCGCGATCAACGCCGACTATCGCTCCTGACTGGCTGAGCTCAGCCGATGACCGACGCCCTGTCGCCCGGCGGCCTGCTCCTGGTCGCCGCCTGCGCCCTGGTCGATGCCGACCACCGGGTGCTCGTGACCCGCCGCCCCGCAGGCAAGCCGATGGCCGGCTTATGGGAGTTCCCGGGCGGCAAGGTGTTGCCCGGCGAGACGCCCGAGGCCTGCGTGCTCCGGGAGCTGAAGGAGGAGCTCGGTCTGGACACCGCGGCGAACTGCTTGGCGCCCTTGACCTTTGCCTCGCACGCCTATCCCGACTTCCACCTGCTGATGCCGCTGTTCGTCTGCCGGATCTGGCAGGGCCTGCCGCAGCCGCGCGAGGGACAGGCGCTGAAGTGGCTGCGCCCGCGCGACATGACCGATCTGCCCATGCCGCCCGCCGACCGGCCGCTCGTCGCCTTCCTGCGCGACTACCTGTGAGTGGGGCTGCGGACGGCGCTTCACGAGCGTCGCCGCCGCGGCGTGGCCCATCGCAGCTTCCGTGAGCAGCCGAGAACAGTCTTCGACCTCGTGCAGGCGGCGGCGTGCTTCGCCGGCCCTCGAATCGGCGACCTGATCGTGGTTCTGAACCCGGGCCGGCGGCGCGGCCCCGTCTGCTTGGTCTGCGGCCGCTCTGATCAGGTCAGGTCCATGGACGACGTCGTGCAGGTCGGATCGGCCGCGGCATTGGATGGTGTCGCAGGTCCCCCGGTGGCGACCGTCTTGCCGGCTGCATGTAAGGCGTCGTTCAGCGCCTGCCACTCTCGGTGTTGTTTCCCGGCAATGTCCTGCGGCGTGCCGCCCATCGCTTGATACAGCGCGGCCCGGGCGTCCGCTGAAGTCGCCCCCGGGAACCCCGTTGCGGCGGTCTGCGCTGCTTGCAGCTGGGCATCCCATGGCACGATGACGTTGTTGAAGCCCGTCTGGTGATCCGTGGCATGAAGTTGCTCATGAATCAGCGCATTGGCCGCGAGGTCGGCATCCGTTGGCTGCCCGTGGAGGGTGAGCGTCGTGGGGCCTGGAATGAGGCAACTCAGCGGCACCGTGATACCGGGGAACTTGCGGAAGAAGAACGAGACTTTGGCTTTGTCGGTAGGCGTGGACCATGGTCCGTTGGTCGGCACCGCCATCACGAAGCCGGCCTCGTTTGTTGGCACTCTGTTGACCTCAGCAACGACAGTTCCGTCCGGATTGAAACCTTCCTGCAATGTCGGAGGCCTGATCGCTCCTTGAGCGTCCTTCTCCTCAAAAACGGGCGTCCCGTTCAGCGTCGGCACCGTGATACCGGTGAAATAGTGACCGGCGAGGAGATGCTCCGCTAGGTTGATCTCTGGGCTTGGCTGAGTAGGCGTGGGTCGTGTCGCGAAGTTGGTGGAAATTGGACAGCGTAGGAACCGAAGGGCATGGTTGTTGCGTTCAGGCGGCGAGGTCAAGGTCGCTGGGTGAGCGCTCGAGGGTGGGCCAGCCATCGACCCGGC
>JBOHKK010000350.1:0-6359 GCA_050729115.1 Geminicoccaceae bacterium | reverse complement strand
CCCAAGCGAGCCCGGAGCGCCACGCGACCGCGGTGGTCGGTGCAAAGCGGCCCGCCAACCCCGCGCGCGACATCGATCCCGAAGGTCGGGATTTGGTGGGATCGGTATGAGCGGCCCACTGGACGAGCTCGATTCGCTGCGTGCGGTGATCGCCCGCTTCGACCTGCGCGCCGACAAGCGCCTCGGTCAGCACTTCCTGCTCGACCCCAGGCTGCTCGCGAAGATCGCCAGAGCGGCGGGCGATCTGCGCGGACGCACCGTGCTCGAGGTCGGCCCCGGCCCCGGCGGTCTGAGCCGCGCCCTGCTCGAGGCCGGGGCCGCGCGCGTGATCGCGCTCGAACGCGACCCGCGCTGCGTCGCCGCCCTGCGCGAGCTCGCGGCAAGGGCCGCTCCTCGCCTCGAGGTGATCGAGGCCGACGCCTTGGCCTTCGATCCCGCCGAGCTCGGCGCCGATCGGATCGTCGTGGTGGCCAATCTGCCCTACAACATCGGCACGCCGCTGCTGCTGCGGTGGCTCGATCGGATCGAGCGGTTCGACAGTCTTACCCTGATGTTTCAGCGCGAGGTCGCGGAACGCCTCGCGGCGGCACCGGGCGCCCCGGCCTACGGGCGACTGTCGGTGATCGTGCAGTGGCTGTGCGAAGTCCGGATTCTGCTGCACCTGCCCGGGCGTGCGTTCGTACCGCCGCCACGGGTGGCCTCGAGCCTGGTGCAGCTGCGGCCGCGCGCGCGTCCCCTTGCGCCCGCCGACAAGCCGACGCTCGAGCGCGTGCTGGCCGCGGCGTTCGGCAAGCGGCGCAAGATGCTCCGGGCCAGCCTCAAGAACCTGATGGCGGACCCGAGCGGCCTGCTCGAGGCGGCCGGCGTGCCCCCGACCGCACGGGCGGAGGAGATCGACGTCGCGGGCTTCTGCCGGCTGGCGCGCAGCTATCAGGCGCTCGGCGCCCGCGGCGCGCTCACCGGATCTCCCGGAACTGGCCGACGAACTCGCTCAAGCCCGATTGGCGATGACTCCGAAGGCGTTCCGCCGCGAGGATCTGCCGCACCTGGGCGACGCTCTCGTCGAAGTCACTGTTGATCAGCACGTAGTCGTACTCGGCGAAATGGGTGACGTCGGCGGCGACCTGGGCAAGGCGCTGCTGCACCACGGCCTCGGCGTCCTCGGCACGCCGCCGCAGCCGCCGCTCCAGCTCGGCCGTCGACGGCGGCAGGATGAACACGCTGACCATGTCGTTGTGGGCGACCTCGCGCAGCTGCTGGGTGCCCTGCCAATCGATGTCGAAAAGAACATCGCGGCCGGTCGCGAGCGTCTGCTCGACCGGGCCGCGCGGGGTGCCGTAGCCATAACCGTAGACGACGGCGTGCTCCAAAAGCTCGCCGGCCTCGATCATGGCTTGGTAGGTCGCCACGTCGATGAAGTGATAGTCCCTGCCGTCGACCTCGCTCGGCCGTTTCGGTCGCGTGGTCACCGAGACCGACAGCGTGAGCTCGGTCTCGAGCTCCAGCAGGCGGCGCGCGATCGAGGTCTTGCCGGCGCCCGACGGCGACGACAGCACGAACATCAGACCCCGCCGCCGGAGCCGAGATGCCTGCGACGCTGGAGCTGCGCTCACCGCTCGCCTCCTTGGTGCCGCCGGGACACGCCGCCCGCGACTGCGCGTTTAGTTGACGGCGCGCGGGTTGCCAATCCATTACCGGGGCCATGGCCCGACTTCGACCACGTCCGCCGCGCTCGATTCTGATCACCGGCGCCAGCAGCGGGATCGGCGCCGCTCTGGCGCGGCGCTACGCCGGGCCAGGAGTTTATCTGGCGCTCGGCGGGCGCGATCCGGCCCGTCTCGCGGCCGTCGCAGCCGCGTGCCGGCAAGCCGGAGCCGACGTCGCCGAGCACCGCGTCGACGTCACCGATCGCACCGCGATGGCGGCATGGATCGAGGGCGCCGATCGGCAGGCGCCGCTCGATCTCGTGATCGCCAATGCCGGCATCGCCAGCACCCAGCTGCCGCCCGGCCCCGAGCGCACGCGGACGATCTTCAGGGTCAATCTGGGTGGCGTGCTCAACACCATCGAGCCGGCACAGGCCGCGATGCTGGCGCGCGGCCGCGGCCATCTCGCCCTGATGAGCTCGCTCGCCAGCTTTCGCGGCTTTCCCAACGCGCCTGCCTATTGCAGCAGCAAGGCGGCGGTGCGCTTCCTCGGCGAGAGCCTGCGTGAGCGCCTTGGCCGCGGCGGCATCGTCGTCTCGGTGATCTGTCCCGGGTTCGTCGCCACGCCCATGACCGCCGACAACCGCTTCTCGATGCCGCTTCTGATGAGCCCGGAACGCGCGGCGGCGATCATCGAGCGCGGCCTGGCGCGCGGCAAGGCCCGGATCGCTTTCCCGCTCGGCACGTACTGGGGTGTCCGCCTGCTCGCCGTTCTGCCGCGGCGCCCGGTCGACCGCCTGGCGGCGCGCGCCCCTGCCAAGGAATAGCGAGCTCATAGCACGCGCGAGGTTGGCTGGGCGGCCGCGCGCCCAAGGAAAAGGCTGATCCCGGGCGAACGAACTTTGTGCGCCCGGTACGAGTTGCCACCGACGGGGCCGATCCCGGCGCACGACACCGGGACGCCGAACACCGTGCGCCTGCGCAGCGTCATCGCCAGGGCGCGCCCAATGTTGTCCGGTTGAGCGCAAGCGATAGAATGAGAACCGATCGTGCGCTACCTTTCGTTGTCATGCCCGGGCTTGACCCGCGCATCCACAGCTCGATTCGAGCGAAGTCGTCGCCCAGTCGGGACCGTGGATTGCCGGGTCAAGCCCGGCAATGACAATTTCAGGTTGCTGCAATGCTTGCCACGCTCGCCTGACGATAGGCACCCCTCGTCAACCGGACAGCATTGGGGCGCGCCCGCGCCCGTGGATTGGTTCGTCGCTGCGCTCCTCGCAATGACGGCGCCGAGCGACATCTTCCGCTCATCGGGAGAAAATTGCTCCATTTCAAATGATTGGAGCAGCTTTATCCGGACGACGATCGCCGTTGGCGATCTCGTCCATTCGGATGCTGCTCTAGCCCGCGCTTTCCGGCTTGGGCGGGGGCGGTGCCACCGATTGCGGCCGCGCGCCGTTCTTGACCCTGCGCCACTTCGCGACGTTGCGGTTGTGCTCCTCGAGGGTGCGCGCGAAGGCGTGACCGCCGCTGCCGTCGGCGACGAAGTAGAGGTAGTCGACCGGCGCCGGGTTGAGCACCGCCTCGATCGACGCCCGTCCCGGATTGGCGATCGGGCTCGGCGGCAGCCCGTCGATCTGGTAGGTATTGTAGGCGCTGTCGTGCTCCCAGTCGCGGCGGCTGAGCTCGCGCCCCAGCCGACCGTTTCCCTCGGTGATGCCGTAGATCACGGTCGGGTCGGCCTGGAGGCGCATCCCGCGGCGCAGGCGATTGATGAACACGGCCGCGACCTTGTCGCGCTCGTCCGCGACGCCGGTCTCCTTGTCCACGATCGAGGCCAGGATCAGCGCCTCCTGCCGGGTCCTGAGCGGCAGACCCTCGGCGCGCTCCGGCCATAGCTCGTCGAGGGTCCTGCGCATCGCCTCCTGCATGCGCGTGACCAGGCCGAGGCGCGAGTCGCCGAATGCGTAGAAGTAGGTCTCGGGTAGCAGGCTGCCCTCTTCCGGCGGCGGCGGCAGTTCGCCTTCCAGAGCCTCGACGTCTTCGAGCAGCTGGAAGATCTCGGCGACGGTGAGGCCCTCGGCGACGGTCAGGCGGCGGGCGACCGTCTCGCCGTTCGCCAGCATGGCGATCACGCCCTGAGGCGTGGCGTGGGCAGGAAAGGCGTATTCGCCGGCCTTGAGCTTTCGATCCCGGCCCGAGACGCGCACCGCGATGCGGAACAGCCACGGGTGATCGATCACCCTGGCTTCGACCAGCGCCGCGGCGATCTCGGCGAGACCGGCGCCGCGCGGCAGCACGACCACGGTCGCCTCGGTCGCCGGGCCGGCCTGGACCAGATAGGCGTTGAGCTGGGACCAAGCGGCAATCACGATCGCGCCTGCCAGCGCGACCGCCATGCACAATGAAGCCAAAAACCTCAGGGCACGGACGCCCATGTTCTCCGAGGGGTCAGTGTTCCGGCGCTCGAGCGAAGATCAGGGTGGCGTTGGTGCCGCCAAAGCCGAACGAATTGGACAGTGCCATCCGCACCTCCCGCGCGCGCGCCTCGTACGGCACGAGGTCGAGATCGCAGCCCTCCGACGGCCGGTCCAGGTTCAGCGTCGGCGGCACGATCTGATCCTGGATGGCGAGCAGTGAAAAAATCGCTTCCACGCTGCCGGCTGCCCCAAGCAGGTGACCGATTGCCGATTTGGTCGACGACATCGACAGGCGCCACGCCGCGTCGCCGAACAGCCGCTTGACCGCGCCCAGCTCGATCTCGTCGCCGAGCGGGGTCGAGGTGCCGTGGGCGTTGATGTAGTCGATGTCCTGCGGGCGCAGGCCGGCGCGGCGCAGCGCCGCCGCCATCGACCGGTAGCCGCCGTCGCCGTCGGGGCTCGGCGCCGTGATGTGATAGGCATCGCCCGACAGACCGTAACCGATGATCTCGCCGTAGATCCGGGCGCCACGCTCTTGCGCATGGGTCAGCTCTTCCAGGACCACGACGCCGGCGCCCTCGCCCATGACGAAGCCGTCGCGGTCGACGTCCCAGGGGCGCGATGCCCGCTCCGGCGTCTCGTTGAAATGGGTCGACAGCGCCCGCGCCGCGGCGAACCCGGCCACCCCGAGCCGGCAGACCGCGGCCTCCGCGCCCCCGGCGACCATGACGTCCGCATCGCCCAAGGCAATCATCCGGCTGGCGTCGCCGAGCGCATGCGCCCCGGTGGAGCATGCGGTCACCACCGAATGATTCGGCCCCTTGAAGCCGAACCGGATCGACACCTGGCCGCTCACCAGGTTGATCAGGCTGGCCGGGATGAAGAACGGGCTGACCCGCCTCGGACCGCGCTGCTCGAGCTCGATCGCGGTGTCGGCGATGGTGCTGAGCCCGCCGATGCCGGAGCCGATCAACACGCCGGTCCGGACTCGCGACTCCTCGTCTTCGGGCAGCCAGCCGGCATCGCGCACGGCTTCGGCGGCGGCGGCGATCCCGTAGATGATGAACAGGTCGTTCTTGCGCGCGTCCTTGGGCGCCAGCACCTCGTCGATCCGAAGCGCGCCCTCCTCCTCGCCGGTCGGCACCAGTCCCGCGATCTTCGCCGGCAGATCGTCGACCTCGAACCGGTCGATCCGCCTGATGCCACTTCGACCTTCGATCAGGCGGCGCCAGCTCACGCCCACGCCGCAGCCGAGCGGCGTGACCATTCCCATGCCGGTGACGACGACCCGTCTCAAGGCCATGGCTTCGCCTTGCGGCCGAGCAGCGACAGGGCGGCCGCTCAGCTGTGCTCCTCGATGTAGTTGATGGCGTCCTTGATGGTCAGGATCTTCTCGGCGGCTTCGTCCGGGATCTCACAGCCGAACTCCTCCTCGAACGCCATCACCAGCTCCACCGTATCCAGGCTGTCCGCACCCAGATCGTCGACGAAGCTGGCGTTCTCGGTCACCTTGCTCTCGTCGACGCCCAGATGCTCGACGACAATCTTCTTGACGCGCTCGGCAGTGTCGCTCATTGGGGATTCCTCATCTGCTGGCCTGGCTCGAACGTTCTCGTCTTGGCCACCGTCGCGCGATGCGTCACGGCAGCGCTTGGTAACACAGTCACGCTGAGGTTGACTAGGCGTTAAGACTGCACCGCCGCCGAAGGCAACCGCTCAGATCATCGCCATGCCACCGTTCACGTGCAGGGTCTGCCCGGTCACGTAGGCCGCCTCTTCGCTCACCAGGTAGCCGACCGCCGCCGCGACGTCGCCGCCGCTGCCGAGGCGACCGATCGGCACGCGTTCCACAAGGCGGGTCCGCTGCTCCGGGCTCAGCGCCTCGGTCATCGGCGTCTGGATGAGGCCGGGGGCCACGCAGTTCACCGTGATGCCGCGGCTCGCCACCTCGGCCGCGAGCGACTTGGTCATGCCGATCAGGCCCGCCTTGGCGGCGGCATAGTTGGCCTGGCCCGGATTGCCGGTCAGCCCGACGATCGAGGTGATGTTGACGATCCGCCCCCAGCGCCGCCGCATCATGCCCCGGAGCGCGCTGCGGATCAGCCGGAAACCGGCCGTCAGGTTGACGTCGAGGACCGTCTGCCAGTCCTCGTCCTGCATCCGCAGCGCGAGGTTGTCCCTGGTCAGCCCGGCATTGTTGATCAGCACGTCCAGACCGCCGGCGGCCTCGGCGGGAGCGACCAGCCGCGCCGCGGCGTCGGCATCGGCCAGCTCGGCGACCTCGACCCTGACC
>JBOHKK010000349.1:0-6372 GCA_050729115.1 Geminicoccaceae bacterium | reverse complement strand
GCGCCATGGCGCGCGTGCTGTCCCGCAGCGAGAAGATCGACTGGCTGCAGCTCTGCCGCTCGGGCGGAGTCGGGCCGCAGACCTTCTTCAAGCTGCTGCGTCGCTTCGGCAGCGCGCGCCGGGCCCTCGACGAGCTGCCGCGCCTTGCCCGCGAGGCCGGCGGCGAGGACCGCTGGCGCCGCTGCCAACGGGACGAGGCCGAGGACGAGCTCGCGGCGACCCTGGACCTCGGCTGCGCCCTGATCGCGCAGGGCGAGCCCGGCTATCCGAGGCGGCTTGCCGAGATCGCCGATCCGCCCCCGCTCCTGATCGTGCGCGGCCGGGTCGAGCTGCTCGAGCACCCCGCCATCGCCGTCGTCGGGGCGCGCAACGCCAGCGGCAACGGTCGCATGTTCGCGCGCGGGCTCGCGAGCGAGCTGGCCGCGGCCGGGCTTCTCGTGATCTCCGGGCTCGCGCGCGGCATCGACGCCGCGGCGCACGAAGGCGCGCTCTCGGCCGGCGCCCCGACCATCGCGGTGATCGCCTCGGGCGTCGACGTCGCGTATCCCAGCGACAACGCCGAGCTCATGGAGCGGATCGCCGCGACCGGCGCCATCGTGTCCGAGCGGCCGCTCGGCGCGGTCCCGCAAGCGCGCCATTTCCCGCGCCGCAACCGGCTGATCTCGGGGCTCAGCCTCGGCGTCGTGGTGGTCGAGGCGGCCCCCAATTCCGGCTCCCTGATCACCGCGCGCCTTGCCGCCGAGCAGGGCCGCGAGGTCATGGCGGTGCCGGGCAGCCCGCTCGACCCGCGCCACCGCGGCACCAACCAGCTGCTGCGCGACGGCGCCACGCTGGTCGAATCGGCCGCGGACGTCGTGACCGCGCTCGGCCCCCTCGCCCCCGATCCGAACCGGCGGACGACACGGGCGACAGGCAGAACCGACATGCGGGCGACAGGCAGGACCGAAGAGTTCGAAAGGCCCGCCGCGCCCGCGCCGCTGCCGCTCGAGCCCGCGGCGGGCGGCAGCGACGTCATCGGCCGGGTGTGCGAGCGCCTCGGCCCGGAGCCGCTCCTGGTCGACGAGCTGATCCGCCAGTGCCAGGCGAGCACCGCCGAGGTGCAGCGGGCGCTGATGGAGCTCGAGCTCGACGGCCGCCTCGAGCGCCACCCCGGCAACCGGGTGTCTCTCGCCGCAGGCTGAACGGCCGATTGCCGACCCTGCCCCATTGACGTATCCCCCAAAGGGGCATACCCTATGGGGATAGCTACAGCAAAGGAGAGGAAACGATGTCCAATCGCCTGCCCCAAGTCTGGAGATGTCGATGTCGACACGAACTGTCCTTGCGACGACCGGGTTCAAGGTCTCTTCTGAGGAGAGGTTTAGTGTTCCCGAGTTAGAAAGGCCCGTCGATAGAATCGAAGCTGCGCCATGCGACGGTGAGGAAATTGAGGGTCTGGAAGACCTTCGGCTCCTGCCGTGGCCGAGCCGGTCGTCGGGCGAGCTTGTTTGGCATCAAATCGCGTACTTGTACATCGAGCGGTACGAGTTGGTGTACTTGCTGGACGTGCTCGATTGCCAGGAAAGGGCCCTACCGACGCACCAGGACAAACTGGATGCCATCGAGAAGCTGGGCAGAATCGCGGAGCTGGCAGTGCGGATCTCGGAGATCGTCATCCGACTGTTCGGCTCATGAAGTTTTCTGCCCAACGAGGAGTTTACGAGATGGCCCTTCGCTGCGAGAGGAAACATGACTGCTGTGCAGCAGGACGAGCGAAGCAGGCCGGCCCGCGCCAAGATCGTCAAGGCGCTGGATCAAGTTGCTTCGTACCTGAGCCACGAGCGTCCTGACGGATACGTGGTTGTTATCCGGCGTGGGAAACTCGACGTTCGTGCAATTCGAGAGCGGCTTGGCATGAGCCAGCCGGAGTTCGCGGCCCGCTTCGGTATCTCGGTTAAGACGCTGCGAAACTGGGAACAGGGGCACCGACAGCCCGAAGGTCCAGCTCGGGCCTACCTGACGGTTATCAAGAATGATCCGGAGGCCGTGATGAACGCGCTGGATCGGGACCGGCCGACCGTCGACTTCGAGTCTCTGTAGCGGCGAGTCCCACGTGGCGTCTAGTCACTAAACAAGAAACGGTAGGACTTGATCTGCCCATCTTGGCGCCGAATGCAAATTTCGTTGCCTTGCTCGGTTTCCTCGACAATCGCCTCGTAGAGGCGCAACGCGTTTTTCATCACATCAGTGTAGCCGTTAGCCTCGGTTTTTTTGACTAACATACTCAGCCTCTGAGCGCTTCGTTCTGGCAGAACTAGGCTCAAACGCTTTCTCTCCTTGGTAGCATCGGCCGTCATCGCAGTTTTCACCCCATGTGATCAAAGTCCTTTCAACCATAGGTAGGAATATGCAAGAGAATCGATTGCGCGTCAAATCAAATCTAGCGTCCGGTTTTGTACAAATTTATGCAGGTTTCTCGCGAAATCGGTCATTCCGCGCGCGTGCCCGTACGCTGAATGAGCGCAACACTGACGCGCGATCGGCGCGCCGGAGATGATCGACGGCTGTAAAAAGGGTGTTGACTCGGGGCTTCCGTGGGACTATCAACCTATCAACCCGGAGAACAGGCCCAAAGAACAGCCGGCGGATGTGAGGTCGACGCAGCATTTGGGCGTCCGGTGGACACATGTCGGGAGGACGTGCGCATGGAAGTGATTGAAGCCCGGCTTTGGAAGGTTCTGCGACCGTGTGCGTGTTGGACTGTTGCGGCAGTGGTTGCGGTATACGTGGCCGCAGGCATAAGCACGGTCCAGGAAGAGCTCACCGGCGTTCGTCCCGAGGAGCTTGTCAGCGAGATGTACAGTTGGTTGATCTACGGTCGTAGCCGCGAGACATCTGAACTCGAGCGAGCGCTTGAAGCTATGAAGGAGCCGAATCAGTCTGCGTACCGGCCCCGCGACCTCTGGGGTAAACAGATGCCTCCTGAGGGACCTCTCCGACTGGGAAAAGCTTTTCCAGGAGCTGACCAGCGGGATCGCAGCAGCAGCCGATAGCGATTTCTCAGCCGGGTGTGCGAGCGCCTCGGCCCGGAGCCGCTGCTGGTCGACGAGCTGATCCGGCAATGCCGGGCGAGCACGGCCGAGGTGCAGCGCGCGCTGATGGAGCTCGAGCTCGACGGCCGCCTCGAGCGCCACCCCGGCAACCGGGTGTCGCTGGCGGCTGGCTGAAGGGGCTGCGCCCGCCTCCGTGACGTGCTCCGGGAGCCAAGCCACGCCGCGCGTGGTTGACGAACCGCGCGGGCGATGCCATGCAACCTGCCCGGAGCGGGCGGACCTGCGGCCCCCGCGCCGCTCCGACGCGCCGGTCGCCTTGCATGAGCGGGACCCGGGTCCATATCAGGGGCGCTTTTGCGGCTGCCGTGGTGCGGCGCCGGATCACCAACCACAAGGCAGGACGCCTCGCTCGACATGGACGTCGTCGTCGTCGAATCCCCGACCAAGGCCAGGAGCATCAACAAGTACCTGGGCTCCGGCTACCGCGTGCTGTCCAGCTACGGCCACGTGCGCGATCTGCCGGAGAAGGACGGCTCGGTCCTGCCCGACGAGGACTTCCGGATCATCTATGAGCTGCTCGCCGACCGGGAGAAGCGGGTGGCCGAGATCGCCCGGGCGCTCAAGGACGCCAAGCATCTCTATCTGGCGACCGACCCGGACCGCGAAGGCGAGGCGATCTCCTGGCACCTGCTCGCGGCATTGAAGGAGCGCGACGCGATCGACGGGGTCGACGTCAAGCGGGTGGTGTTCCACGAGATCACCAGGCGGGCGGTGCTCGAGGCGATGCGTCATCCGCGCGACCTGCACGACGGCCTGATCGACGCCTATCAGGCGCGCCGCGCGCTCGATTACCTGGTGGGGTTCACGCTGTCGCCGGTGCTCTGGCGCAAGCTTCAGGGCTCGCGCTCGGCCGGGCGCGTGCAGTCGGTGGCGCTGCGCCTGATCTGCGAGCGCGAGGCCGAGATCGAGGCGTTCCGGCCGCAGGAATACTGGAGCATCCAGGCGGCCTTCACGACGCCGCAAGGCGCGGAATTCGCCGCGCGCCTGAGCCTGCTCGACGGCAAGAAGCTGGAAAAATTCGGCCTCGCCGGCGAGGCCGACGCCAGGCGCGCGATCGCGGCGATCGAGGCGCGCGGGTTCCGGGTCGAGAGCGTCGAGAAGAAGCAGGTCCAGCGCCACCCGGCGCCGCCGTTCGCCACCGCCACCTTGCAGCAGGAGGCGTCGCGCAAGCTAGGCTTCGGCGCCGATCGGACCATGCGCACCGCCCAGCGCCTGTTCGAGGGCGTGAATTTGAACGGCGAGACGGTCGGCCTGATCACCTACATGCGCACCGACAGCGTCCAGCTCTCGGGCGAGGCGCTCGCCGCCTGCCGGCGCCAGATCGCGCAGGCCTACGGCGAGCGCTACCTGCCGGACAAGCCGCGCGCCTACCGCACCAGGACCAAGAACGCCCAGGAGGCGCACGAGGCGATCCGGCCGACCGATCTCGGGCGCACGCCCCAGGCGATCGGGCGTCTGCTCGAGGACGACCAGCGCCGGCTGTACGAGCTGATCTGGAAGCGCACCATGGCGAGCCAGATGGCGAGCGCGGTGCTGGATCGCGTGGTCGCCGACCTGGCGTCCGCCGATCAGCAGGTCGGGTTTCGCGCCACCGGCTCGACCGTCGCCTTCGACGGTTTCCTCAAGCTCTATCAGGAAGGCCGGGACGATCCGGCGCAGGACGACGACGACGGCGGCCTGCTGCCGCCGATGGCGCCGGGCGATCCGCTGCGCCGCGGCGCGATCACCCCGAAGCAGCACTTCACCGAGCCGCCGCCCCGCTACACCGAGGCGAGCCTGGTCAGGAAGCTCGAGGAGCTCGGCATCGGCCGGCCCTCGACCTACGCGAGCATCATCTCGGTGCTTCAGGATCGCAACTACGTGCGCCTCGAGAGCCGGCGCTTCGTGCCCGAGGACCGCGGTCGCCTGGTGACCGCGTTCCTGGTCGCGTTCTTCGACCAGTACGTCCAGCCGGGGTTCACCGCCTATCTGGAGGACCAGCTGGACGACGTCGCCGCCGGCGCCCGGCACTGGAAGCAGGTGCTGCGCGAGTTCTGGGACCCGTTCAGCGATCAGGTCGACGAGGTCAAGGAGCGCCGCGTCGCCGAGGTGATCGACGCGCTGAACGAGCTGCTGGCGCCGCACCTGTTCCCGCCGCGCGACAACGGCGCCGACCCGCGGGCCTGCCCCTTGTGCGGCGATGGCCGCCTCAGCCTCAAGCTCGGGCGCTTTGGCGCCTTCGTCGGCTGCTCGAACTACCCGGAATGTCGCTTCACCCGGCGCCTCGGGATGCCAGCCGCGGACGGTGAGGAGAAGCCGGAGGCCAAGGAGCGGCCGGTCGGGGTCGATCCCGAGAGCGGCGAAGAGATCCGGCTCAGGCATGGCCCTTACGGTCCCTACGTCCAGCGCGGCCAGGGGGAGGCCGCCAGGCGCTCGTCGCTGCCGCCGAACCTGCCTGCCGATCGGATCGACCTGGAGATCGCGCGAAAGCTCCTCGCGCTGCCGCGCGCGCTCGGCAAGCACCCCGAGACCGGCCAGCCGATCGAAGCCGGCATCAATCGCTACGGTCCGTACATCAAGCACGAGCGCTTCGTGCGGCTCGGGCCCGACGACGACGTGCTGAGCATCGGCATGAACCGCGCGATGGCGCTCCTGGAGGACGCCGGCTCCAAGGCGCGGCCCGCGCCCAAGGTGCTGAAGGAGCTCGGGCCGCACCCGAAGGACAAGAAACCGGTCGTGCTGTACCGCGGCCGCTTCGGGCCCTATCTCAAGCACGGCAAGCAGAACGCCAGCCTGCGCAAGGGCCACGACCCGGACACCCTGACGCTGGAGCAGGCGGTCACGCTGCTCCAGGAGAAGGCTGCCAAAGGCAAGGGCAAGGCGACGGCCGGCGGGAAGGCGGCGCCGAACGCCGCGCGCCGGCAGGGGAGCGGCGCCAAAACGCTCGGCGGCCGCGCTGCGAAGTCCCGGTCGTAGGCCACGGCCGCCGCCTTGGCGCGCGGTTGCCGCGGTGCCGGTCCGGTGGCCACATAGGGACATGCGCAAATCTCCTCCCAAGGCTCGAAGCGCCGCCCGGACGCGCCGCGGCCGGCCGCCCGGACGCGACGACATCCGAAAATACCTCGAGGACGCGGGCGGCGACCTCAGCGAGCACGATCTGGCGCGCGCGTTCGGCGTCAGGGGCCGTGACCGCCTGCGCCTGAAGCGGATTCTCCGGGATCTCGAGGCCGAGGGCGCGCTGCCGGGGCGGCGATCCGGGGCGCCGCCGAGCGTCGCGGTGCTCGACGTCACGGCCCTCGAC
>JBOHKK010000348.1:0-6412 GCA_050729115.1 Geminicoccaceae bacterium | reverse complement strand
GGCCCGCTCCCCCTCCCAACCACCCACCGATGGTACCCTTGGGGCGGTTGGGAGGGGGAGCGGGCTGGTGCGAGCTGATCGAAAAATGCGCTAGCCCTCGGCCCTCCTCCGGCACCGCCCGAACGGCGCGGCGCGGCGCCGGCAGATCACACGCGCCCACATCGCCGAGACGCTCTCGTTCTGCCGCATCGCCCCGAGCGGCGCTGACCGATCGACCCTCAACCTGCGCCGCCCGCCCCAGCCCGCGCGGCGCGCCGGCACAGATTCCCACGGTCACATGGACCAACCAAAAGTTCTGTTAACCGGGCATAGTTAACCTCTGGTTAACGGCGATACCGGTGTTCAGCGGCAAGTAGAGAGACTCCGCTGTCCTGCAACAAGCCAACGTGTTGCGGATCCTTCCGAACACGGCGAGCTTTGTGAGCCGGGTCTCACCAATACTGTCCGGTCAGCTAACCAATTTCGACGACATGGCGCGGCCATGGGATGCTGGGAATCCGTGCGCGCTGTCCGAAATCTGGCCGGTAGCTCGGATTCCCACCATAGCCTGCGGCATGAGCTCGCCTTGCCATGCCCGGGTTATAGTAACAAAGGCTTGATGTCGGAGCCGTCTCGACTCGTCCCGCTCCCGACCAACGCGAGGCTCCGCCATGCATTGCGGGCGCCCCACGTCGCCATCAACCGGACAGCACTGGTCCAGAACAGAAACTTGGACGCCACGCTCGGCGCCATCATGGCGAGGAGCGCAGCGACGGGCCATCCAGACGCCGCTCCTGGATCGCCACCGGCAAGGCCAAGCCCGCGGGGGATGAAACTGTGGCAAACTGCTGGGGCGTCATCGGCGTGGAGATCGGCCATGTCACTCCGCCACGCCGCGTGACCACAGATCGGTTTCTTTCTAGGTCGCGCCCTTTTCGGTGGTCGCGGTCTGCTCGGGCGTGGGGGGCGGCGGCACGGATCGCTGCTGCTGGATGATCTTGGCGATCGCGAACAGCTGCTCGCGGTCGAGCGCGCCGCCCAAGGCATAGGCGAGCGGCCCATCCGTCCAGTAGACGGTGCTCACGCCACCTTCGCCGGCGAAGTTGATCGTGCCGTCCTTGGCGCCTTCAGGCGGGGTTTCCCAGCCGCTGCGGATGTACAGCGTGATCCGCTGGGCGTCGGGGTTCTCGTACATCAGCTGGGCGGCGGGCTCACCGGCCGCGGGCAGCAGGCGGCCGCCGACCAGCGTGAAGCCGAGGTCGGCCAGGTTGGGCGCGTGAACCGCTTGGCCCAACCGCTCCGACAGCCAGAGCAGGAAGCTGTTCTCCTGATCGGCGCCGAACTCGACCGGGTGCTGCATGTCGGGCGCGTACAGGACGTGGGCATTGAGCGCCTGACGCGTGAAGCTGACCGCCGGCGCCTCGGGCTCCACCCGGCTGAAGTGGTCGCTGAGCGTCCAGCCACTGAGCCCGGCCGCCAGCAGCAGCACGGCGATGCCCGCCGCGCGCGGGGCCAGACCCAGCTCGGCGAGGCCGAGCCAGCCGAGCGACCGCGCCCACCAGGACGTCCGGCCGCGGTAGCGCTCGACCCGCAGGCGGGCCGGCAGAGGCTCGTACAGCACCTCGTCGTACAGCCGATGCAGCTCCTCGTTGAGGTTGCGGTAGTCGGCCATGCGCGCCGATTCCTCGGGGCTGGCGGCGAGATAGGCCATCACCGCCCGACGCCGATCCGGCGGCAGCTGGCCGTCGACGAAGGCCTGGAAATCGTCCTCGTCGATCGAAATCTGGCGTGTGGTCATGGCACGATGCCTACTTCACGATCTGGCGTGGCGGCGGTCGACCCGCCACCCTCGGTCATCAAGCGCCGCAGGGCCTCACGGCCACGATGCAGGCGCGACATCACGGTTCCGATGGGAATGTCGAGCACGGCAGCGACCTGCTTGTAGTTCATGCCCTCGAGGCCGACGAGCAGGACCACCTGGCGCTGGGGCGCCGGAAGGAGCTGCAGACCGCGCGCCAGGTCGCGGATCTCGAGAACCCGCTCCTGGGTGGCCGGAGTCGCCATCTCGGGCCGATCATCGGTCAACTCCTGATAATCCTCGCGGTACCGGCGCTGACGCTGGTTATTGACGTGGACATTGTGCAGAATGGTAAACATCCAAGCGCGGATGTCGGTGCCCGGCTGCCACAAGTGGCTGCGGGACAAGGCTCTCTCGAGAGCCTCCTGCACCAGATCGTCCGATCGTACCGGATCCCCGAGCAATGCTCGTGCGTAACGCCGCAGTTTCGGAATCTGTTCCGCAATCAGCTGCTCGGTATCCGACACCACACCCTCGTCAAGTTTCCCCCGCAAGGTACCCATCCTGCGCTCTGCTCTTACGCAAAGGGAACAGCGGGTTCGCGACATTATTCCGGAGCGATGCCGCCTGTGACTGCCGCGTTTCACTTTGGGTGGCAGCTGTTGCGGCGGCGCAACAGCAAAACCCGAAGAGGCATCCCGACGCCCGGCGTTGCAAGACCTTACGCCGACGCGCCCGGCGTGGCCGACCTGCCACCCGGGTCCACCTCCCGGGCGGGCGCAAGGCGCGCGATCAACGCCTCGTGCAACGGCCCGGTGGCCGCCGCGGCGAGCCCTTGGTGGCGGGGAATCGGCCGGTTCAGCGCCAATGCCGCGCCGTTTGCCGCACTCAGCCGACCGCTCGCCTCGGTGATCAGCAGCTGGGCGGCCGCCAGGTCCCAGTCGTAACTGGCGCGCAGCGACACCAGGCCGTCGAAGCGACCGGCCGCAACCAGGGCGAGCTTGTAGGCGAGCGAGCTGAGGTCGGTGAAGACCGCCTCCGGGATCAGCTCCGGCCACCTGCGGCGGCGCATCTCGGTGCGACTCGACAAGAGGCGCGCCCCGGCGAGCGTGCGTTGGGCGCCGACGCGCAGGCGCGCGCCATCCAGCCAGGCGCCGCACCCCCGCTCCGCCTCGAACCATTCGCCGGTGGCCGGATTGCAGACGACCCCGAGAACCGGGGCATCGTCGACCAGGAGCGCGACGCTGATCGAGAACTCGGGCAGGCCGTCGGCGAACGCGCGGGTGCCATCGATCGGGTCGACCACCCAAACCCGGCGTCGGCGCAGCCGCGCGCGGTCGTCGGGGCGCTCCTCCGAGAGCCAGCCATCGTCCGGGAAGGCGCCGAGCAGCGCCTCGTGGAGCAGGCGATCGATCTCGAGGTCGGCCGCGGTGACCACTTGGCCGGGCCCTTTGAACCAGTGCCCTGGGCGGGTGTGGAAGTGGCGCAGCGCCAGATCGCCTGCCGCCGCGACGGCCGGGCGCAGGCACCGCCACTCGGCCCCATGCTGCGATCCGATCACTGACCGGCGACGGTCATGCCGTCGATCCGAAGGGTCGGCGCGTCGATGCCGTAGCGGAATTCCAGATCATCGGCGGGGCGCAGGTGGGCGAACATCTCGGCCAGATTGCCGGCGATCGTCACCTCGCTGACCGGCCACCCGATCTCGCCGTTCTCGATCCAGAACCCGGTGGCGCCGCGACTGTAGTCGCCCGTGACGTAGTTGACGCCCATGCCGAGCATCTCGATGACGTAGAGGCCTTCCTTGATGTCGCTCATCAGGGTCTTGGGGTCGACCGCCCCGGGCGCGATGTAGGCGTTGGTCGGGGCCGGTGCCGGCGCCGACGACACGTCGCGTACGGCATGGCCGGTGGTCGGCAGACCGAGCTGCCGGGCGGAGGCGCAATCCAGGAGCCAGGTGGTGAGCACGCCGGCGTCGATCAGCCGGCGTGGCTCGGCCAGGATGCCTTCGGCGTCGAACGCCCGCGAGCGCAGGCCCAGAGGGCGCAGCGGGTCGTCGACGATGGTCACCCCCGAGGAGCATACGGCTTCGCCGAGCCGGTCCAGCAGGAAGGTCGTACCGCGCGCCACGGCCGGGCCGCCGATCGCGCTCGCCAGATGGCGCACCATGCTGCCGGCGACCCGTGGGGCGAACACGATCGGCACCGCCTTGCTCCTGCTCTTGCGCGGGTTCAGGCGGGCCGCCGCCCGTGCCGCCGCTTCGCGGCCGATCGCGGCGGGATCCGGCAGGTCGCGCGCGCGGACCACGGTGCGGTACTCGTGGTCGCGCTCCATGGCGCCGTTGGCGGCGGCGATCACCGAGGCCCCGATGCTGTGGCTCGAGCGGGCGCTCATGCCCACGAAGCCGTTGGTCGCGACCAGCGTGGTCCGGGCGCGCCGCCACCTCGCCTCGGCGCCCTCCGAGTTGCTGATCTGCGGATGGGCGAGCGCCGCCGCCTCGGCGACAGCCGCCTGGCCGGCGAGCGCCTCGGTGTCGGGCTCCTCGCCGTCGTCGAGGTCGAGGGACGGCAGCGCGCGGGCGACCTGATCGGGCTCGGCGAGGCCGGCGTGCGGGTCCTCCGGGACCGCGCGCGCGATCGTGAGCGCCCGGTCGATCAGCCGGGCGAGGCTCGCCGGCGCGAGGTCGCCGGTCGAGACGATCGCCTGGCGTTTGCCGACGAACACGCGCAGGCCGAGATCAATGCTTTCGGCGCGCTCGACGTTGTCGAGCTTGCCGAGCCGCCAGGTCGCCGATTGCCCGCTGCTCTCGACCAGCAGGCCATCAGCGGCATCCGCCCCGGCCTTCTTCGCCCGGGTCAGCAGATCACTCAGAAAGTCGACGGTGTCGTCGGGGTGGGTCATCGAAGGCTCACCGAGTGAACACGGGGACCTGGTGCCTAGATAGGCTCGCGGCGCGGCAAATACACCCCGAGGACGGCGGCAGGCCGGTCCGCCGCCGCAAGCGGTCACAGCGCCAGCGCCAGGCGCAGTCCGTCCTCGAGTTCACGGAGCTTTGCTGGCGGAAGTCGTCCCATCAGATTGTTCAAGCGTCTCCTGTCGAGCGTCACCAGCTGCGACACGTTGACGACCGATTCATGATCGAGGCCGCCGGTCCTCCTTGGAAGGTAGACGTTGCCTGGCGAGATGCGCAGTCGAAGGTTGCGGGTCAAGGTAGCGACGATGACCGTGGCGATCCGACTGCGATTGAACCGGTCGGACTGGATGATGACGACGGGTCGATGAAATCCCGGCTCTGAACCGAAGGGTTCAGGGAGGCACGTCCACCAGATTTCCCCTCTCTGCACCTACCATTTTTCCCTTCGAAGCACCTCCAGTTGAAGAGCATCCAGCACCGGGTCGAGCTTGGCGAGCTCGGGCTCCGCGTCGTAGATTTCGTTGAGGCGCGCAGTGATGTCATCGTCCCGATGGCGCTCCAAGAAGGCCTGGAGAGCCTCGGCGTAGAGCTGGCTCCTGGACTTGCCGAGCTGGCGGGCCAGCCGGTCGGCCGCCTCGAACAGCGGATCGGGAAGCGAGACTGCGGTCTTCATGGCCCGAGTATAACCACGGTCATACCCGGATTCAAGGCGTGCTGCACCCCCGCAACGCCGCCGTCGCCAGCCGGGAAGGCCGTAGTCGGGCCGGCGCGCGGTGACGCGCGCGATGATGTCGTCGCTCATGTGGATCTTGGTGCCCCAGGCGCGAACCGCGCCGCCATACTCCACGTCCGCGCCGAGTTGGTCGCGAATGAAGGCATCGACGTAGCCAACCGGCGATCTACACAAGCGTCGCGGGCCGTTCATGGCGCGGCGACCATTCGCTTGAGCAACGGATACATCAATCGGCTTGAGCTTGGGGTCCGAGGTGGCCGCTGGCCGGCCTGGACCAAGCGCATATGATGGTTATATACGTTGAATGATCGACTGGGCGCGTGTTGAGGGGTTCGAATGGGACGACGGGAACGCCCGGAAGAGCGATGACAAGCACGGCGTCAGCCAAGCCGAGGCCGAACAGGCGTTCTTCAACCGACCGCTCCTGATCGTGGAGGACCCGCGCCACAGCCTGCACGAGCCGCGCTTCCACGCGCTCGGACGAACTGACGAGGACCGGCTGTTGCACGTCACCTTCACTCTACGCGGTTCCGCCACCCGAATCCGCGTGATCTCGGCCCGCGACATGAGCCGCAAGGAGAGGACACGCTATGCGCAAGGGGACTAGGCCGATCCCGGCCTTCGAAAACGAGGCGGAGGAGCGCCGCTTCTGGGAGAGCCACGACTCGACCGATCACGTGGACTGGAGCAAGGCCGAGCGGGTGCGGATGCCGAACCTCAGACCCTCGACGACGTCGATCTCGCTGCGCCTGCCCGTGAGCCTGCTCGAGCGGATCAAGATCGCCGCCCACAAGCGCGACGTTCCGTACCAGTCGCTGATCAAGACCTGGCTCGCCGAGAAGCTCAATGCGAGGTGACGGCACTAGCAGACTGCGGAAAAAGGGTGGTCGAGTGGGGCTAATCTGGTAGGATAGATTGCGTTGACTACCAGATGCGGGGTTTGGCGATGCGGGGCGACGATGTTCGGACGGAGAGCCTGTTCAGCTAC
>JBOHKK010000347.1:0-6433 GCA_050729115.1 Geminicoccaceae bacterium | reverse complement strand
CTTCATCACCGGCAACGACGGCCGGGTCTATACCAGCTGGTGGTTCGCGGGCGCCGACTGGTCGGGCATCAACGACAATTGGCGCTCCATCGGCGGGGTCTTCCCACCAGGCGCGCCGCTCGGTGCCGTAGCGCGCAATCCCGGCCAGCTCGATGTCTTCATCACCGGCAACGACGGCCGGGTCTATACCAGCTGGTGGTCAGATGTCCCGCCGATCACGACGCGTCAGTTCACGATCAGTCGGCACAACACTGCGACCGTAATCGACGCCGAGGCGGACTCAATCCTCAACGACGCATCGACCGTGCTGCAAGTCAGCCATGGACCGGATGACGTCGCCTGCCCGGTGGCACTGGTCCGCTCGGGCAATGTCGGCGTTTTCAATACAGGCGATGGCAGCCTGGATACCGCCGCCGAAACCTCGGCGGTTTTCAGCCTTCCGGGCAACGTCAAGGTCGTCGCCGACGTGAACTTCTGTGGAGACTTCAACACTTCCTATATCGGCTGCGGTCAGACCCCGGGCACCTCGTACATCACGGAGCGGTTCATCGCCAATCAGGAGGGAATCCTCTGGGCGCACGAATTCGGGCACAATCAGGGTCTTCCGCATCGCGACACCTCAACCAACAACGTGATGTACCGCTCGATCGGCACGGACCGGCAGCGTGTCAACCAAGCGGAGTCCAACGCGTTCTTGGGCCAGCAAGGCCAGATCGCGGCGGCGGGCCAAGTCGTGCCGGCGCAGGCGAGAACGCCGAGCGGAGCGCCCATGCCAGTCGAAGAGTTTGTAACACAGATCTACTTCCATGGTTTGCCGCTCGATCAGGCGGCGACCTATGGCGAAGAGGATGTTGAGACCCTGATCGGTATGCTGAATGATCCGAGCATGGTGCAGTTTCACGAGAACATCGCGCTGACGCTTGGGATGATCGGAGACGCACGCGCCGTCGATCCGCTGATCTCCTTTGTACGCGAAGGCGCCGCGGGCGCCGAGGCCGCCATGTCCCGGCCCGCGTACAAGGGGCGTGTCGGAGCGGTGGTGGCGCTGGCTACCTCGTAAACCGGAGTGGCAGTGAGGAGGCTTTGTCCTTCCTCCTCGAGAGCACATCCCCTGACGTGTGGGTACGGCGCGACGTGGAGGGTTTGGACACGCGCGAGACAAGCCTCACCGAGACGACCCGCGATCTAAGCAAGTACGCGATCATGGCTCTCGGCCTGTCTGGTAACGCTACGGCGGCGGCACACTTGCGGTCTCTGCGCGACCAAGCGGGCGTTGCCGCGGATGAACGCGCCTTCCGGACGCAGGTTGGAGACGTGGTGTCCCAAAGCCTACAACTAAATGAGGAGATCTCGCGCGACGGATTGCTGGACTATTACAGAACGTCTGAATAATAAGAGAGCCAAGCTACACTAACAGAATGGCTCGGAGACCCCGAGCCATTTTGTTTTGGCCCCGGGCAACGCCCTAAGCTTCCGTTCAGGGCGCCGCGGTGCTATCGCTTGAGCCTGGCCAGATGCTCCTTGCGGAACTTGGCGACCTTGGGCGCGATCACGATCTGGCAGTAGCGCTGGCGCGGGTTCTGCTCGAAGTAGTCCTGGTGGTAGGCCTCGCCCGGGTAGAATTTTTCCAGCGGCACGACCTCGGTCACGATCGGCGCGCGCCAGATGCCCTTGGCGCCGAGGTCGGCGATCGCGCGCTCGGCCTCGGCCTTCTGCTCGGGGCTGTGATGGAGGACGATCGAGCGATACTGCGGGCCGACGTCGGCGCCCTGGCGATCCTTGGTGGTCGGATCGTGGATCGTGAAGAAGACGTCGAGCAGATCGCGGAACGAGACCACGTCCGGATCGAAGGTGATCTGCACCACCTCGGCATGGCCGGTCCGCGCGCCGCAGACCTGCTCGTAGGTCGGATGGTCGACGTGGCCGCCGGCATAGCCGGAGACCACGCTCTCGACGCCCCGCAGGTCCTTGTAGACCGCCTCGAGGCACCAGAAGCAGCCGCCACCCAGGGTGGCGACGTCACGATCGGGCTGCGCTGTCATGGCTCGGTTCCCTTGGGATGGGGTCAGCCGTCCGGTGGTCGGCGCACCGGCCGTGCCGACGCGCTGGCATCGCTGGCCTCATGCTGACGGCTCAGGCCGGGCGCGTCCAGCCGCTGCGGCAGCCTGTCGTAGAGGGCTCCATAAGCCTCGGCTCGTATGCCCGGCCGCCGCTACGGTTGTGGCGCCACACGCGTCCGACGGGGCCGCCGGCCACCGGTTGCTCGCGTTTGGCTCGGCTGGCGCGCCCGGTGACACCATCGAGCGCACAGATGCCGAGGATCGCGGATGGTCGAAACCGCGGAATTTCGCGGTGTGCTCTGGAGGCCGGGGGCGGGATCGAACCGCCGATCGAGGATTTGCAGTCCCCTGCATTACCACTTTGCTACCCGGCCGCGCTTGCGCTTGTTATAGGGGCCGGCCGCGCAGGGTCAACGGCGAGCGCAGCCGGCGCGCCAACGTCTGCCCTACGCGCCCAAAAGTCTGTCCGAAGCGCCCAAGTCTGTCCGAAGCGCCCAAGTCTGCCCGGCGCGCCGAAGTCTGCCCGACGCGCCAAAGTCTGCCCGACGCGCCAAAGTCCGCCCGATGCGCCAAAGTCTGCCCGACGCGCCAAAGTCTGCCCGACGCGCCAAAGTCTGCCCGACGCGCCAAAAGTCTGCCCGACGCGCCAAAGTCCGCCCGATGCGATTGTCGGCGCGGCGATCGCCCGTTATAGTCCACGGCAACCCAGGATTATCGTCCACCCTTACAACAGCGCCACAGTCAAGCCGAACATGCCGATGGACTACGCCCGCGCCCGCTCCAACATGGTCACCAACCAGCTTCGACCCAACCGGGTCGAAGCTCCGCACGTGCTCGACGCCATGGCCGAGGTGCCGCGGGAGCGGTTCCTGCCCAAGGCGCTCCGCGGCGTCGCCTACGCCGACGAGGACCTGCCTCTGCCGGATGGCCAGTGGCTGATCGAGCCGCTGGTGCTGGCGCGGCTGATCCAGGCGGCCGAAATTCGCAAGAGCGACGTGGTGCTGGTGGTCGGCTGCGCGGCCGGCTATGCCGGCGCCGTGCTGGCCCGCCTCGCGGCGACCGTGATCCTGCTCACGCCGGCGGCCGCGGCCAAGACCGTCGAAGCCCTGCTCGACGACCTGGGCGTCGCCAACGTGGTGGTGGCCGCGAGCGACGACGCGGCGGCCGGCCATCCCAGCCAGGCGCCCTTCGACGTCATCGTCGTGGTCGGCTCGGTGCCCGAGGTCCCCGCCGCCTTCCTGGACCAGATCGGCGAGGGTGGCCGCATCGTGGTGGTGGTCGACGAAGGCCGGATCGGCAAGGCCATGGTGCTCACCAGACTGCACGGCGTGGTCGGCCGCGTCGAGGTGTGCGACGCTCAGACCCCGCCGTGTCCCGGGCTCCCTTCGAGCCCCGGGTTCTCCTTCTAGGTCGAGCGCCGCGGACGACACGGTGGGTCACCTCGATGCAGCGGCAGTCTCGGCAGTCAAACCATGCCGCTCGCCTACGTTGCGAGGCGCGCCTGGCCCGCTGGGCCGCGCGCGCCGGTTTAGAGCCCCAAGAAAACTATCGCATTACGCGAAAAGCGTGTATGGGGAGCCCTCATGAGACCGATGCTTGCCATGGCGATCGCCTTGGGCCTCGGCTTCGTTGGCGTCGCGTCGGCGGCGGCGCAGACCCTGCAAGATGCTCTGGTCGCGGCTTATCTGACCAACTCCGAGCTCGGGGCGCAGCGCGCCGCCTTGCGCGCGACCGATGAGCTGGTCCCCCAGGCGCTGAGCGGCTGGCGCCCGCGGTTGACGCTCGAGGCCGACGCCTTCGCCAACAATCGCGAGAGCGAGGGCGAAACCAGCAACTTCAACACGACGCGCGGGGCGATCGTCCTCGACCAGGATCTGTACAGCGGCGGCGAGACGGTGGCCAACACCGAGCGCGCCGAGCGCTTGGTCCGGGCCGAACGCGCTCGCCTGTGGGCGATCGAGCAGAGCGTGCTGCTCGACGCCGCGACGGTGTACAGCAACCTGCTGGCCGCCCAGGCGGTGCTGGATTTCGCGACTCAGAACGTGGATCGGCTGCGCCGGCAGCTCCAGGCGACCCAGGATCGCTTCGACGTCGGGGAGGTGACCCGGACCGATGTCGCTCAGGCCGAGGCGCGATTGTCCGGCTCGACCGCCGAGCGGGTGCGTGCCCAGGGCGAGCTGGCGGCGGCGGAGGCCGACTATCGGCGGGTGATCAATCAGGAGCCGACCCGGCTGGTGGTGCCGGAGCCGCTGAGCGCCCTGCCGGCCAGCCAGCCCGAGGCGCAGCAACTGGCCGAGATCAACAACCCGAACATCGCGGTGGCCCAGTACGACCTCGCGGCCGCGCGCGCCGACGTCGACGTGGCGTTCTCGGCCCTGCTGCCGCGGGTCACCGTTAGGGGAGAATTAAGCTATACCGATGATCCTAACCCGGTGGTGGAAGACCAGCGCGATGCGACAATCGGAGCGAGCCTGCGGGTGCCGCTGTATCAGGGCGGGGGCGAGTATGCGCGCGTGCGCCAGACCAAGCAGACCGTGCGCCAGCGCCGCGAGGACCTCGACACCGCCTATCGGAGCGTGCGCAACGAGGTCACCGCGGCCTGGGAGGCGCTGATGACGGCGACCACGCAGATCGATGCGCGTCAGGCGCAGGTGCAGGCCAACGAGATTGCGGTCGAGGGCGCGCGCCAGGAGGCGTTGGTCGGGCAGCGGACCACATTGGACGTGCTCGATCAGGAATCGGACCTGTTTCTGTCCCAGGTCGACCTGGTGAGCGCCCGGCGCGACCAGATCGTCGCCAGCTACCGTCTGAAGGCGGCGGTCGGGGAACTGACGGTGATGGGGATTAACCTTCCGGTTGAGCCCTACAACCCCGAAGCCTACTATCAGGACGTGCGCAATCGTCTGATCGGCCTGGGTGAATCATTGAATGCCGATTGATCGGCCGGGTCCCGAACCGGCGCGTGGGGTCGCCGGACCGCGGCGAGTTCGCTGGAGGTAGAGACGTGACGACGGAGCAGCGAGAGCAGCAGGAACCTTCGATGGAGGAGATCCTCTCCTCGATCCGAAGAATCATCGCCGACGAGGAGGCGGACGACTCGCGCGTCGGGGACGACGCTGAGCTCGGCGCCGCCGAGGCCCGCGCCGAGGCTTTGGACGAGGACGCCGAGGCCCTGGCCCAGGCGGCCGACGAGGACCCGGACGGCGACGATGATGTCCTGGAGCTGACCAAGGTCGTTCGGGAAAGCGGCGAGGTGGTCGATCTCCAGAGCGAGCGCTCGGGCACCGGTCCGTCGACCGAGGACTCGGAGCCCGCCCTGCCGGTCTATGCCGAGGACCGCGCGGATCAGGAGAGCGAGTTCGCGGATCGCGCGTCCGCCGATCCGATCCAGGACGCCCCCCAGAGAGAGGACGAGCCCGTGCCCACCGAAAAGGCCAGAATGTCCGAGCTGGTGTCCACGTCGGCAGCGACCGTGGCCACGGGCGCCTTCGCCAAGCTGTCTCAGGCGCTGCAAAGGACGCCCGACGAGGAGTCGGTGGCCGAGGGCTCGGGGCGCACCGTGGAGCAGTTCGTCGAGGACATTACCCGGCCCATGCTCAGGGAATGGCTCGACGAGCATCTGCCGGCGATCGTCGAGCGGCTGGTCCAGAAGGAGATCCAGAAGATCTCGCGGCGTGCCGAGCTGAATTGAGCCGCACCTCAGCGGCTGCCCCGGCACCGGTCATCTTCGGCTCGAGCAGGCGTCTCGAGGCGTCCCGAGCGCGTTCGGGCGCGCCGCGCTGCACGGCGCTTGTGCGACCACTGCGGCCCTGACACGGAAACTTGGACGCCTCGCTCGGCATCGTCACTGCGAGGAGCGCAGCGATGACGCCATCCACAACGCCGCGCCTGAATCGCCACGGGCGCTGGCGCGCCCTCGCGATGACGCTGCGAGGGCGAGTTGTGTCCAGATTGTTCTGCAAATTGGATCATGGTGGCGGTGGTGGGCCCTTGTGGGCAACGCGCAGCGTTGTCCACAGGGCGATCGTATGAGCATCACGCCGCCATGCGCAGGGCCTCTTTCTTGTGCTCGCGCAGGTCGTCCATGTTCAGGTAGCGGTGCGCTTCGAGCCAGTTCTCGTGCATCTCGACCGCGAGCGCTCGGATCAGCCGCAGGCAGCTCGCGGCGTTCGGGCTCGCTTGAGACTTCGGACGGATCACCAAGACCGGCCCGGTCCAGCGAGCCACCGAGGTCTCGCTTGGGACCCAGGACCGACCACCGAGGTCGGTCCCGTCCAGCGCGCGGCGATTCGGGGCGATGACCGAGATCGCCCCTTATACCGATCCCACAAAGTCCTGACCTTCGGGATCGGTATCGCGCGCGGGGTTGGTTG
>JBOHKK010000346.1:0-6457 GCA_050729115.1 Geminicoccaceae bacterium | reverse complement strand
ATGGTACCCTTGGGGTGGTTGGGAGGGGGAGCGGGCCGGGACCGCGGGTCTACCTAAGGGGAAAATGGTCTCGTCGGAAGCCGCGCGCCCGCAGCGAGGCGTGGAGAACCGAGCTGGTAGGGACGGCGGGACTCGAACCCGCACGGCCGAAGCCGCCGGATTGCAAGTCCCTGCACTGTAGGGCTGACATGCCAGATTTGACGGGCTTTTTCGTGCTGCGTCGGTGGATCGTGGAGGGTTCAACGCCGACGGGAGACGCGGGTCACGGATCGGATGGCGCGCGCCTGCCGCGGCCCTCAAAGCGCGTGTCTTCTTGGCGTAGCGGATCAGCGCCGCGAAACATCGATGCCGTGTCGCGGCCGGTTGGCCGGGGTAGCAATAACGAGCGGTGCGATGCTACTTACCGATTGGCACGTCCGAACTAGCACGGACGAAAAGGAGGGCTTGGAATGACTGTTGATCGGAGAACCTTCATCAAAGGCGCGGCCGCTGGCGCCGGATTGGCTTTCTCCGGCCCCTTCGGCAAGGCCAGGGCGCAGTCGAGCGTCGACTTTTCCGGCGAGACGATCGAATGGATCGTGCCGTTCTCGGAAGGCGGCGGCACCGACGCGTGGACCCGCTTCTATGCGCCGCACCTGTCGAAGTACCTGCCGGGACAGCCGGACGTAGTCGTTCGCAACGTGCCGGGCGGCGGCTCCATCACGGGCACCAACAATTTTGCGAAGCGTGCGGAGCCGGACGGCCTGAGCCTGATCGGCACGTCCGGCTCGACGCAGTTGCCCTTCCTGCTCGGCGACCCCCGCGTTCAATACGACTACAGCAACTTCACGCCCGTTCTCGTGTCGCCGACCGGCGGCGTCGTCTATCTCCCGCCGGAGTTCGAGGTGATGAGCACGGCCGAACTCGGCAAGATCGCGGAGCGCGAGCTCGTTTATGCGAGTCAGGGCGCAACGTCGCTGGACCTTGTGCCGATGCTCGCCTTCCATCTTCTCGGGCTTAATGTCCGCTATGTGTTCGGCATGACCGGCCGCGGCGACGGCCGGCTCGCTTTCGAGCGTGGCGAGGCGACGATCGATTATCAGACGTCGTCGGCCTATCTCGCCAACGTCGTGCCGCTGGTGGAGCAGGGTAAGGCGGTGCCGATCTTCTCCTGGGGTGTCCTTGACGAACAAGGAAACGTCCAGCGCGACCCCACCTTCCCCGACCTGCCGCATTTCGTGGAAGCTTACGAGACGATGCACGGCTCGAAGCCGTCCGGGGTCGCGTTCGACGCCTATCTCGCCTTCTTTGGCGCCGGCTTCGCCGCGCAGAAGCCCGCCATGCTGCTGAAGGCGACGCCGCCGGAGATCGTCGAGGCGTATCGCCAGGCGTTCATCCAGGCCGTGGCCGATCCCGAGATGCAGGCGAACAAGGGGACCATTTTGGGCGAGTATCCCCAGGCGACGGGCCAGGCGGCGGTGAAGCTCTTCGAGATCGCGACCACGATCGCTCCGGAAGCGCGCGAATGGGTGCGCAACTACCTCATCGAAAACTACAACGTCGAGCTCTGAGCGCTTCGGTTCTCAATGCGCCGCCGCCGTCGTCCGGCGGTGGCGCTCTTCGCAGGGCCAGGACCGGCTGAGAGAGGGCCCGCCGCATGATCGAAGACGCCTTCCTCAGCGCGCTCGCCAACCTGCTGACCGTCCAGTATCTGCTTTACATGCTGCTCGGCGTCAGCGTCGGCCTGGTCGTCGGCGTCCTGCCGGCGCTCGGCGGCATCGCCGGCATGTCGCTCCTCCTTCCCTTCATCTACGGCATGGACGTGACCGCGGCGCTCGCCATGCTGATGGGCATGGTGGCGGTGATCCCCACCTCCGACACGTTCTCCTCGGTGCTGATGGGCATTCCCGGCTCGGCATCCGCGCAGGCGACGGTGCTCGACGGCTTTCCGCTGGCGAAAAAGGGCGAGGCCGCCCGGGCGCTCAGCGCCGCCTTCTCGGCCTCCTTCATCGGCGGACTGTTCGGCGCTCTGATCCTGACCGCCTTCGTCCTGATTGCGCGCCCGCTGATCCTCGCCTTCGGCTCGGCGGAGCTTTTCATGCTGGCCGTATTCGGCCTGTCGATGGTCGGCGTGCTTTCGGGCTCGAACCTGGCCAAGGGGCTTGCCGCCTGCGCGGTCGGTCTGACGGTCGGCTCGATCGGCGCGGCGCCGGCGACCGGCGAATTCCGGATGGATTTGGGCTCCATCTACCTGATGGACGGGCTTCATCTGACGATCATCGGTCTCGGCCTGTTCGCGATCCCCGAGATCGTCGACATCCTGCGCACCCAGGAGACGATCGCCGGCGAGGGCAAGCTGGGCCGCGGCTGGCTGGCCGGCGTCAAGGACACCTGGCAGAATATCGGGCTGGCTTTGCGCTGCTCCGCCATCGGCGCCCTCCTCGGCGTGATGCCGGGGATCGGCGGCAGCGCCAGCGACTGGATCGTGTACGGCCACGTCGTTCAGTCGTCGAAGGATCGTTCGCAGTTCGGCCAGGGCAACATCCGCGGGGTGATCGGGCCGGAATCGGCGAACAACTCGAAGGATGGCGGCGCGCTCGTGCCGACCCTCCTGTTCGGCATCCCGGGTGGTGGCACGATGGCGATCTTCCTCGCCGGCATGGTCCTCCTCGGACTCCAGCCCGGGCCCGCCATGGTCGGCCGCAATCTCGACATGACCTATACGATCGTCTGGTCGCTGGCGATCGCCAACGTCATGGGAACCTTCCTTTGCATCGTGCTGTCGCCGCCCATTGCGCGGCTCACGA
Organism: Geminicoccaceae bacterium; assembly: GCA_050729115.1. GTDB lineage: Bacteria > Pseudomonadota > Alphaproteobacteria > Geminicoccales > Geminicoccaceae > JBKPNX01. The sequence goes on along the minus strand of JBOHKK010000346.1, from coordinate 3,671 downwards.
CGGTGCCGTTTGCCATCGTCGCGCCGTTCATGATCATGATCGTCTCGTTCGGCGCCTTCCAGACGACGCGGTCGCTGCACGATCTGATCGCGCTGCTCGTGCTCGGGCTCCTGGGTGTCTTCATGCGGCGCTTCGGGTGGTCGCGTCCGGCCTTCCTTATCGGCTTCGTGCTCGCTGCCATGAGCGAGCGGTATCTCTATCAGGCGGTGCAATTCTACGGCTGGAGCTTTCTTACCCGGCCCATCGTCATCGCGATCGCGGTGCTGACGGTCGTATCCGTCTGGGCCAGCACCCGCGGGCGCAAGCTCGCCGGCAACACGCTGGAGACGGAGGGCGACCCGGAGAAAGCGCATGCGAGCCGGATGGTGCCGCAGATCGCATTCTCGTTCGCCATCCTGGGTCTGTTCGTATTCGCCTTTTCCGAAGCCTGGCTGAAATCGTTCCTCGGCGGCATTTTCCCGCTCGTCGTCTCCATCGCCGGGGCGATCCTTACCGCATTTGTCCTCGTCTCCCAATTCCGGGGCCCCGATACCGGCGCCAATTTCGACAAGGAGGCGGCGCCGGACACCGAGGGCGACCTCGGCCCCTGGTACTACCTTGCCTGGCTCGCAGGCTTCGTCGGCGTCGTTGCCCTGATCGGCTTCTTCGCCAGCATGATCCTCTTCTTTATCGCCTTCCTGAGAATCGTAGCGCGGACATCCTGGCTGCGGACGCTTGCGCTTACCGCGGGCGCCGCCATATTCATCATGATCCTTGCAGACGCCCTGAATCTGCTATTTCCGGGCGGTGTGCTGCAGGCCTATTTCGATCTGCCATGGCCGTTCCGATGAGCGAATGAGCCGGAGTTGCGACCATGACGATGCAAGCCGCTATTCCCTGCATGCTCATCCGCGGGGGCACCTCCAAGGGCCCCTACTTCCGCCTGTCGGACCTGCCCGCCGATCCCATCGTCCGCGACCGCGTCCTGCTCGCGGCAATGGGCTCGCCCGACGTTCGCCAGATCGATGGTCTGGGCGGCGCCGATACGCTGACCAGCAAGGTCGCGATGGTTGGGCCCTCCGCACGCTCCGACGCCGATGTCGATTACCTCTTTGCCCAGGTCTCGGTCGACAAGCCGATCGTCGACACCGAACCGCCCTGCGGCAACATGCTTGCCGGCGTCGCGCCGTTCGCGATCGAGCGCGGCATGGTGAAGGCGGAGCACCGGGAGACGCGCGTCGTCATCTACAACGTCAATACGAAGAGCCGCATCGAGGCGATCGTCCAGACGCCGGGTGGCGAGGTGCGGTACGACGGCGATGCAAGGATCGCCGGGGTGCCCGGCGGGGCCGCGCCGATCCGCCTCAACTTCATGGATATCGTCGGCGCGAAAACCGGCGCGATGCTGCCGACGGGCAGCGCCCGCGACACGATCGACGGCGTGGACGTCACGCTGCTCGACGTCGCCATGCCGATGATGATCCTGCGTGCGCGCGACCTCGGCAAAACCGCCTACGAATCCCCGGCCGAGCTCGACGCCGACCGCGACTTCTTCGCCCGCCTGGAGTCGCTCCGCCGCAAGGCCGGCAAGCTCATGGGCTTCGGCGATGTCGCCGACAAGGTCATTCCCAAGGCCGCGATCCTTGGCGCCCCCCGCGACGGCGGCGCCGTCTCGGCGCGCTATTTCGTGCCCCACAAGACCCATGCTGCCTTCGCCGTCACCGGGTCGATCTGCGTGGCGAGCTGCGCGGCCCTCGAGGGCTCCGTCGCCGACGGCATCGCCAAGCCGCCTCCCGGCAACCACCGCGGGATTCTCATCGAGCATCCCGCCGGGCTGATCGACGTGGTGCTCTTGACGCGTGGCGAGGGGGCCGCCATGGAGGTGGTCAGCGGGGGCGTCATCCGCACAGCTCGCAAGATCATGGACGGAACCGTCTTCGTGCCGGCCCGCGTCTTCGCCGGTGACGCTCTGTCCCACGCCGCCTGACCGGGCCGGCGGCTCTTGCCGGATCAGGCCAGTTCGATCAAGGAAGCGGCCACACGGTCGGCGAATTCGGGTGCCGAGGCGACCGCCCACGTCGCCGGTGCGCTGTCGGGGAACGGCCGTGTCGGGCGCCCTCTCGATCAACGCCGCCGCGCGGCTCGGGCGCTCCTCGCCGCGTCTTTCGGTCATCCAGGCAAACAGCATCGCCGCCGCCCCGAGACCTGCCGGGCGTGCATCGAAGCAGTTGGGGCGAGAGCGGGGGCATGGCCGAGCGAATTGGTAGCCGGGCCCCGCTGGCGGCAATGTCGGTCCCCACGACGGTCACTGGCAGCGACGGCTACGGATCCCGGAGAGGCATCAGGCGATGGTGCGGGCGGCGGGAGTCGAACCCGCACTGGCTTGAAGCCAAAGGGATTTTAAGTCCCTTGCGTCTACCGATTCCGCCACGCCCGCCAGATGAATACCGAAGCGCCCACCGGCCCCGCCACCTCCCCGGCGCCGAACACTTCTAGCATGATACCCGTGCCCGCCGAAATGCCGGGCCGAGGGCTGGCGTCGACTCGCGCCGGCGCTTGCGCATGGACCTTGACGCATCGTCGGGCGTATGGCCGTGCTCATGGTCGATGACCCGAGGCGCAGCGATGGACGAGACGGCGGTCGAGGCGGAGGTGACGGATGCGCTTGGCCGCCTCGGTCTGCTGCGCGCCGGCGAGACGCCCCGCTTTACCCGCCTCACGGGCGGCGTGTCGTCGGACATCTGGCGGGTCGACCTGGCGCGCGGGCCGGTCTGCGTCAAGCGCGCGCTGCCCAAGCTCCGGGTCGCGCAGGACTGGTTCGCGCCGGTCGAGCGCAACGCCTACGAGGCGGCCTGGATGCGCCGCGCCGCGGCGGTCGTGCCCGAGGCGGTGCCCGAGCTCTTGGGCCAGGACGACGCGGCGGGGGCCCTGGTCATGGCCTACCTCGATCCGGCCGACCACCGCCTCTGGAAGACTGATTTGCAGGGCGGCCACGCCGATCCGGACGTCGCCCGCGCCGTCGGCAATCGTCTGGTGCGGATCCACGCCGCGACCGCGAACGATCGGGGCGTGGCGGCGGCGTTCGCCACCGACGCGATCTTCCACGACATCCGGCTCGAGCCGTATCTGCTCGCAAGTGCGCGGGCGCATCCCGACCGGGCGGCGGCGCTCGAGGCGCTGGCCGCAATCACGGCACGCACCAAGCGCGCTCTCGTGCACGGCGACGTCAGCCCGAAGAACATCCTGATCGGGCCGAACGGCCCGGTCTTCCTGGACGCCGAATGCGCCTGGTACGGCGATCCGGCGTTCGATCTCGCCTTCTGCCTGAACCATCTGCTGCTGAAGTGCCTGTGGCGGCCGCCCACGGCAGGCGGCTTCCTGGACTGCTTCGAGGTGCTGGCGAAGGCCTACCTCGCCGGCGTGAGCTGGGAGCTGCATGGCGCGCTCGAAGCCCGCAGCGCGCGTCTGCTGCCGGGCCTGTTCCTTGCCCGGGTCGACGGCAAGTCGCCGGTCGAGTACCTGACCGATGAAGCCGCCAGGGATCGGGTGCGGCGCGTGGCGCGGGCGCTGCTCGGCGCTCGCCTCGAGCGGCTGGACGAGGTGCGCGCCGCCTGGGCGAGGGAGCTGGGGCTATGAGCAACGCGTCCCGGATCACCGGGCTCCGCGGCCGGCGGGTGTGGGACTCCCGCGGC
>JBOHKK010000345.1:0-6490 GCA_050729115.1 Geminicoccaceae bacterium | reverse complement strand
CAACCACCCCAAGGGTACCATCGGTGGGTGGTTGGGAGGGGGAGCGGGCCGGGGCCGCGGGTCCACCCAAGGGGAAAATGGTCTAGCGGCTCGACCGCATGAGATAGAACACGTAGCCGTAGGCGTGGCCGCAGCGGCGGAACAGGTCGATCTCGCGGCGGGTCTCGGCGATCACCGCGGCGAGCGCCGGATCGGGGTCCGCGGCGAGCAGGTCCATCCGCGCCTCCAGCGGCGTGTAGTATTCGTCCCACCAGGCATCCGGCGGCAGGGTGAAGTGGTCGAGCACCTCGAAGCCGGCGGCCCGCGCCCGCTCGAGGTTTTCCGAGACTCCGGCCATGCCCGGATAGCCTTCGCGGAAGAACGCGGCCGCCTCGCCCGGCGGATCGGCGCGGAGCCACGAGCATTCCGAGACGGCAAGGCATCCGCCGGGCGCCAGCAGCGGTCGCCAAAGCCGCAGGCCGTCTTCGAATCCCAGAAAGTAGATCGCGCCCTCGGACCACAGGAGATCGACGCTGCCCGCCGGCACGCCGGGCGCCGCCATGTCCGCGCAGCGCGGCTCGATCAGATGGCCGAGCCCGCGCGCGGCCGCCGTGGCCCGCAGCTGGTCGAGGAACGGCTGGTGGATGTCGATGGCGATCACCCTGGTCCGCAGCGCCTCGGCCAGCACCAGCGCCGAGCGCCCGCTGCCGCAGCCGAGGTCGAGCACCCGCGGCGCGGCGGGCAGCGCGGGGAGACGCCGCAGCGCCTCGCGCGTGCAGGCATCGCTCCCCGGCCCCTGCCGCGGCAGTCCCTCGAACAGGCGAAGGATGGCATCGCTCACGGGCGGAAACCTCGCAGGCGTTGCCCCCATCTGAAACGAAACCTATACAATTCAATGACTTGTTGGGTTCGTTCGGTGTTTTCGGCTGCCCGTGGCCGACGGCGCCAGTTGGGTTCGTTCGGTATTCCTTCGGCCGGTCGCGGGCGACGGCGCGCCGTCGGGTTCGTTTGGTCGTCTGGCATCTGCGCCGAGCAAATGAGTTCGGTCGGGTTCGTTTGGCGATCTCGTGGGGTGGCGGCATTGGATGCGGAGAGCATGACCCCTAGAGGATAGCCGATTTCAGGAATTTTTTCCAGCCGACCGTTCGCATGCGTGCGGGAAGGATTCCCGATCTCCGGCAGCCTCGGTCATGACCCCGCATGATTCCCAGACGGGCACTACCTGTGCCGGTCGCCTGATCCAGGCGGTGGGGCAGGGGAAGCTGCGGCCGCTTTGGCGGCGTACGAAGCCCCGACCAGAGCGGCCGATCCTCCAGCCAGCTGATGACCCCCGGCACTCAGACGGAATCAGGCCCGGTCCAGTCGAACGGGATGTGCTTGCTGGAGCGGCGTCGGCCGGTCCATTTGAAGCCGAAGCCTTCGGTTCGCACTTCGACCGAGCTGCCCCAGGTCGCGACCTGGCCGGGGCCGACCTCGGAGCCCGGAGGATTGATCGTCTGCACGCGCTGCCCGGGCGGCGTGGTCGGGCCGCTGAGCGCCTCGGCCCGGCCGAGCACCCGCCCCGGAATCTCGGCCTGCCAGTAGGCGAGATCCTTCGCGACCTCGAAGGCGATCGGCACGAACTCCACGCCTCTGAACTCGTCCATCATGCCGGCGATGGTCGCCGGCCACCCGCCGGCCTGGCCCGAAAAGACGGTCTGCAGGGCCTGGCGCTGCGGCTCGTCGGCCCTTTCGTCGATGTAGAGGCCCATCGTGAGCTTGGCCTCGCCGGCCCAGATGTTGCCCTCGAAGCTGGCGAGAGCCACGAGGTTGAGACCTTCCAGGAGGACCTCGCCATAATGGCCCTCGCGGACATGCCAGGCCAGCATGCCGATACAGGCGTTGTTGGTCGGCGCCTGCGCGAACTCGCATGGACAGGGGATGTCGCAGCTGCAGATGTCGAACCAGTCGCCGGCCAAACGCCACTTTGGAACCGTGCTCATGCGCCTCTCTCCTTCGTCGCAATCGTTACCCGGGCGCGGAAGCGAGGTGCCGGAGACTATCACGGCAGGATCGGGCTCAACAATGACGGGCCGCGCTCGGATCGCCACCCGGTCGCCGCCCTCGGGGGATCAGTCCGGATTTCTCGATCGCGTGGGTTCGCACCATCGCGGCCCACAAGCGTCCGGCTGACCTGGATCGATGGTCTGCGCAAGACGGGCCTCCCGGAATGACCGCTGCCGTCAACGAGTACTGCCGATCTCGGACAACCTCTGTCATAACCCCGGCATGACCCCAGACGTGCGCTACCGCACTACCATCCGGCCGCTGCCCGCGGACGAGGGCGGCGGCTGCCTGATCGAGCTTCCCGACCTCCCGGGCTGCATGTCGGACGGGGCGACGCTCGAGGATGCGATCGCCAACGGCATCGACGGTATGCGTGGCTGGATCGAAGCGACGCGCGCCGAGGGCATGTCATGATCCAGCATGGCGAGGTCCTGGAACGCATGCCACGCGAAATCCCGTTCCTCCTCTGTTTGGACAGCGGCGGACGATCGAGCCAGCCTATGAGGTGTTCCGGTGCTTCGTCGTTGCTCATTGCCGAGTCTCCGCTACCGCATATGAAGGAAGATTGACGGCCTCGCCCGCCCTGCCATAAGCAGGCGCATGCCTGTTACGTTGCGGGAAAGTCAGGACATCGACGAACTCGCCGGGGTTCTCTACGACATGCTGCCGGGCAGCGGCAACCCGCGCCTTTCCTTCCCCGCCGTGGCGGAGCAGCTTGGCCTTGCCGAATACTGGAGGGGCGGCAGCAAGCGCCCCGCCATTGTCATCCTTCTGACGGCCACATTTGAGCGCCAGCGACACAGGTTTTGCCCTCTGATCGAGGGCGTGGTGCGTCAGTCGGTTTCATGGCGAGCAGGGAAAGGATCCAGCATGAGCACACCAAAGCGAGTCTTGAACCTTCACGAGGAGGCGGCTCTACAGGAACTCCAAGCGTTGGGCTCTAAGTACGGCTACCGTGTCTACAGCAAGATGCGCGTCACCGATGTGCTCCCCATCGAAGGCAGTGGTATTCCAAGGGAACTCTTCTCCTTTGCTCTCAAGAGTCATTTCGATTTCGTGGTATGTAACAAAGATCACATCCCGCTTTTCACTGTCGAATCTGACGGACCTACACATCTGGACCCCAGGCAAGAACGGCGCGATGCAAAAAAAGATGAACTCTGCCGTATCTTTTCCTGTCCCATGCTTCGGATCAAATCCAATCACCTTCTCAAGCGTTACAACAATGCAAACCTGCTGAGATGGATCATTTCAGCGTGGGAACTTCAGAAAGATTTTGTGCGGGGGCAAGAGGAAGGAACGGTTCCTGATACCGAGGATTTCGATCCAATGTGGCTCTTTCATCCGGGTAATACCATCGAGGAGGTACATCCGCACGTGATCGCTCTTAGAGCCCGGCTACAGATGGAGCGGCTTCGCAACAAAGGTGCGGTAAAGTACGCATTTCCGTTCAGCTTTGTCGGGACCGACGAGGCAGATAATTATCGGGGAATCGAGTATATCATGATCGATGAGAACACGGTAGTCTGCGTCGAAAGCGCCATGAGGCGGCAGAACTTCCCGGTGGATATGGGGCAACTCTTTGGTGAACTTTTGACTATCCTGCTTTTTGACAAACTATCCAACTATCTCGAAACCGGTGACGGCGCGATACCGGTGGCGGAAGTGAAGGAGAAGGTAGCGTCTTATAAGGCTCGTTTCAGGTCATCATGGTCGTTCGGATTGGCGGATGCAGAAACGCCATAGCCTCACCTTAACGATTTCTCCAGCCCAGATTATCGACATGTCACCACGTCTAATGGCACAGAGCGGACGACGCCAACTGGCCGGGAGCCAGTGACTTTTCCGAGGGATCGGTTGCCTGCCCATATTATAACAGTTATCTTTGCTCATTGGGTCATCGATGTCGGAGCAGATGGTGCCGCGGAGCTACGCGCTGGGTGAGCGCTTCGAGCGCTTCATCGAGGAGAAGGTCGAGAGCGGCCGCTTCGGTAACGCGAGCGAGGTGGTGCGCGCCGCTCTGCGGCTGCTCGAGGATCAGGAGCGGCGTCGCGAGCTGGAGCTGGAGAAGCTTCGCCAGAGCATCGACGAAGGGCGCCAGAGCGGGCCGCCGCGGCCGGCGGACGAGGTCTTCGAGCGGCTCGAAGTCAAGTATCGGGAGATACCTCCGCGCGGCGGCTGATGCGCTGCGCGTTCACGCCGCTCGCCGAAGCCGATCTCGAGGCGATCGGCGACTATATCGCACGACAATCCCCGCCGCGCCCTGACCTTCATTCGGGAGATGCGCCAGCGATGCGAACGGATCGCCGATATGCCGCGCGCCGCACCGCTGCGACCTGAGCTCGGCGCTGGCGTTCGCGTCGTGACGTTTGGCCGTTATCTGATCTGCTATTCCGAGCGTGAAGACCAAGTCGTGATCGAGCGCATCGTCCACGGCGCCAGAAGCCTCAGGGACCTGTTCGGATAGCCGATGATGACAGACCACAGATGGCCGACAGGTCTGTGTGGCTCTGCCGTGATGCCCAGGCTCGACCCGGGCATCCAGTCTGGCCCCCGGGTCAAGCCCGGGGGTGACAACAACACCGCGACTTGGCAAGTCCGGTATAAGATCCCTGGCAGAAGGCGGCTTCACGCGGTCTTCTCCGGTTCCCCCTGTGCGCAGCGTTCAGAACCCCACCCGGTCGCCGCCTTTGAGGTTGAGCCAGGTGCGGGCTTCGTCGGGGGTGGCGGGCTCGAGGGAGAGGGCTTCGAGGATGGTGCGGATCCTTTTGACCTGGTCGGCGTTCGAGCGGGCGAGCTCGCCCTTGCCGAGGTAGATGCTGTCCTCGAGGCCGACCCGGACGTTGCCGCCCATGATCGCGCCGATCGTGCCGAGGCGCATCTGGTGGCGCCCGGCGGCGAGGATCGAGAACAGGAACTGGTCGCCGAACAGGCGATCCGCCGTGCGCTTCATGTGCATCAGGTCCTCGGTATCCGTGCCGATGCCGCCGAGGATGCCGAAGATCAGCTGGACGAACAGCGGCGCCTGGACCAGGCCGCGATCGAGCATATGCGCGAGGTTGTAGAGGTGGCCGACGTCGTAGCACTCGAACTCGAAGCGGGTGCCGTAGCCCTCGCCGATCTCCTTCAGGATGTACTCGATGTCCTTATAGGTGTTGCGGAAGATGAAGTCGCGCGAGCGCTCGAGCGCCTGCGGCTCCCAGTCGTACCTCCAGGATTTGTAGCGCTGGAGCATCGGGTACAGGCCGAAGTTCATCGAGCCCATGTTGAGCGAGCACATCTCGGGCTGGGCGCGGCGCGCGGCGGCGAGACGCTCGTCCAGGCTCATGCCGTGGCCGCCGCCGGTGGTGATGTTGACCACCACGTTCGAGGCCTGCTTGATCACCGGCAAGAAACCCAAAAACACTTCTGGATCGGGGGTCGGGCGGCCGTCCTCGGGGTCGCGCGCGTGCAGGTGCACGATCGCAGCACCCGCCTCGGCGGCGCCGAGCGCGTTCTCCGCGATCTGCTGCGGCGTGATCGGCAGGTGCGGGCTCATGGTCGGCGTGTGGATCGAGCCGGTGATCGCGCAGCTGATGATCACCTTGTCGCCGGGCTTCCTGGTGGTGGCAGGCATGACGTTCACTCCCCGATGTGTTCGGCAGCTTGGCGCTTTTGGGCCGCCAGCGCCATCAGCCGGCGATCGCGCCAGACGCTGCGCTCGGCCAGGCGTTCGGCCGGCAGGAGCGCGCGCCGCTCGTCCTCGAGCCGGCGCAGGAGCGCATCCTCGCCCCACTCCAGCGGCCGCTGCTCGCGCTCGATCGCCTGATACAAGGGGCCATAGCGCCGCAGATAGTCCGCGATCCCGCCCGGGGCGTTGAGATCGATCGTCTCGAGGGGCCCCATGAACGACCAGCGCAGCCCGATGCCGTGCTTGATCGCGGTGTCCACGTCCGCGGCCGAGGCGACGCCGCCTTCGACCAGGCGCAGCGCCGCGCCGATCAGAGCCGCCTGCATCCGGTTGGCGACGAAGCCCGGGACCTCGCGGTGCAGCCGGATCGGCGCCTGACCGACCCGGGCCATCAGCTCGTGGGTGCGATCGACCACGGCCGGGTCGGTCCAGGGCGCCGGGCACAGCTCGACCAGCGGGGTCACGAACGGCGGGTTGATCGGATGCGCGACCAGGCAGCGCTGCCGCCCGGCGGGGTGCTCGGTGAAGGCGGAGGCCGGGATGCCCGACGCCGAGCTCGCGAGGATGGCGTCCGGGCGGGCCATGCGATCGAGCTCGCCGTACACCTCCCGCTTCACCTCGACCCGCTCGGGCGCGCTCTCCTGGACGTAGGCGGCGCCGTCCAGCGCTTCGGCGAGCCCGGTGGCGTAGCCGATCCGCCCGAGCACCGCCTTGGGATCGGCCAGGAGGCCGAAGCCGGCGAGGTCCTCGAGCCGAAGCGCGATGGCGTCGCGCGCCCGCTTCAGGGCGGCGGGC
>JBOHKK010000344.1:0-6496 GCA_050729115.1 Geminicoccaceae bacterium | reverse complement strand
GCCGCCTGTGGGCAACTTTTCTGTTCATAACTCGCAAAGAAGGCATTGACCCTCGAAAATTATTGAGAGATGGTCCTGACGGATCCAATGGAGTGAGCAACGCCGGTTGCCCGACGGCATGTACGCCACCGACCCCACGGCTGGAGCCATGGTCGACGAGCCCGTCCCGTCCGACGACGGCGCGGCGTTGTTTCAGATCCGCGGCCATCTCCAGACGCTGATCGCGCTGCGGCTGATCGAGCCCGGGGACGAGCGGTTCTTCCTGGTCCTGCAGAAGGCGCTCGCCCGGTCGCCCGACTTCTTCCGACACGCGCCCGTGGTCCTGGACGCGGCGCCCGTCGCCGGCCGCCCCCCGTTGAACCTGGCCGAATTCGCACGACGCCTGCGCCAGCAGCACCTGGTCCCGGTCGGGCTCCAGAACGGCGACGATGCGTGGAACCAGATGGCGATCAACGCGGGGCTCGCCCTGATCCAGGCCGGCCGGCCGGTGAAGCTGCCGTCACGGGAGCCCAGGCCCGAGGATAGTGCCACGCGGTGCAACGCCACCATCGTGGTGAGCGAGCCGGTGCGGGCCGGGCAGCAGGTCTATGCCGAGGGCGGCGACCTGATCGCGCTGGCCCCGGTGAGCCCCGGGGCGGAGGTGCTCGCCGACGGCCACATCCACGTCTACAGCAACCTGCGCGGGCGGGCGCATGCCGGCGTCCGCGGCGATGCGAGCGCGCGGATCTTCTGCCACAGCCTCGAGGCCCAGCTGGTCTCGGTCGCCGGCGTCTACGTGGTCAACGAGGAGATCGAGGCGCGCTTCCTCGGCAAGCGGGTCCAGATCCGCTGCCTGAACGATGCCATCGCCATGGAGCACCTGCCCTGATCGATCCTCGTGCAGTTCGGCTTGGAGGAGGAGACAATTGGCAACCATCATCGTGGTAACCTCGGGCAAGGGCGGCGTCGGCAAGACCACGACGGCAGCCGCGTTCGGCACCGGGCTGGCCTTGCAAGGCAAGAAGACGGCGGTCGTCGACTTCGACGTCGGCCTGCGCAATCTCGACCTGATCATGGGCTGCGAGCGCCGCGTCGTGTACGACCTGATCAACGTGATCAACGGCGACGCCAAGCTCAATCAGGCGCTGATCAAGGACAAGCGGGTCGACGATCTGTACATGCTGCCGACCTCGCAGACGCGCGACAAGGAGGCGCTCACCCGCGACGGCGTCGAGCGCATCATGGAGGAGCTGAGGAAGAGCTTCGACTATGTCGTCTGCGACAGCCCCGCCGGCATCGAGCACGGCGCCCAGACGGCGCTGTACTACGCCGACGAGGCGATCGTGGTGACCAACCCCGAAGTCTCGTCGGTGCGCGACAGCGATCGCATGATCGGCATCCTCGCGAGCAAGTCGCGGCGCGCGGAACGCTCCGAGGAGCCGGTCAAGTCGCACGTCCTGATCACGCGCTACGACATCAATCGGGTCGAGCGCGGCGAGATGCTCAAGGTCGAGGACGTGGTCGAGATGCTGGCTCTGCCGCTGCTCGGCGTGATTCCCGAATCGGAATCGGTGCTCCAGGCATCGAACGTCGGCGCGCCCGTGGTGCTCGACGAGAAATCCAAGGCGGGCCAAGCGTATCGCGATGCCGTGGCCCGCTATCTCGGCGAGCAGCTCGAGTACCGCTACGTCAGCGGCGAGAAAAGCAGCTTCTTCGGCTCGCTCGGGTTCGTCAACCGGCTGTGGCGGAGGGGGGCGTGAGCATCTTTCAACGGTCCCTTGCGGGCGGCAGGCTGTTCGGCTTCTTCCGCGCCTCGTCGCCGCGCACGGCGGACACCGCCAAAGAGCGCCTGCAGGTGCTCCTGGCGCTGGAGCGGAGCGGCAGCGCGTGGCCGAGCTTCCTGCCCCAGCTGCAGGAAGACGTCATCAAGGCGATCAAGAAGTACGTCGAGATCGACAACGACAAGGTCTCGATCGAGGTCGAGCGCGGGCCGCAGGTGTCCGTGCTCGACATCAACATCGAGCTGCCCGCCGCCACGCAAGGGTCGCAGCTGCAGACGGCGTGAGGCCGGTTGCCGCCTGCGCGCAGGTCCGCGGCGTGGCGCGCGTACCGCTGAGCGGCGCCGCCGCGTCGTCCGCGGTCGATCCGCAGGCTGCCGGACGCCGAGCGCTCGAGGCCGTGACCGGCGCTGAACCGAGGTCAGGCCACGCGGCGTCGGGTTCGAGTGTCGCGCGTGATCGGTCGTGCGCTCGCATGATACCGCTGGGGCGCGCGGCCGACCAACCAACCCCGCGCGCGCTACCGATCCCCGTAGGTCAGGACGTTGCGGGATCGGTATGACTCGACGCACGCGCGTCGGTCTGGCCCAGGCTCCATCTCCAACTGCGAATCTCCGGCATGTCTTCGCCGTGTGTGTCGACGTAGGCCTTGTGGTCGAGGAGCTTGTCGCGAATGAACTGTTTGGCGTAAGCAGCCCGCGCGCCCAGTTGCGGCACCCGATCGATCACATCCCCGACCAGATGAAAGCGATCGAGGTCATTCAGGACCACCATGTCGAAGGGCGTGGTGGTCGTGCCTTCCTCCTTGTACCCGCGGACGTGAAGGTTCTGGTGATTGGTCCGACGATAGGTCAGGCGATGGATCAGCGACGGATAGCCGTGGTAGGCGAAGATGATCGGCTTGTCCTTGGTGAACAGCACGTCGAAGTCCTTGTCGCTCAGGCCGTGCGGGTGCTCGCTCTGCGGCTGCAGCGTCATCAGGTCGACCACGTTGATCACCCGGATCTTCAGGTCGGGAAGGTGCTGCCGAAGCAGCTCGACCGCCGCCAGCGTTTCCAGCGTCGGCACGTCGCCCGCGCAGGCCATCACCACGTCGGGCTCGCCGCCCTCGTCGTTGCTCGCCCATTCCCAGATACCGAGCCCCGTGGTGCAGTGCTTGATCGCGGCATCCATGTCCAGCCATTGCAGCTCCGGCTGCTTGCCCGCGACGATGACATTCACGTAGTGACGGCTTCGTAAGCAATGATCGGCCACGGACAGCAGCGTGTTGGCGTCCGGCGGCAGATAGACGCGGATGACGTCCGCTTTCTTGTTCACGACATGGTCGATGAAGCCCGGGTCCTGGTGGCTGAAGCCGTTATGATCCTGCCGCCACACATGTGACGTGAGCAGATAGTTGAGGGAGCCGATCGGGCGCCGCCAAGGGATGCGACGCGTCACCTTCAGCCATTTGGCGTGCTGGTTGAACATCGAATCGACAATGTGAATGAACGCCTCGTAGCACGAGAAGAGGCCATGGCGGCCGGTGAGCAGATAACCTTCCAGCCACCCCTGGCAAAGGTGCTCGCTCAGCACCTCCATGACCCGCCCGTCGGGCGACACGTGGTCATCGGTCTTCCGGATCTCCGCAACGGACATCCGATCCGTGATCTCGAACAAATGGGTCAGCCGGTTGGATGCGGTCTCGTCGGGACCGAAGACGCGGAAGTTGCGCCGGTCCCAGTTCAGTCTCATCACGTCCCGAAGGAACGCTCCCAGAACGCGCGTCGCTTCCCCTACCACGGCCCCGGGCTCGGGCACGGCAACCGCGTGGTCCCGGAAATCCGGCATTCTCAGATCGCGCAAAAGCAGGCCGCCGTTGGCGTGCGGGTTGGCGCCCATCCGGCGGTCGCCCTTGGGCGCCAGCTCGGCGAGCTCGGGGATCAGCTTGCCGTCGTGGTCGAACAGCTCCTCCGGCTTGTAGCTCTTCATCCATTGCTCGAGCATCTTGAGGTGCGCGGGTTTTTTCGCCAGCTCGGCGAGCGGGACCTGGTGAGCGCGCCAGGTGCCTTCGACGGCCTGCCCATCCACCTCCTTGGGACCCGTCCATCCTTTGAGCGTGCGCAGGACGATCATCGGCCACTGGGGGCGCTTGGCGAAACCTCCGGCACGCGCCTCGGCCTGGATCTGCCTGATCTCGGCCATGACCGTGTCGAGCGTTGCCGCCAGGAGCTGGTGGACCTCGTCCGGATCGGTTCCCTCGACGAAAAAGGGCGTGTAGCCATAGCCGCGAAATAGCTGTTCCAGCTCCTCGTGACCGATGCGCGCGAGCACCGTGGGGTTGGCGATCTTGTAGCCGTTGAGGTGGAGGATCGGCAGCACCGCGCCGTCGTGGACGGGGTTCAAGAACTTGTTCGAGTGCCAGCTGGTTGCCAGCGGCCCGGTCTCGGCCTCGCCATCGCCGATCACGCAGGCGACCAGCAGGTCGGGATTGTCGAATGCGGCGCCATACGCGTGCGCCAGGCTGTAGCCGAGCTCGCCGCCTTCGTTGATCGAGCCCGGGGTTTCCGGGGCCGCGTGACTGGGGATGCCGCCAGGAAACGAGAACTGGGTGAACAAGCGTCGCAGGCCCTGTTCGTCCTGGGAGATGTTGGGGTACAGCTCGCTGTACGTGCCTTCCAGATAGGTATTGGCCACCAGACCCGGGCCACCGTGACCGGGGCCGGTGACATAGATCATGTTCAGGTCATGCTCTTTGATCATCCGGTTGAGATGGACATAGATGAGGTTCAGACCCGGTGTCGTGCCCCAATGCCCCAACAGGCGCGGCTTGACGTGCTCGAGCGTCAGCGGCTCCTTCAGGAGCGGATTCGCGAGCAGGTAGATCTGCCCGACCGACAGATAGTTCGCGGCGCGCCAATAAGCATTCATCTTGCTCAAGAGCTCGGACGACAGAGGCTTCTCCATCAGCGTTCTCCCTGAAGTTCACCAGCGGGCCGTCCGCCTCGGTCCCGGTCGCACCAAATTCGGTGGACGGCTTTCGCGATCATGAGCTCCTCGTTGGTCTTCATCACGCGCACGCTGACGCGCCCATGATCGGGAGAGATGATGGCCGCATTCTGCTGGTTGCGGAGCGGGTCCAACTGGATGCCAAGAAACTCCATGTTCGCGCAGACGCGCTCGCGGACCGCCGGCGAGTTCTCACCGATGCCGGCCGTGAAAATCAGCGTGTCCAGTCCGCCGAGTACGGCCGCCAACGCGCCCAGGAACTTCTTGGCCGAGTAACAGAAGAGAGCGATCGCCTCGGCGGCGTGCGGACTCGTCGCTTCCTCGACCAATAACTGCTGCATGTCCGCAGCGATTCCAGAGACCCCCAACAGCCCGGCGCCGTGATTCACCATCGCGTTCACGTCGGTCGGGGACAGGCCTCTTTGCTGCAGCAGGTGGAGCAGCACCCCCGGATCGAGATCGCCGGAGCGGGTGCTCATCATCAGCCCGCCGCTGGGCATGAAGCCCATCGTCGTGTCGATGCTGTGGCTATCCCGAATCGCCGCCATGCTCGCCCCGTTGCCGAGGTGGGCGATGACGACCCGTCCTCGCGCCGCAGCCGCACCGGCTACCCTGGCCAACTCCTGAATGAGAAACTCGTACGACAGGCCGTGGAAGCCGAAGCGCACGATTCCCTCGTCGAACAGCGCGCGCGGCAAGGGGAGCATCTGGGCGACCTTCGGCATCTGCCGGTGGAACGCCGTGTCGAAGCAGGCCACCTGCAGGAGATCGGGATAGGCCTGCCGCATGGCACGGATGACCTTGAGTTCATGCGGCAAATGTTCAGGGTCGAGCCTGCCGAGTGTCTCGAGCTCGGCCTCCATCTCGGGCGTGATGGGTTGCGATCGAGTGTAGTGGATGCCGCCGTGAACCACGCGATGTCCCACGGCGTCCAGCCCCCGGCCATTCTCGCATTGGCGCAGCCAGTCGAGAAATCTTCTTGAGGCGGACTCGTGGTCCGGCAACGCCAGCTGCTGATCGATCAACACTGCGCCACGCGCGTCCTTGACGTGAAACCGCCCGGCCTCGAGCCCGATACCCTCCATTCGGCCGGACCACAGCAGGGTGTCTGGCTCGCCCATGTGATACAGCGCGAACTTCAGGCTGGACGAGCCACCATTGATCGTCAGGATGCGGACTGGCTGCGGATTTGTAATGGTTGCCTCCGGTGAAGCTGCCATGATCATGTCGGCGACTTCTTACAATGATCGTGGCGCGTCTTTTGAATGTGCTCGATCGCGATCCGCATGCCACGTCGGAGCGCCGTTGCCACAAGATGCGGGCGGATTCGAGGGGCACTGTCCGGAAATTGTGTCATCAGGAAATGGTATCAAGGAAACGGTGCCGGCGAATGTCCGGCACATGGATTTGCATCGGCTGCAATGCTTGCCGGCGCAGCCGCGCCCGGGGCGCTCGCACCTTGTCCCGCGTCGGTCTGGATCGACGGGAGGTCATGGTCGTTGATCACTCGGGCGTGCGCAGAAGCTGGAGAAGGTCCGGGGGGAGCTTGGCGCGCTCGGCGGCGACGAGCGGAGCGACCGCAGCCGCGAAGGCGCTGCGCTCGGCAGCGCTCAGCTCAAGCAGCTGGCTGCCGGCCTCGGCCAGCCTGGCCAGGCAGGTGACGTCGTCCTGACGGGCGAAGCCGCGCTGGGCGCCGGTCGCCTCGGCGAGCGCGGCGCGGACGCCCGCGCGCACCGCCTCGGGCCAAGCGT
>JBOHKK010000343.1:0-6515 GCA_050729115.1 Geminicoccaceae bacterium | reverse complement strand
AGCCAACCCCGCGCGCTGGGGCGCGCGGCCGACCAGCCAACCCCGCGCTGGGGCGCGCGCCCGACCAGCCAACCCCGCGCGTCTCTTTGGCGCGCGGCCGCGTGCCTGGCTTCCCGTGGCCAACTCCTGGTTGCAAGTCCCGCCGACGGATCCCGCTGGACCGGTCGACGGCCGTCGTCCCGCTCGGCGCGGGAGGCGGCCGGCGGTCAGACCTTTCCTTGGCCCGTCACCCGTCTATCTCATCCACGCCGGGTGGATGCGCGTCCGCGCGGGGAGAAGGCGAAGGGCGGCGGCATCGCAGAAGGCCCGGTCCGAACGGAGACCACCGATGCGCAAGCTGCAATCCCAGGGCGTTCATCACATCACGCTGGTCGGGGCCGATCGCCAGACCTCGATCGACTTCTGGGAGGGCGTGCTCGGCATGCCGTTCGTGTTCGAGCAGCCGAACCTCGACCAGCCCTCGGAGAGCCATCTGTACTTCGATCCTGGGGACGGGCGGCTGATCACGGTGTTCACCGACGAGGAGCGCCGGCCCGACCCGACCCGGACCTCGACCGACGTCGGCACGGTGCACCACATCGCCTTTGCGGTGTCGCGCGCGACCTTCCAGCAGGCGGTCCTGCGCCTCGACGAGCGCAGAATCAGGCACAGCGGCGTCAAGGACCGCGGCTTCATGGACTCGATCTACTTCACCGATCCGCTCGGGCTGCTGATCGAGCTCGCCTCCTATCGCTTCGAGCCGCCCGCGGGCTTCACCCACGCCGACGTCCTGATGGAGAGCCACAGGATCAGAACCGAGCGCGGCGACTACAACATCGCCGAGATCCATCTTGCCGACGCGATCGAAAGCCTCACCGCACGCGGCCGGGCCAGCCTGTCCGAGGACCGCTCGCCGAAGCACCCCTACTGATCCGGGCGCGCTCGAAGAGGCCGCCACCCCAAAGAAACGTCTGAAGAGAAAGCTGGACCCCACGGTCGACACCGTCGTTGCGAGGAGCGTAGCCACGAAGCGATTCACAACGCGGCTCCTGGATCGCCACGGGCGCTTGCGCGCCCCTCGCGATGACGACCGGCGGTTCGGCGCCCCGGTCTCATGCGCTGGGGTCGAAAGCGTTGGTGGCAACTCATATGAGATCGTGACCCCGATGCCCGTCCGGCGCCTCCGATCGAAGGACCGCTGGTCCTGGAGAGGTCGTCCGCGGGCGCGTGGACGGAGCTTGCAGGCATTCGGGGACCGTCAACCGCGCGTGCTCGTCGTTCGAACGCTCCATGCGATCCAGGGAAGCCGTGCGCGGGCGGAAGGGATCGGGCGACACCGCTTGCCGAAGGCGCGGTCGGGGTCAAGCGGCCGCGAGAAACCGGCGGACCTCGGCGAGGAGCTGCGCCGGGCGCTCGGCGTGGACCCAGTGGCCGGCGCCTTCGATCACCACATGCTCGGCGCGCGGGAACAGGCGCGCGATCAGCGGCCGGTGCTCGGCCTCGATGTAAGGGGACCGGCCGCCCGCGATGAACAGGGTGGGCCCGTGGTATGCCGCGCCCTCGTCTGGCGTCGGAAATCCCACGAGCTCCGGCAGGTTGGCGGCAAGCGCCTCGAGGTTGACCCGCCACACGAACCCGGCATCGGTCTTGATGAGGTTCTGCAGGAGGAAGTTGCGGATCGTCGCATCGCCGACCGCTCCCTCCAGCTGCAGCTCGGCGTCGGCGCGCCGCCGCACCGCCGCGAGATCGACCGCCTGCATGGCGGCGATGAACGGCCCGAAGCTGTGCCTGTAGGCGACCGGCGCGACGTCGACCACGACCAGGCGCTCGACCAGATCGGCGCGCATCAAGGCGAGGCGCATCGCCACCTTGCCGCCGAGGCTGTGGCCGATCACGCCAGCCGGGCTCAGCTCATGGTCGCCGATGAACGCCGCGACGTCGCCCGCCATCTCGTCGAAGCTCATGGTGTCGGCCCAGGGGGAGCGGCCGTGGTTGCGCAGATCCAGCGCGAGCACGCGGTGCGTGGTGGCCAGCTCCTTGGCGATGCTGGTCCAGTTGCGCGCCGAGCCCAAGAGCCCGTGCAGCACGACGACCGGCGGCCCAGCGGCGCCGAAAGCGTCGTAGGCCAGCTCGAGGGTCATCGCCCGTTCACCCTGTCCCGGTTCACCCCGTCCCGGTTCACCCTGTCCCGGTTCACCCTGCCGAGGAAAGCGGCAATGGCGGCGCTCGCCGGCTCGGGCGTCTCGTAGTGGACGAAGTGGCCGGCGCCTTCCGCGATCGTCACCTCCGGCTCCCGGAAATACTCCGGCAGGCGGTCGACCCACGCCGCCTTGAGGATCGGATCGTGGCGGCCCCACATGATGCGCGTCGGCAGGTCGATCCTGGGCAGGGGTGGGGACTGCTGCCGGATCACCGCGGCGCGCGCCGCGGCGACGCTGAGGTACCAGTCGAACCCGCCCTGGAGATTGCCCGGTCGCATGAAGTTGTCGACCCAGGCCTCCAGGTCGTCGTCGAAGGCGTGCGGGTCGTGCGCCCAGTGCCGCAGGAAGTGGCCGATGTAGGCCCGGCAGGTCGCTCTCGAGCTGCCGACCAGCTCGGCCGCCCACGGCATCTGATGGAACGACTGGTACCAGATCTCGATCAGGTGGCCGGCTTCCGCCCAGCGCCCGCCGATCCCCGGGTAAGGACAGTTGAAGAAGAACAGACCCGTGATGCGCTCCGGGTGCTGGCGGGCGAGGATCTGGGCCACATAGGCGCCGAGGTCGTGCGCCACGACGCCGATCTGCGTGATTCCGAGCTCGTCCAACAAGGCGATTATGTCCGCGGCGTGCACCTCGGGGCCGGCCTCGCGCGAGGGGCCGGGCGTCGGCTTCCCGGTGGCGCCGAACCCGCGCAGATCGGGGGCGACGAGATCGAAGCGGTCGGACAGCCGGCGCATGCATCGCGCCCAGGTCAGCCAGAACTCCGGCCAGCCGTGCAGCAGGAGGAGCGGCGCGCCGCGGCCGGTGCGCGCGCCATGCAGCGCAATCCCGTTGGCGCGCACGCGGAAGGATTCGAAGCCGTGATGGGCCGGGTCGAGCTTGGCGTCCATGCGCCCTCGCACCTCATGGCAGGCAGGACTCGATCAGAACGACTCTAGCACCGCTCGAGCGGGTTGTCCGCCGCAGCGCTGTTCGCCGCGCTCGAGTTCGAGTACTGATCCCCAGACGATGCTCGCTCGCGTTCCGGCGGCATCGTCAATGGCGGCGGCCGGTGAGCGGTGAGGGCCGATGGGCAAGGGCAGCAGGCGATTCTGGTACGTTCTGGGCATTCTGGCCCTTGGCGTCGTGACTTTGGAGGTCGGAACCGGGGTGCTCGGCGGCCCGAAGAGCGGGCGCTCGATGTACCGCGAGATGAGCCGGGATTTCCAGCAGCTCAAGCAGTTGCGGCAGGACTTGCGCACCTGTGGCGAACCCGGCACGAAGTACTACGAGTACTTTCTGTTCTCGGCGCCGCCGTGCGCGACGGCCACGGTCAACGTCAGCGACTTCTTCTCGTCGCGGCAGACGCCGGCGAGCGCGCCGGCGGAGCGCGCCGACCTGATCGTCTGGATCTTCGGCGGCTCGACCCTGCAGGAGCACCAGACCACAGATGAGCGCTCGATCGCTAATGCCATCGCCAAAACGATGGCCGCCGCCGGCATCGGCGCCCGGGTCGAGAACTTCGGCGTGCCGACCTTTCAGAGCTCGCTGGAGCTGATCAAGTTCATGACGCTCGCGGCGCGGGCGCCGGCGGATCGGCTTCCGGACGTGGTGGTGTTCTACGACGGCTACAACGACGCCAATCACGGCTTCTATTTCGGCGCCGGCAACATGCAAAACGACCTCTCGGCCAAGCTCGCCGCCCTGGTCGAGCAGAAGAGCGGCACCTTGTTCCTCTACGGCGGCTCGCTCGGCCTTGCGGAACATTCGGACTTCTGGCGGACGCAGGTGCACCGGCGGCTGGAGCGGGCGCTGTTTCGCGATCCCGATCCGCAGCCGGACGAGGCGAACCTGCGCCGCGCGGTCGAGATCTACCTGCGCAACACCCGGATCGCGAACGGCATCTGCGCCGCGATCGAGGCGCGCTGCTTCTTCGTGCTGCAGCCTCTGATCGCGACCAAGACGCCGCTCGGGCCGATCGAGGAGCAGGTGATCGCCGACATGAGGCCGTCGCTGATCGCGTTCGCGCGACGCTTCTACGAGCTGGCGGGCGCCGCGATGCAGGGCAGCGCCGAGTTCATCGACGCCTCGGCGATCCTGAACGGCCATCCGGAGGATGTGTTCTACGATCTCGGGCACGTGTCGGCATTCGGCGTCCCGGTGGTCGGCGAGTCCATCGCCACGGCGATCCTGGCAAGGCTGCAGGACGATGGCAGCGCCGCGGACGTCGCCGGGGGCGCCGTCGAGTCGCGGCCGGTCGAGCAACCGTAGCCGGGCAGCTCATCGTGAGCCGATTGCGGCGCGGCGCAATTACGTTCGCCGCCGCCGCTCTGCGCGGCCTTTCCGCTTCGGGGCGCCACGTGGTAGGGTGAGGCGAGATCGCGCATCCAACGGCGGAGAGGGGTCATGGCCGGGAGCGTCAACAAGGTGATTCTGGTCGGCAACCTCGGTCGCGACCCCGAGGTCCGCCACACCCAGGACGGCACCAAGATCGTGCATCTGGCGGTCGCCACGTCCGAGCGCTGGCGCGATCGCACCAGCGGCGAGAACCGCGAGCGCACCGAGTGGCACCGGGTGGTGATCTTCAACGAGCGCCTGGGCGAGGTCGCCGAGAAATATCTGTCCAAGGGCCGCTCGGTGTACCTCGAGGGGCAGCTGCAGACGCGCAAGTGGCAGGACCAGTCGGGCCAGGAGCGCTACACCACGGAAGTGGTCCTGCAGCGCTTCCGGGGCGAGCTGGTGCTGCTCGGCGGCCGCGACGAGGGCGCAGCCGTGCCCGAGGATCGCGACAGCGGCGACTGGGGTCGGACCTCCGGCGAGCCCGCCCGAGGCGCGGGCGGCAGTGGGCGCCGCCAGGGCGGCTCCGAGAACTTCGACGATCTGGACGACGAGATTCCGTTCTAGCGCTCTCGTCACCGCGACCGTCTCGCGCCAGCCGCCGCGGGTCGAGCGATTCGAGCGCGGATCATCCTCGATGGCCATTCGATCGCCCTTGCACGTCGCCCGGTCGCACGATCGCCCGGAGGATTCGGTGGTCGCGCGCTTTCGCGAGCGCGTGCTGGCGACGTTCGGCGATGACGTCAAGCGGATCGTGCTGTTCGGCTCGCGCGCCCGGGGCGAGGAGCATGCCGAGAGCGATTGGGACTTCGCGGTGTTCTTCGATCACGCCCCGACCGAGCACGAGGCGCGGGCCCTATCCGACCTCACCTGGGCAGTGCAGCATGAACTCGATACCGAAATTCAGTCGATGGCGCGCTCGGGGCAGGCCTGGCTGGCGACGGACGAGCTGGCGTGCAACGTTCGCGATCATGGACGCGTCGTCTACGGCCCGGCGGACATCCCGATGATCGAGCGGCCGGTGCTGCAGCATGCGCGCGTCGCCCTGGGCAAGGCCGAACGGTTTGCCGAGCTGTCGCATGAGACGCCTGATGACCGTTTCGAGGGCGTGATCCACGGCGCCTACTACGCCATGTTCCATGCGGCGCGGGCGGCGCTCCTGGCGGTCGAGGGCTCGGCCAGCACGAACCACGGCCGGGTGGTCGACACCTTTGCGCGCATGGTCAAGCGCCGCCGCACCAAAGCGGAGCGGGGGCACGCGGCGGCCCTGAAAGCGGCATTCGAGTTCAGGATGGAGGCGGACTACGGCAACGACGACCTGACCGAGGCGGGCCGCGAGTTGCGTGCCCAGGTTGGATCGTTTCTCGAGTTCTGCAGGGATCTCGTGGACTCGGCCGCGGCCGACGGCTGAGCGCTGCGCGCCGCGGTCAGCAGCCGCTGCTGATCCTCGTCTGGGTGCGCGTCGCGTCCTCGAGCTGCCGCGGGTCGGCCTCGATCAGAACCGGGGCGAGCCCTTCCTCGATGATCCCCAACACCCGCGCCGCCGCCTCGGACAGGTCGATGTCGCGGCCGTCGATGCAGGGTCCGCGGTCGTTGATCACGACGGCCACCGACGCGCCGGTCATCAGGTGGATCACCCTGACCTGGGCGCCGAACGGCAGCTCGCGATGCGCCGCGGTGAGCTGGTTGAGATCGAAGATCTCGCCGCTTGCGGTCTCCAGGCCGTGGAACCGCTCGCCGTACCAGGACGCCGTGCCCCGCTCCAGATATTGGGCGTCGGCTCCGCTCGCGAGGACCGCCGCCAAGAGGAACAACGAGACCGCCCCAGCGAGCGGCAAGCCCGATCGTGGCATCACCGAGCCCTCCTGCCGCAATGAACACCGACGGTAGCGGGATTATTCCGGGGAGACCCCCGGGCAGGTTGGAAGGCGCCCCGCCGGCCAGCGCGCCGGCTTTGGCCCGATGCCGGGCTTCTTCTTCTTGGGCGCGCGGCCGCCCAGCCAACCCCGCGCGCTGGGC
>JBOHKK010000342.1:0-6515 GCA_050729115.1 Geminicoccaceae bacterium | reverse complement strand
CCTCAGGCCGGCCTCGGCGCGACCGCCGGGCGCGCGCTCGCGCGGGTGGCGGAGGCGCTCGTGGCCTGGCATGAGCGGGCCCGCCAGCGCAGCGCGCTGACGGAGCTGAGCGATTACATGCTGTGCGACATCGGCATCTCGCGCGCCGAGGCGATCGACGAGGCCGAAAAGCCCTTCTGGCGCAGCTGACCCAAGGAGAGCGCCATGTCCAATCGGCTGGAGCAGGAGTTTCCTCATACCTCCTGGCGCGCGATACCGCCGGTGGCACCGCGCGGCCTGGAGCGGGATGTGCTCAGGCGGTACATCGCGCGCGGCCACGAGCTGCGCAGCCAAGCGGTTGGAAAAAGCATGCGTGTCGCCGTCGCCGGCGTGGCTCGCGCCGCCGTCGCCCTCGCCGCGTTCGTCCGCTGCGCCGTCCCTGGTCTCACCAGACGACCGCCCGAGCGCGACGGCTGGGCGAGGCCCGCGCGCGGCGCTTGACCCCGGGCCGGCCCCTGATCTTTCCTGGCCGGAAGCTGTCGCCAGGAAGATCGGGACCGCCATGATGCAGGAGCACTTGCGCCGGATGGCGCGCTACAACGCCTGGGCCAATCGCCGCCTGTACGCGGCGTGCGCGCAGCTGGCCGAGGCCGAGTACCACCAGCCGCGCCCGGCGTTCTTCGGCTCGATCCACGGCACCCTCAATCACCTTCTGGTGGGCGATCGGATCTGGCTCGCGCGCATCGAGGCCACGCCGAGCCCGAAGCTGCGGCTGGACGATCGGCCCTGCGCCAGCCTGGCCGAGCTGAAGGCAGCGCGCGCGGCCGAGGATGCGCGCATGATCGCTCTGGTCGACGGCTACGCCGCGGACGACCTGCGAAGGCCCGTGCGCTACCGCCGGATCGTGGAGCCCGAGGACGTCGAGACCCCGCTGCACGTCTGCTGGCTGCACCTGTTCAACCACCAGACCCATCATCGCGGGCAGGTGCACGACCAGCTGAGCCACACCGCGGTGGCGCCGCCGTCGCTCGATCTGATCTTCTATCTGCGCGAGACGGGCGATCCGCTATGAGCGCCTGCCTGCTGTCCGACTGCCATCTCGGCGAGGCCCGCACGGAGGATCTCGCGCAAGTGCGGCGGCTGTTTTGCGCCTATGCCGACTGGCTCGCCGTGGACCTGTGCTTTCAGGGGTTCGAGCGCGAGCTCGCGGAGCTGCCCGGCTGCTATGCGCCACCTTCGGGCCGGCTGCTGGTCGCCAGGGTGGGCGGTGAGATCGCCGGCTGCATCGGGCTGCGCCTGCTCGAGCCCGGGGTGTGCGAGATGGAAGCGCCTGTGGGTCGAGCCGGGCTTCGCCGGCCACGGCATCGGCCGCGCGCTCGCCGAGCGGGTGATCGAGACGGCCCGGACCATCGGCTACGAGCGCATGCGCCTCGATACGATCCCGGACCGCATGCCCGCCGCCCAGCACCTGTACGCCGCACTCGGCTTTCGCGAGATCCCGCCCTACTACGACAACCCGCTCGCGGGCGTGGTCATGCTGGAGCTGACGCTGTAGCTTCTTCCGGATTGCGCGAACGTCAGGCGAGCGCCGACCTTCCGCCCTACGACGCCTTCCAGACCAGGGCGATCTGGTCGGCCGTGAGGAAAAAAACGGGAACGGCCGTCTCGCCGGGATCGGCGCTGCCGCCGGAGAAGTCGACCAGATAGGCGCGACCCGGTTGATCCAGGACGTCGACGATCGTGCCTTCTTCGCCGCCCGCCAAACCGAAGTCCGGCAAGGGGTGGCGGACCCGCACCACATCCAGCAGGCCGAAAGCCTCAGCCGTCCGCTTGGTCGGCGCTCTCGAGGACGAAGGCTGTGGAAAGCCGTGGGACATCGCTGCCTCGATCGTAAATCCATCCAGTCCGGACATGGGCTGCCCCGGCAGGGCCTGCAAGGATCAGATCGACCCGGTAATGACGGCCATGGCGATCGCGCCGCAAAAAGATTGCCTCGTGCCTGACGATGGCATGGCGTATCTGCTCGATGAGATCCGCAGAGCTGGCACGATCATAGCCGAGCGCGCCCTTGAACAGGCGAGCTTTGTCACGGCCGCGCGGATGAGCCGGGTTGAGCACGTATTCCATGAGCTTGCGCTCGTCAATCACTGCCTGGTGCGCGTTCTTCAGAACCGGCATGGCGGTCCAGGGACCGCAGGATCAAGCATCCTGACTGTTCTCGAGCCCGGCTTGTGCAGCATAGGACTATTCAGAGTCGGTCGTGCGATTCTCCTCGATCGCCGGGTCTAGGTCGATGCCTGGCCGGGTCATCCGGATGAACCAGTCGGGGAAACGCTCGGGCTGGCCGGTCGGGACCACAGGCTCTTGGGCGGCGCGCTCGAGGATGGCGCGCACCTCGGCTTCGAGGCTCCGCTTGTGGCGCATCGCACGTCAGCGCAGGCGCTCCTTGGCGTCGTCGGGCAGATTGCGGACGAGAATGCTGGCCACCCGTCGTCTCCCACCGGTTCGCACCCGCGTTTGATGCTACCGTAATCGTGACTACGTCAAGACGGTGGCGCCACCGTCTCATCTCCCGGTGACGCGGCTCCGCGATCGGGAAGCTTTCCGATGAGGGCGGGCCGATCAGCGCTCCGGACGAACGAGCACGTCCCTCGCGATCAGCTCTCGCTCGCCGCGATCCGGGCGTCGCGGCGCTCGTCGGCGAGGCCGGCCGGCTCCTGGTGCACCAGGATGTCGGCCTCCGGGAAGGCGGCCTGGATGCGCGCCTCCACCTCGTGGGTGATGGCGTGCGCCTGCTCGAGGTCGAGATCCCCGTCCAGCTCGAGATGCAGCTCGATGAACACGTCCGATCCGGCCCGGCGCGTGCGCAGGTCGTGCACGTTGTGCGCCCTGGGGTGGCCAAGCGCGAGCTTGCGGATGCGCGCCCGCGTCTCGGCCGGAAGCTCCCGGTCCATGAGCATGTCGAGCGCGTGACGGGCCATCCCGAACGCGCTGTACAGGAGCACGAGCACGACGCCGAGCCCGCACAGCGGATCGACGATCGGCCAGCCGGTCGCCTCGTCCAGGAGCAGCGCCGCGATCACCGCGAGGTTCATGAGCAGGTCGCTGCGGTAGTGCAGGCTGTCGGCCTGAATGGCGATCGAGCCGGTGCGGCGGATCACGAAGCGCTGGAAGGCGAGCAGCGCTGCGGTCAGGAGGATGGCCAGCAGCAGGACCATGATGCCCAGTCGGGTCTGCTCGATCGCCTGGGGATCGATCAGGCGGCGGATGGCCTCGTTGGCGAGGAAGAATGCCGAGCCCAGGACGAACCCCGCCTGCACGAACGCGCCGATCGCCTCGGCCTTGCCGTGGCCGTAGCGGTGCGCCCGGTCCGGCGGCTGCGCCGCCTGGCGGACGCTGATGAAGGTCACGATCGAGGCGATCGCATCGAGGCCGCTGTCGACCAGCGCGCCCAGGATGGCGACCGATCCGGTGACGATCCAGATCGCGAGCTTGGCGCAGATCAAAGTCGCGGCGACGCTCACGCTGGCGATCGCCGCGAGGTCGTTCAGACGCTTCGGGTCGTGGGTCACGGCTTCGGGTCGTGGGTCACGGCTTCGGGTCGTGGGTCACGGCTTCGGCTCATCGTTCGGGCGACGATTCGCGCCGGAGATTCCGCCGCCCGTCCTCTCGGGTCGATCTCCTCGGTCGGCGACGAGCTGCGTCACGCCGGGCTCAATCTTCCATGTCCCCCACCTTCGCCGTCGCCGTGCCGGGGCGCCCGCGGCCGCTGCGCTCGCGCCAGACCGCGTTGATCTCGGCGCCGAAGATGAAGAGGATGGCGCTGATGTAGAAGAACATCAACGTGATCGCCACCCCGCCGAGGCTGCCGTAGAAGGCGGCATAGTCGGCGAGGTGGCCGATGTACCATGAGAACGCGCTCGCCCCGATCAGCCACAAGAGGGTCGTGACGCAGACCCCCGGCAGCACCCGGACAAACGCCTGCTTGGTGTTGGGCAGCCAGCGGTGCAGCAGCAGCAGCGCGCCCAGCAACAGGACGACCGCCAGCAGATAGCGTGCCGTGACGAACACGATCCGTGTCTCCAGCACGTCGCCCGCAGCGGGACCGAGGACCTTCCACACCAGCGGTCCCAGGATGACGGCGAGCGAAAGGAAGAAGATGACGAAGCCGCCGGCGATCACGAACGCGATGCTCTGCAGCCGGCGCCACCAGATCGAGCGCGCCTCGTGCACGCCATAGGCGCGATTGAGCCCGGCGCGCAGAGCTTCGATCCCGTTGGAGGCGAACCACAACGTGATCAGGATGCCGACGGTCAGGAGCCCGCCCTCGCGCCCGGCAAGCACTTCGCTGACCGCCGGCGCCAGGGTCCCGGCCACGTCGTCCGGCATCAGGTTGAACATCTCGGCGATGAAGCCGTCCGCGGTTTCCCGATCCCCCAGAAAGCCGGCGAGCGCGGCGAGGAAGATCAGGAACGGGAACAGCGAGAAGAACGCGGTGAACGCGATGTACCCCGACAGCTCCACGCCCTCGTCCTGCATGATCAGGCGCCAGGCGGCGCGGTAAGGGATCTTGAACCACTCCATGGAGCGCCGTCACCCGATTCCCAGGCCCGCTGAGACACAGGCTCCACCGAGCCGAGCTCCGGTCCTCCAGCCCCCGCCAGCGTCTCGAGCAACTCGAGATCGGGCCAGCACGCCCGCCCGGCGTTGCCGGGGGAGGAGGCGGGCGGCGCTCATGGCGACGGCAGGATCTCGGCCAGGAGGCGCTCGTTCTCGCCCTTGAACGGATCGACGAAGGTGACGCCGCCGAGCGTGCGCCCGTCCTGATAATCCTCGGTCAGCAGGTAGCGCACCCCGATCCGATCAGCGGTGGCCCAGAGCAACGCGTCCCAAAAGGACAGCCCATGCCGCTCGCCCCTTGTTGCCCGGTCGAAGTCCCGCTCCTCGGCGGCACGGACCGCAAGCACCGCACGCAACCGGTCGAGGAAACGAAGTGCGTCCTCGGGCCTGCCCTTCAGCTTGCCTGTGGTGACCGAGTAAAACTCGACCATGGTCTGCAGGACGAGCACGCCTCGCCGCTGGCGTAAGGCGCGTTCGATCAGCAACGACGCTATGAGATGGCGATCGCCCTCACTTCGATCGACTGCGTAGACGAGCACGTTGGTGTCGAATGCGACGCTCAACGCTCATCCATCTCATCGAGTGGGAACCGCTGCATCTCATCACGCGTGAACCGTCTCCCTCCATGCACGAGGCCACGCTTCATCATCTGAACCGCTTCCTCGATCGCGGCCTCCTGCTCGGGCGTAAGCGGCGCCCGCCGGTAGGGTGCGAGCACGGCCACGGGCTTGCCGCGCCGCGTGATCACGATCTCCTCGCCGTTCGCGGCCTCGCCGAGGATGCGCGCGAACTGCTGGTTGGCCTCGCGCGCCGACACCGAGCGCATGGCAGTATCCCGGAATAGTGACGATCACTACTTACGCCGCCCCCGCCATAGAGGCAAGGCGTGGTCGAGGGTCATCGATCGGCGAAGCCCAACGCCCACATCTCCTGCGCACGCAAAGGCGCGTCCTGCCGAAGGAAGAATTCGTCGAGCTGCGGCGGCGGGACGGCGGTGCCCGCGAGCATGGCGTGCACCTGGCCGCGATGGTGGATGTCGTGCTGGAACAAATGGGCGAGGACGTCCTGGGCTCGCTCCGGATATTGCAGGTCGCCCGGCCGGTTGAGGATGACCGTGGCGTTGACCCCCTCCTTCGTGAGGCCCTCGCAGCAGGCGATCAGCCGGCGGTCCGCGGCCATCTGCTCGCGCCGCAGGGCCGCGAAGGTCGGGCACGGCTCGTCGCCGAGGCACAGAGCTCGCGCCAGCGCCGCCCGCCGTTGTCCAGCGCGTCCAGATAGTACCAGTCGACCAGCAGGATGTGATTCAGCGTCAGATGGATCGAGGGGAAGAAGCTGGTGCGCGTCGCCTTGTAGTCGTCCGCGCTCAGCCTGGCGCATGCCTCATGCAGGCGATGGTTGGCCCAGGCGTTGTTGCGCGCCATCGCGCGCAGGTGCTCCACGAGCGAGGTCACGGCGGCTCTCCCGAAGAACGCGGCTGGTTGCTCCACGCGGCCGCATAGCATGGAAGGCGGGGCGCGGGCCACCAGGCTCTGAGCTCGGAGCCCAGCGATCCGACGAGGCCTTGCGCAACCCGGTTGTCTTAGCTAGATTCATTTAGCTAAGGCAATGTAGCATGAGGGCCATGGCCACGGTCACCATCCATACCGCCAAGACGCAGCTCTCGAGGCTGGTCAAGCAGGTCGAGCGCGGCGAGGAGGTGGTCATCGCGCGCGGCAAGACGCCGGTGGCGCGTCTGGTGCCGTTTGTGCGCGAGCAGCCCAAGCGCGGCTTCGGCTCGATGAAGGGCAAGGTGTGGCTGGACGAGAGCTTCTGGGAGCCGCTCCCTGAAGAAGAGCTGAAGCTGTGGGAGGGCGGCTAGCCGTTTTCCCCTTGGGTGGACCCGCGGCCCCGGCCCGCTCCCCCTCCCAACCACCCAC
>JBOHKK010000341.1:0-6520 GCA_050729115.1 Geminicoccaceae bacterium | reverse complement strand
CCACCCACCGATGGTACCCTTGGGGCGGTTGGGAGGGGGAGCGGGCTGGTGCGAGCTGATCGAAAAATGCGCTAGCTAGAGATGCCGGGGCGGGCGCCTCAGTCGCGCCGAAGGTAATCAGCGGGGCTGAGGATCGGAATTCCGAGGAACGGGTGCAGCTCGAGCAGATCCCGATCGCCGGTCACGATCAGGCCGGCTCCGCCGTTGACCGCCACCTCGAGAAACATGTCGTCCTTCGGGTCGCGGCACGCCCGAACCGGTCGTAAGATCGGGACCAGCTCGGCGATTCGGCCGAGCAGACCGATGAACTGCTGCCGATCCGCCAGAGAGACGTACGGGTCGAACTTGGCACGGCCAAGCACCGTCGTCAGCTCCACCATCGTGGCTTCGGAGACCAGGAGACGTCCACGATCGACCGCTCGATCGACCGCTCGATCCACGGCGCGGCCGGTGACCGATCCCGGTACGAGCAGCCGGCTTATCAACGCGTTGGTATCGACGACGATGCGCTCTCTATGGCTCATCCGCAAGGATCTGGGCCAGCTTCTCCTCGCTCATGCCGCGGGCGGCAGCCTGCTCGCCGACGCGATCGCAAAAGCGCTGAAACTCTCCGACATTGACCGCGGTGAGCTTCTCGTAGTCGTGCATCGAGAGCACCACGGCGATGTCGCGCTTCTGACGGCGAATCACGACCGGTTCCCGTTGGGCGGCATCCAGCACCGCCGATAGCGCCTGCTTTGCCTCGGTTGCCGAAACGTAGCGCATGAGCCATCCTCCTTTGTCCAATTTAGTGGAAGTGACCAGAATGGACAAGGAGCAGCGCGGGCTGCGACCAGAAAAAGCCGGAGTCCGACCGCCAGCGCCGGCCGGTTCGCTCCGGCGTCTACTCGACCGGGAGCGCCGGCGCGGAGCCTCAGCCGCCGGTCGGCTGGTCGTGCTCACGGCACAGGCGCAGGCCCGAGCGGGCGCGGCGGCTCCATTCGCTGTCGGGGTCGAGCGCGAGGTAGCGCCGCCACATCCGGCTCGCCTCGGCGAAGCGGCCCTGCTCGAACTGCAGCTTCGCCAGGTTGTAGACGGGATCGGCGTAATCGGGGTCGGCCGCGATCGCCCGCTCAAGACAGGCCTTCGCCGCCTGCTTGTCGCCGGCAGCCTCCTTCAGCAGCGCGAGGTTGTACCAGGCGTCGGCGAACTCCGGATCGAGCGCCAGAGCGAGCTCGAGGAAGAGCTTGGCGGCTCCGGGCTGCCCCTGCTCGCGCAGGACGTTGGCGAGATTGAAGGGCGCGATGGGATCGTGCGGGTCCATGCTGACGCAGCGCCGGTACAGCGTCGCCGCGGCCGCCAGATCCCCTGCCTGCTCCGCCTCCTCGGCGGCATCGAACACCTCGTCGACCGAGGGATTGTCGGCGCGGGGCAGGGACAGCCGGATCTGGCCGTCGAGCTCGGCATAGGCGTCGCCGACGCGCCGGGCGAGCCGCCCGCGCTCGTCACGCACCAGCTTGAGCCGGGCGAGCGGGTGGTCGGCGCCTTCCCCGGCCCGCGCCAGCCGGTCGGCGCTGCGCACGATCTCCGCAAGGGCCAGACCCTCGCCGAGCAGCCGGGCGACCTCGCGCGCCGCGATCAGGTCCCGGAAGCTGCACGCGCCGTCGTATGGCTGAATGACGTCATAGAGCATCAGCACCCGCACCGAGGCGGGGTCCAGACCCGCCCGCTCCGGCAGCTCGGCGAGGCGGATTGCGCCAACGCCGGCCATCTGCCCCGCCGGCAGCAGATCCAGCGCGCGGAGCAGCCCGTTCTCGCTCAGGCAGAGCGCGCCGATCTGCTCGGCCCGGGCAAGCTTGGCGGCGAGCCGGCCATCGGCGAGCTGCGCCAGACTGCGGCGGCCGATCGCGACGATGGCCGCGCTTTGCGGGAGGCCGCGGCGCACGATGCCGCCGCGCCGCTCCACTTCCGCAGCGACCAGCTGATCGCGCAGCTTGGCGAAGCGGCCGATCACGCTGACGATCTTGTCGGCGAAATCGATCACGCCCGCGGCTCCTCAGGCCGATTTCGCCTGGCGCTTCTTCTTGGTCTCAGCGGCTGGCGCTTTGGCAGCGGCCTTGCGCGGCTTGCTCTTGGCCGGCGGCTTGTCATCGCCCAGGCTGCGGCGCAACGCGTCCATGAGATTGATCACCTTGCCGCGTTCCGGCGCCGTGGCGATCACCGGCTCCTGGCCCTTGACCTTGGCCTTGACCATCTCGATCACGGCGTCCTGGTAGCGGTCATGGAACTCGCTGGGGTCGAACTTGCCCGACTTCTGCTCGATCAGCTTCTCGGCCAGCTCCAGCATCTCCGGCTCGGGCTCCTCCTCGCCGATGTCGCCGAAGAACTCCTTGCTGTCGCGCACTTCGTCGGCGGTGCGCAGCGTCATCAACAGGAGTCCCTTGTCGCGCACGGTGAGCGCGATCAGGCGCTCGCGGCTGGACAGCACGATGCGCG
The DNA here is from genome assembly GCA_050729115.1 of Geminicoccaceae bacterium. Taxonomy (GTDB): domain Bacteria; phylum Pseudomonadota; class Alphaproteobacteria; order Geminicoccales; family Geminicoccaceae; genus JBKPNX01. Next base: position 4,045 of record JBOHKK010000341.1, on the reverse strand, counting down.
AGAGCGCCACCTTCTTCTTCTCCCGCATCGCATGCTGCACGACCCGGAACGTCTCCTCCGCCACCGCGCCGTCCGGGGCCAGATAATAAGGTGACTCGTAATAGATCTCGTCGACCTCCTTGGCGTCGACGAACTTCTCGATCACGATCGCCTTATTGGTCTCGATCTGGACCTTGTCGAAGTCCTCGTCGGTGAACACGACGTACTGGTCCTTCTCGTACTGGTAGCCTTTGACCAGATCGCTGCGTTCGACCGCCCCCAGCTCGGGGTCATGCGGCTTCATCTGAATACGGTTGTGGGTGTCTTTGTGCAGGAGATTGAAAGACACCTGCTCGCTGCGCGTCGTGGCGTTGTACAAGCGGACCGGACACGAGACGAGCGACAACTTGAGGTGACCCTTCCAGGTCGAACGTGGCGCCATGACTACGACCTCGTTTGCCGTTCTCGCTATCTAAACACGGTTTGCGAGCTTCTGCTCCATTTCTTTGGTGAGCGCACGGGCAGCACGGTCGATGCCCGCCCAGGGATCGACGAAGCCCTCGCCCAAGCGCGCCACCACCGTAGCGTAGTCGAGATCGGCGGGGTGGTCGATAGCGTCCAGCTCGGACCAGGCGAGCGGCGTCGATGCCGGCACCCCCGGCCGCGCGCGCAACGAATAGGCGGCAACCGCCGTGGCGCTGCGCGCGTTGCGCAGATAGTCGAGAAAGATCCGCCCCCGCCGCTCGCGTTTCGCCATGTTCGCCGTGAACCGCTTGGGCGCCTGCTGCGCCTGCTGCCGTGCGAAGGCCTCGCAAAAGCGGCGCACCTCGGGCCAGCCCTGGCGCCGCGCGATCGGCACCACGACGTGCAGGCCCTTGCCGCCCGTGGTCTTGACGAACGGCACGAGCCCGAGCTCGCGCAGGACGTCGGCGACCTGGTGGGCGGCGCTCACCACCTCCCGCCAGGGCAGGCCCTCGTCGGGGTCGAGATCGAACACGATGCGATCGGGCCGTTCCGGCCGGTCGACCCGGCAGCCCCAGCTGTGCAACTCGATCGCGCCGAACTGCGCGAGCGCGAACAGACCACGGGCGTCCTCGACGTACAGATAGTCCGCCCGCTCCTTCGAGCCCTCCTCGCGCAGCGGAATCCGTTTGATCGCCTCGGGCATGCCGGACAGGGCGTGGCGTTGGAAGAAGCAGTCCGCGGCCTTGCCGGTCGGGCAGCGCAGCAGGGAGACCGGCCGGTTGATCAGCTCGGGCAGGATCCAGTCGCCGACCCGGGCGTAGTACAAGGCGAGGTCGAGCTTGCGCGGTCCGCCGGCGCCGAACATCTCCCGATCGGGATTGGTCACCCAGATCGAAGCGAGGTCGGCATCGGTGACGTAGCGTTTGCGCTCGACCTGCGGCGGCGCCTCGGGCGCCCTGGCAGCACTCTCGGTCTCGGCCTTGTCGAGCCGCAGCCCTTTGTAGACGGCATGCCGCAGGATGCCATCGGCGGTGCGGTTGCCGTACTCGACCTCGGCGATCAGCGCCGGCCGCACCCAGACGATGCCCTTGCGCCGCTCCTCGGGCGGCAGCGCCACGGTCGCCTTTTTGGCCCGGAGCGCCTCGAGGCGGGCGTGCAGGCGCCTCATCTCGGCCATGGCGAAGCCGGTGCCGACGCGACCGACATAGCGCAGCCCGCCGTCCTCGGCCTCGGCCAGGAGCAGCGCGCCGATGCCGCCCGCCGCTTCCGACGGGTTGTAGCCGACGATCAGGAAATCGTCGCTCTGCCGGCACTTGACCTTGAGCCAGCTCCGGGTGCGCGTCTGCTGGTAGGGCGCATCGGCGCGCTTCGAGAGGACGCCCTCGAGGCCGAGCTGCGAGGCCTGCGCGAAGAACGCCGGTCCGCCGCCCTCGACGTGCTCGGACAGCTGCAGCGCCGACGTGCCGTCGACAGTCCCTTCGAGGAGACGGGCGAGCGCGCGCTTGCGCAGGGTGAGCGGCGCCTTGGTGAGGTCGTAGCCATCGAGGTAGAGGAGGTCGAAAGCGAAGAACGTCAGCTCGTGCGTCCGCCCCTCCGAGAGCGCGTCCTGGAGCGCCGAGAAGCTGCTGTGGCCTTGGGCGTCCTGGACCACGATCTCGCCATCGATCAGCGCCTGCTGGCAGGGCAGTTCCCCGAACGCGCCCGCGAGGCGCCCGTAGCGGTCGGTCCAGTCGAGCCCGGTGCGGGTGAGCAGGCGAACCTCGCCGCCGTCGATCCGCACGATGGTCCGATAGCCGTCGAACTTGATCTCGTGCAGCCAGTCGTCGCCGTCGGGCACGCGGGACGCCGGCGAGGCCAGCTGTGGCCGGATCTCCCTCGGCAGCGATGCCGTCCTGGCGCCCTTGATCGCAGCCGCGCGGATCGACCTCACCTTGCGCCCGGGCGCGGCCTGCGGTGGCGCCGCCGGCGCGGCGAGATCCTCGACCCGGCGGCCGGTGATCACGCTCTCCGGACGTTCCTCGAGGATGTCGCCGTCGGCTTCGGACCGCGCGAACGGATCGCGCTCCTTGATCAGGAGCCAGTTGTCGCCGCGCTCGCCGTCTTTGGGCTTGAGGCGTACCAGGGTCCAGCCGCCGCCGAGCTTCTCCCCGGACAGGCGGAACTTCAGCGTGCCCTTGCGGTAGCCCTCCTCCGGGTCGCCCATCGGCACCCAGGTGCCGCGGTCCCAGACGATCATGCCCCCGGCGCCGTACTGGCCCTTGGGGATCTGCGCCTCGAAGTCGACGTATTCGAGCGGGTGGTCCTCGACCCGCACCGCGAGCCGGCGCGCCTTGGGGTCGAGCGAGGGGCCGTTGGGCACCGCCCAGCTCCTCAGAGCGTCGCCGAACTGCAGGCGCAGGTCGTAGTGCAGCCGCCGCGCCGCGTGCTTCTGCACCACGAACAGGCTGGTCCCGGCCGCGACCTTGCCGCCCGGCGGCTCGCGCGACTTCGAGAAATCGCGCTTCTTCCGGTAGCGCTCGAGCGCGTCCTGTGTTCGAGCTTCCGCCAAGATTCCGATCCCTGGGGTACGGCGTTCGGTCAGCGCTACGCGGCCGCGCCTGCTGCGCGCCTCCGTGCCAGCTCCCTACTGGGAGCCAGTGTGCCGGGCCGCCACGGGGCGTCAAGGCCGAAGCCGGCGCCCCCGCGGGTGCGCCGGCGCCGGCCCCGGAGGGTCGCAGGCTGGCCAATACCTTTCGCAGCGCACTGCCGAAACCGTGTGCATCGGCTTGACGCCCGTAACGACCGCCTCGACATTCCGGGCGGTGATCAGGAGCTTCCGCCGCAAGGGCCTGCGGGACCTCTTTCTCACGGGGTCAGAGCGCCGGTGCGCGGCCGGATCTGAGGAAGCGCAGTCTGGCCCGCCAGGGTGACCATCCGGGAGCTTTCGCAGTCTTGGGTGAGCGCCGCCTTACTCCGAATCGAGGGCGGCGGGTGCTCTCGTAGGCGGCAGCGTGATGATCACCGGCTGCTGTCTGGTCGCCGTGATCGCGCTGGCGATGCTGTCGGCGATCGCGGTCACCTGGCCCGGCAGCGCATCGACCCTGGCTTCGAGCCGGTTCATCCGATCGTTCAGGCGTTGCCCGCTGAGCTGGACCTGCCCCTTGGTGTCCTCGATCTGGAACACCAGGAAGACGCCACCGCTGCCGATGCGCACGAGGATCGCCGCAAGCAACAGCCCAAACGACCAGCTGGCGCCCTTCAGGGTGCCTTCGAGGGAGGCGACCCGCTCGGCAAGCAGCTCCATGCGATCATCATGTGAGCTCCCGCCGCCTCCGGTCAAGCGATCGCTCGACTCATGACCATGAGGCTCGGTGGCGCGGGGTTCGTCGCCATGGGTCTCGAGTCGGAGGATGGGTCAACATTATCGAGGATCGCTCTACTAATAGTTTAGGATCAGGAGTTCAAGGCAACTCTTCCGGCTGCTTCGACGGCCGGACCTGCCTTCCTAGCGCATTTTTCGATCAGCTCGCACCAGCCCGCTCCCCCTCCCAACCGCCCCAAGGGTACCATCGGTGGGTGGTTGGGAGGGGGAGCGGGCCGGGGCCGCGGGTCCACCCAAGGG
>JBOHKK010000340.1:0-6535 GCA_050729115.1 Geminicoccaceae bacterium | reverse complement strand
GTTGGGCGCCGGTGCCCGAGAGCGGCTGGGCGACACCGGCGAGTATCTCCGCCACGGCGCGCGCGGTGCGCAGGCCCGAGCCGGCCGCTACGGTCGACGCGTACAACATGGCTTCTTCGACATGCTCCATGAGCAGCCGCTGGTGCTCGGGGCAATCGGATTGGCCGTGGGCGCGGCGATCGGCGCCGCCTTGCCGAAGACCGAGACCGAGGACGAGTGGATGGGCGACACCCGCGACCGGCTCAAAGACCAGGCGGGGCGGGTCAGCCGCGAGCAGTTCGAGAAGGCGCGGGCAGCCGGACGCGCGGCCTACGATGCCGCCCTCGACGAGGCCGACCGCCAGGGGCTGACCCCCGAGGGCGCCGTGGCCGCAGTCGATTCGGCGGCGCGCAAGGCCGAGCGGGTGGCCGAGGCGGCAACCGAGGCCGCCAAGACCGAGGCCGGGCGGCAGGGCGGCGGCACCACATCGGGCGGCTCCGGCCAAGCCGAGCCGGCAACCGAGCCCGCGAAGACGGAGCCCGAGCGGCACGGTCTGGGGCAGACCGGCAGCAGGATCCCGTCGGGCGTCTGAGGCCGGGTCCGTTGACTTGAACAGGTGACCCTGGCCCGGAGATGCCCGGGCCGGGGACGCCTCTCTGCAGCATTCTTGGTCTGCAGCATTCTGGTCTGCAGCATTCTGGAAAAGCGCATGGCCAGGTCGGCAGAGCGCGGTCGTCAGGCCGATCGTCCGTTCCAGATCCCCCGGGCGGGATGGCGGGACATCCTGCTCCGCACCAAGAACGAGATCAGCGCCGACCACCTTTCCTTGATCGCGGCGGGGGTGGGGTTCTACGGGCTGCTCGCCCTGTTTCCGGCGATCGCGGCCACGATCGCCATCTGGGGTCTGGCATTCGATCCGCAGCAGATCGAGCCGCAGATCGCGGCGGTGAGCGGGCTTCTGCCGGAACAGGCCGCAGCGATCGTGACCGACCAGGCGCGCAAGGTCGCCGCCAGTGGCGGCGGCCTCGGTCTTGCGGCTGCCGGCGGCATCCTGCTCACCCTGTACAGCGCCTCCAAGGGCATGAAGGCGCTGATCGAGGGCCTGAACATCATCTACGACGAGGAGGAGAAGCGCGGGTTCATCAAGCTGAACCTCACGGCGTTGGGCCTTACGCTCGGCGTGATCGTCGGCATGACCCTGGCGATCGGGCTGATCGTCCTCGTGCCCGTCGTGCTCCAGGTTCTGGGCCTGGGGTCCGTCGTGAACGCCCTGGTCACTCTCCTGCGCTGGCCGATCCTGTTCGTCGGCGCCCTGCTGATCCTTGCCGCGCTGTATCGCTACGCGCCGAGCCGCGCCGCGGCGCGCTGGCGCTGGGTCGGCTGGGGCGCTGCCCTCGCGACCCTCATCTGGGTCATCGGCTCGATCGCGTTCTCGATCTACGTGCGCAACTTCGGCAGCTACAACGAGACCTACGGCTCGATCGGCGCGGTGATCGTCCTCCTGATGTGGGTCTGGCTGTCGGCGTTCGTCGTGCTGTTGGGCGCCGAGCTCAACTCCGAGATGGAGCTCCAGACCGAGCGGGACTCCACCACCGGCCCGCCACAGCCGCGCGGCCGGCGCGGCGCCCATGTCGCCGACGAGGTCGGCGAGTCGCCCTGAGCGCCGCGGGCCGTCCCCGCGCCGCGGCCTCGCTCATTCGGTGAGCAGAATGCAGTCGGCCGGATCCCACGACACCCAGCAGACCTCGCCTTGATCGATGGCGTCGGGGTCGTGCCGGCTGCGGTGCGTCCGGTAGCAGGTGATGCGCACCTCGGGCGCGGCCTCGACGCTGATGTGGCTGTAGTCGCCGAAATAGGCGACCTGGGCGACCGTGCCGCGCACCGCGATGGCATCGCTCTCCGGCGGATCGCGGCTCAGCCTGACCTTCTCGGGGCGGACCGCGACCCCGACCTCGCCGCCCGCGGGCGCCGCCGCCGGCAGCTCGAAGGCGCCGAGACCCGCGGCCTCGACCCGGATGCCCGGATTGGCGGCGCCGAGCACGCGCGCCGGGAACAGGTTCATGGTGCCGATGAAGTCGGCGACCATGCGGCAGTTGGGCTGCTCGTAGAGCTCCCCCGGTGGTGCTGTCTGGAGGATCCGGCCGTGGTCCATGACCGCGATCCGATCGGCCATGGACAGCGCCTCCTCCTGGTCGTGGGTGACGATCACGAAGGTGATGCCGACGTCGTGCTGGAGGCGCACCAGCTCCAGCTGCATCTCCTGGCGCAGCTTCTTGTCGAGCGCCGAGAGCGGCTCGTCGAGCAGCAGCACCTTGGGCCGCTTGATCAGGGCGCGGGCGAGCGCGACGCGCTGGCGCTGGCCGCCGGAGAGCTGATCGGGCATCCGCTCCTCCAGGCCGCCGAGGCGGACCATGGCGAGCGCGGCCTCGACTCGCGGCGCGATCTCGCCCCGCGCCGTGCCGGTGACCCGCAGCCCATAGGCGACGTTGTCGGCGACGCTCATGTGCGGGAACACCGCATACGACTGGAACACCATGTTGACCGGGCGGCGGTTCGGCGGCACCCGCGCCATGTCCTCGCCGTCGATCAGGATGCGCCCGGCGCTCGCCCGCTCGAAGCCCGCGAGCATGCGCAAGAGCGTGGTCTTGCCGCAGCCCGAGGGCCCGAGCAGCGCGAAGAACTCGTTCGGCCGGATCTCCAGCGACACGGCGTCGACCGCGACCACGCCCGCAAAGCGCTTGGTCACGTGCTCGATCCGCACGATCGCGGGCGCGCTCACGCAGCTGTCTCCGCACTCCGGGTCGGCCGTTGCAGCCGCATCGCGATCACGGTGAGCACGACGGTCACGGCGATCAGGATGGTCGAGGCGGCGTTGACCTCGGGCGTCGCGCCGAAGCGGACCATGGAATAGACCTTGACCGGAAAGGTGAGCGTCGCCGGGCCCGAGGTGAAGAAGGTGATCACGAAGTCGTCGAGCGAGAGCGTCATCGCGAGCAGCGCGCCGGCGATCAGCCCGGGCTGCATGTAGGGCAGCGTGATGCGGCGGAAGGTCTGCCACTCGCCGGCGCCGAGGTCCTTGGAGGCCTCCTCGAGCGCGCGGTCGAAGCCGGCCATGCGCGCGCGCACCACGATCGCGACGAACGGGAAGCAGAACGCCACGTGGCCGATCACGATCGGCCCGAGGTTGAGCGGCCAGGGCAGCGCCGTCGGCCAGCCGGTGCGGGCGAAGAAGGCCAGGAGCGCGACGCCCATGCAGATCTCGGGAATCACGATCGGCAGCGCCATCGCACCCTCGACCGCGGGCTTGCCGGGAAAGCGGAAGCGCCAGAGGGCGAGGGCCAGGAGCGCGCCGATCACGGTGCTGATCGCGGTCGCCAGCAGCGCGATCACGATGCTGTTGGCAAACGCCTCGATCAAGGACGCGTTCTGCCAGGCCCGGTCGTAGTACGCGAGCGTGAAGCCCTGCCAGACGATGTTGCGGCGCGAGTCGTTGAAGCTGAACGCGATCAGGATCACGATCGGCGCGTACAGGAACACGAAGGTCGCGACCAGCCAGGCGCGCAACCAGAACTTGCGGCTGTACTCCAGCGGCCCCGCCCGCTCGCGTGCCATCACCTGCCCAGTTCCCTGCCTCAACCGGTCGAGGCCCGCACTTGGAATACTGCTTTATAAAGCTCCGCGGGACTTCTGATAAGCTTCGAGCGCGGCGCCGCGGGGCCAGCAACTGTCGCCCGCAGCGTACGCCCGACGGTTCATCGGAACCACGACCGACGCTGGCGGCGCCCAAGTGGCCGCCCATGAGCCATGGCACCCCGAGTGACCTGGAGCACTAGTCTAAAAGCACGGAGCCCGATTGGGATCTTGCCTCGCCCGATGCCGGCACGCTACGCTAGCGTGGCGATATCGGGATGGAGATCGCGATGGCTCAGGTGATCGTGCGGCATCTGGAGGACGAGACGGTGCGGCGGCTCAAAGAGCGGGCCCGCCGTAAGGGCCATTCCCTGGAGCGGGAGCTGCGCGAGATCCTGGCCGCAGCGGCGCGCCACGACATGGCCGAGTTCAAGGCGCGGGCCGCAGCGATCCGGGCGCGCTACGAGGGCACGCCCCAGACCGACAGCGTGCTGCTGCTGCGTGAAGATCGTGACCGGTGAACGTCGTCGTCGACGCCAGTGTGGCCATCAAATGGTTCGTGCCCGAGCCGCTCTCGAACGCAGCGGAACGCCTCCTGGGCGGTGGCGACGCCTTGTTCGCTCCGGACTTCCTGCTGATTGAATGCGGCAACATCATCTGGAAGAAGGTCAGGCTGGGCGAGCTGGCTCGCGGTGACGGCAACGCCGCACTCGCCGCCCTGCGCTCGGGGCCGGTCGGCCTCGTCGACACGACGCCGCTGGTGGAGCGGGCGTTGCACCTGGCCCACGAGATCGACCATCCGCTCTATGACTGCCTCTATCTCGCGACCGCCGAGGCGGTCGCGGCGACGGTCGCGACGGCCGATCGCCGCTTCTTCGACCGGTGCTCACTGTCGATCATGCAGTCGCGGATAGCATGGCTTGCCGACTGGCCATCGGAACCATAGGGCGGATCGAACCTCCTGGTCCGACAGTGGTGGACCTTCGCGCCGGCTTCCTAAGGCACGCGCGAGCCCGTACAAGCGGGCTGAGTGCTCGAGGGAAGAGTGTATGGTTACCCAGATCATCGGGACTGAGACCGCTCGCTGGCAGGAGCTCGATGCCCGCCACCACGTGCACCCGTTCAGCGATCAGGCGGCGCTTGCCGAGAAGGGCGTGCGGATCATCACGAGAGCCGAGGGCTGCTGGCTGTGGGACAGCGAGGGCAACCGGATTCTCGATGGCATGTCGGGCCTGTGGTGCGTGAACGTCGGCTACGGCCGGGCGGAGTTGGTCGAGGCCGCGTGCCGGCAGATGGCGACGCTGCCGTTCTACAACACCTTCTTCCAGTGCGCGACGGCGCCCGCGATCGAGCTGGCCGCGCGCCTCGCCGAAATCGCGCCCGCCGGGTTCGAGCGCGTGTTCTTCGCCAATTCCGGCTCCGAGGCCAACGACACCGTGGTCAAGCTGGTGCGTTACTTCTGGAAGCTGAAGGGCAAGCCGAACAAGCAGACCATGATCGGTCGCAGCTACGGCTACCACGGCGTGACGCTGGCTGCCGCCAGCCTGTCCGGCCTGCCCAACATGCACCCCCAGTTCGATCTTCCCCTTGCCGGCTTCGCGCACGTTCCGGCGCCTTACTGGTACGCCCACGGCGGCGATCTCACGCCCGAGCAGTACGGCCAGCGGACGGCGCAGGCGCTGGAGCAAAAGATCCTGGAGCTGGGGCCGGAGACGGTCGGCGCGTTCATCGGCGAGCCGGTCCAGGGGGCCGGCGGCGTGGTCATTCCGCCCGCGGGCTACTGGGCCGAGATCCAGCGGATCTGCCGCGCCTACGACGTGCTCCTGGTCGCGGACGAGGTGATCTGCGGCTTCGGGCGCACCGGCTCCTGGTTCGGCTCGGAGCGCTTCGGCATCGAGGCGGACCTCATGACCGTGGCCAAAGGCCTGTCGTCCGGCTACCTGCCGATCGCCGCGGTGCTGCTCGGCCCGCGGGTCGGCGACGCGCTCGTTGCGGCCCACGAGGAATGGGCGCACGGCTTCACCTATTCCGGCCATCCGGTCGCGGCCGCCGTCGCGCTCGAGAACATCCGGATCATCGAGGCCGAAGGCCTGCACGCGCGCGCGGCCGGGCCGCTCGGCGACCATTTCGCCGCCGCGCTCGCCGGCCTGGCCGACCATCCCCTGGTCGGCGAGGCGCGCAGCTGCGGGCTGCTCGGGGCGCTGGAGCTGGTCGACGACAAGGCGGCGCGGCGCTACTTTCCGGCCGCGCGCAAGGTCGGCCTCACATGCCGCGAGCACTGCATCGCGACCGGTCTCGTGATGCGCGCGGTGCGTGACGTCATGATCCTGGCGCCGCCGCTCGTCATCTCCGAGGCGGAGATCGACGAGATGGCCCTGAAGGCCCGCCGCGCGCTCGATCTCACCTGGCGCGATCTGCAGATCGCCTAGCGCGTTCTTCCTTTGGGCGGACCCAGCCCGCTCCCCCTCCCGGCCACCCAATCCCATGGTACGCTGTGGGTGGCCGGGAGGGGCCGTGGCCTGGCGCCGATCTCAACTGAACCGCAAATGCCCTAGAGCAATTCCCGATGAGGTGGACCCGCCGCGGATCGCGACATCTTCCGCTCATCGGGAGAAAATTGCTCTATTTCAAATGATTAGAGCAGCTTTATCCAGACGACGATCGCCGTTGGCGATCTCGTCCATTCGGATGCTGCTCTAGCGCCACCGGCTCGTGCTCCGGCGCGAGGACGGCTCGGGCATCTGCGGCCGCAGATCGCGATCGACAACGCGTGGGGCGCGGTCGGCATCGTTTGCCCACGGGCGAGGCCGGCCCCGGCGCATGAGACCGGAGCGCCGAACCGCCACGCGCCTGCGCAGCGTCATCGCGAGGGCGCGCCAGCGCCCGTGGCGATCCAGGCGCGGCGTCTGGCTTGCTTCGTCCCTCG
>JBOHKK010000339.1:0-6566 GCA_050729115.1 Geminicoccaceae bacterium | reverse complement strand
GCGTGCGGCCGGCCAGCCAACCCCGCGCGTTCTTTGGGCGCGCGGGCGACCAGCCAACCCCGGGCGCGATACCTATCCCGCAGGTCAAGACCTCGCAGGGTCGGTATGACCCACTTCGCCGCTACGTGAGCCCTGGTGCCATTCGGAGAGCCCGATGCCCGATCGCGACCTCGACCTGCGCCTGCTCGCTGCCTGCGCCATCGCCCGTGAGGCCGGCAAGCTGGCGTACGACTACTTCGAGCAGCGGGCGCAGCTCGAGATCGAGCACAAGGGCCTGCAGGATCTGGTGAGCCTCGCCGACCGCGCGGTCGAGGACCTGATCCGCGCGCGTCTTGGCGGCGCCTTCCCGGAGGACGACCTGCTCGGCGAAGAAGGCGGCGGCGCCGCGCGTCGGCCCGGCGCCGGGCTGTGGGTGATCGATCCGATCGACGGCACCGCCAATTTCCTGCGCGGCATGCCGTACTGGTGCGTGGCGCTCGCCTACGTGACGGGCGATCGGGTCGAGATCGGGGTCACCTACGATCCGGTGCACGACGACCTGTTCTGGGCACGCCGCGGCGGCGGCGCCCACCGCAACCAAGCGCCGATCCGGGTCAGCGGCGCTACCGATCCGAGGCGCGCCGTGGTCGGCTCGACGTTCACGTTCAAGATGAAGATCGAGAGCTATATCGCATTGATCGAAGGCATTCTGCTCGCCGGCGCCGATCACCGCCGGATGGGCTCGACCGCGCTCATGATGTGCCACGTCGCCGACGGCCGGCTCGATGGCTGCGTCACCGGCTACTGCAACGCCTGGGACGTGATCGGCGGCCTGCTCCTGGTCGAGGAGGCAGGCGGCGTGGCCAGCCACTTCATCGCCGACAACGGCCTCATGGCGGCCGGAAGCGCCCTCGCCTGCACCCCGGGCCTGCAAGAGACGCTCGCGCAGATCCGTGCGCCTGCACATTGAAGCGGGGCGATGAGTCGCCTACTATCGAACCGTACGATCGCCTAGATCGACTACGTAGGATCGCTTACGAGTTCGGTAGTTGGAGAGAATCGCAGGACGGCGGTTCAAGATCCGCCGACAAGACCTGACACCGGGACGGTGAGACCGTGAACGAAGTCAAGCGAACGCTGGAGAACCGGTTCTTAGCTTTCCTTGCACAGTCGGACGGAGCCGAGTGCATAGACGAGACGCTTTCAGAGGCCGAACTCGTTTACGGTAAGCGCGCTGACTTCCTGATGGATCATCGGCGCGTTATTCTGGAGGTCAAATCCCTCGGAGTTGATCCAGAATACAAAGTCGAAGAACGACTCAAACCCCATCGTAATCGACCGGAGTTTCCAGCGTTCTACTGGGCTGCAGAGCTAAATGAAATTTTGCCTCATCTTCCTGACGGCGAAGAAGTTCGTCGAGAGATTTTCCACGCAGTGACTAGATCAGTGCAGAGCGCTCTGGAAAATGCAGACGATCAGATCGCAGCGACCAAAACTGCACTCGGCCTCACCGATGCCTGCGGCGTGGTCGCGATCCTGAACGAGAAAGTCGGTATCCTTGCGCCAGAGTTCGTGACGGCGAAGGCCAGCCAGATGCTGCGTAAGACGAAGAATGGTGGTATTCGTTACCGGAATATAGCCTACGTTTGGATCATTGCGGAAAGCCACCGTTTGGCTGGAAAAGATGGCTCAGAGCATCTGCCTTTAATTCTCCTGGAAGGTCCAACCGCGGCCGAGCATCCTGTCGCTGGTGAGTATCTGAATAGTTTGCAGCCGCTATGGGCAGCGTGGCGAGGAGTCCCGTTTTTCGACCTCGGGCTACGAGAGAACCTTGACGGGTTAAAATTCGAGAAGCGGGCAGCCGAGTCCGCGTCCTATCCTGAGCAGCCCCTTGTTCGCCATGAGATTTGGCGTCGAGCGTATCGGGCGGACCCCTACCTGCGATCCCTGTCAGGAGACGATTTTCTGGACCATGCCGCGCGGATCATTGGGACAATGGCGCCGCACTTCCTGAAAGGTGGCCGAAAGCTGGCCCATGCAGCGGTTGCCGAGTTAATGGAAGGGTGGACACACGTGTTGGAAGAAGCGGAGCACCGCCGGCTGGATATGCGGAAGCTCCAGGCGCGGTTGCCGGACCTGGATGTACTAAGGGGTCGAGAGGAATGATAACGAGCACAGATCGTAGGATGGGGCGCCTTGGACACCACGCGGCGCAGCGGTGCCGCGCCGGAGAATGGGATTGGCGCATGCGGTTGGCCTTAAGCCATTCATGAAGAAAACTAAGCAGCCAAGCCCGCGCTGAGATTGGCGTGGAAGTCGCGCCCGGAAGCGGTTGGCGCGACGTAGCCCTTGCGGATCACGAAGTCGCCGAAGCGCTCGCCCTCCTCGCGCTCTCTGGCGTAGCGCTCGATCAGCGGGGTGAGCGCGGCGACGATCTCGTCGTGCCCGGCATCCCTGCGATAGAGTTTGTTGAGCCGCGAGCCGTCGAAGGCGGCGCCGAGGTACAGGTTGTATTTGCCCGGGCTGCGCCCGACCAGACCGATCTCGGCGAGATAAGGCCTAGCGCAGCCGTTGGGGCAGCCGGTCATCCGGATCACGATGTCGTCGTCCCGCAGGCCGGCCCGCAGGGTCACCTCCTCCAGCGCCGTGACGAGGTCCGGCAGATAGCGCTCGCTCTCGGCTACGGCGAGGCCGCAGGTCGGCAGCGCGACGCAGGCCAGGGCGTTGAGCCGCAGCCTGCTCGCGTCGTTGTCGAGCCGGTACGCTGCCAGCAGCTTCTCGATCCGGCGTTTCGCGCGCGGGCGGACGCGCGCGATCATCAGGTTCTGGTTCGCGGTGAGCCGGAAATCGCCCTCGTGGACGCTTGCGATCTCGGCAAGCCCGGTGCGCATCGGCCGGTCCGGGAGGTCCTGCACGCGGCCGTTCTGAACGAACAACGTGTAATGCCAGTTGCCTTCGTGGTCCCGCACCCAGCCGTAGCGGTCGCCGGTGTGCTCGAAGGCGAACGGCCGCGGCGCCTCCAAAGGGTAGCCGAGGCGCCGCTCGACCTCGGCGCGGAACCAGGCGATGCCGCGGTCCTCGATCGTGTACTTGAGCCGGGCGTGCTTGCGGTTGGCGCGATCGCCGAAGTCGCGCTGCACCAACACCACCTTCTCGGCGACGTCGACCGCCTGCTCGGGCCGGCAGAAGCCCATGACGTCGGCGGTGCGCGGGAAGGTCTCGGGCTCGCCGTGGGTCATGCCCATGCCGCCGCCGACGGTGACGTCGTAGCCGACCACCTCATCGTTCTCGCCGATGATCGCGATGAAGCCCAGGTCCTGCGCGAACACATCGACGTCGTTGGAGGGCGGCACCGCGACCACGGTCTTGAACTTGCGCGGCAGATAGTGGGGGCCGTAGATCGGCTCCTCGTCGACTTGCGTATCGACCACCTTCTCGCCGTCGAGCCAGATCTCGTGATAGGCGCCGGTTCTCGGGGTCAGGCGGTCGCTGATCGCCCGAGCGAGCTCGAGCGCCGCGGCGTACGCCTTCGACTGGTACGGGTTAGGGTTGCACATGACGTTGCGGTTGACGTCGCCGCACGCCGCCACGGTGTCCAGGAGCGCTGCGTTGATCGCCTGCATGCTGCGCTTGAGGTTGCTCTTGATCACGCCGTGGAACTGGAACGCCTGGCGGGTGGTGAGGCGCAGCGTGCCGTTGGCGTAGTCGCTCGCGATCCGGTCCATCGCGAGCCACTGGGCAGGCGTGCACACGCCGCCGGGCACGCGCACCCGGATCATGAACATGTACGCCTGTTCCAGCTTCTTCTTCCGCCGCTCGGGGCGCAGGTCGCGGTCGTCCTGAAGGTAGGTGCCGTGGAACTTGGTCAGCTGGGCGTCGTCCTCGGCGATCGCGCCGGTCTCGACCCTCAACAGGCCGCCCGCGATGCCGCCGCGCAGAAACCGGCTCGCCTCCTTGAGCTGCTCGTTCTTCGACCGCGCTGCGTTCATGGCTTGCGCTCCTAATAGACGTCGCGCTGGTAGCGCCGCTCTTTCTTGAGCTCGGTGAGGTAGGCCTCGGCGTCCGCGGGCGCGCGCCCCGATTGATCGGCGACGATCGCGGCGAGCGTGGCGTGCACGTCCTTGGCCATCGCCTGCTCGTCGCCGCAGACGTAGAGGTGGGCGCCCTCCTCCAGCCAGGCGAACAGCGCGGCGCGGTGCTCCCACAGCCGCTGCTGGACGTAGATCTTCTCGGGCTGATCGCGCGAGAAGGCGACATCGAGGCGACTGAGCATGCCCTGCTTCAGCCACTCCTGCCACTCGAGCTGATAGAGGAAGTCGTGGGTGAAGTTGCGATCGCCGAAGAACAGCCAGGTGCGCCCGGCGGCGCCGGTCGCCTGCCGGTGCTGCAGGAACGCGCGAAACGGCGCAACGCCGGTGCCGGGGCCGATCATCACGATCGGCCGGTCCGGATCGTCGGGCAGGCGGAAGTTCTCGTTGGGCTTCACGTAGACCTCGAGCCGGTCGCCGACCCGCAGTCGCTCGGCAACCAAGCCCGAGGCGACGCCGCGCCGCGCGCGGCCGTGGCTCCGATAGCGCACCACGCCGACCAGAAGATGCGCCTCGCCGGGACTTGCCTCGAGCGCCGAGGCGACCGAGTAGAGGCGCGGCGGCAGCTTGCGCAGCAGTCCGGTGAGTTGCGCCGGCGTCAGCTCGGCCGGGAACTCCTCGAGCAGATCGACGATCTGCCGACCTTCCAGGTAGGCACGCCAGGCGTCGCCCGCGAGCAGGTCGCGCAGCCTCGGGTCGGGGTTGAGGGCGGCGTAAGCCTCGATCACCTGCCGCGAGAGCACCGTGATGTCGAAGTCGCGCGCGAGCTGATCTCGAAGCGAGCCGTCGCCCGCGCGGCCCGCGGCGCGCAGCATCGCCTCGACCATCCCCGGATCGTTCTCCGGGACGATGCCGATCGAGTCGCCGGGCGCGAAGGCAAGCCCGGAGCCTGCGAGCGACACTTCCAGATGGATCGTCTGCTTGGTCGAGCGGCTGCCGTTGAGGTTGATGCTCTCGGTGATCTCGGCGGCAAACGGCTTGGCCTTGGAGTAGAGCGATGTCGGGGGCGCCGCGAAGTCGACGTGGATGATGTCGCCGCCCTGGACCGCCGGGCCGGCGTCGGGCTCGGCACGCCTTGCCAGCGCCTCGAGCGCGCTCCCCGACCAGGCCGCAGCCGGCGCCTCGTAATCGAGATCGCAGTCGATCCGCGGCGCGATCCGCTCCCCGCCCAACGCCTCGAGCCGGGCGTCGATCCGCCGCCCGACCTCGCAGAAGTTGACGTAGCTGGAATCGCCGAGTGCCAGGACCGCAAAGCGCACGCCCTCGAGGCGCGGCGCGTCCTCGGCCATGAGCGCGGCGTAGAACCCGGCGGCGCGCTCCGGCGGATCGCCTTCGCCCCAGGTGCTGGCGACCACCAGGAGGTTGGCGTGATCCGGAAGCTCCGCGGGGCTCACCTCGGCCATGTCGAGCAGGCTTGCGGCAAAGCCCTGCTTGGCCGCCGTCTTCTTGAGGTCGGCGCCGATGCCCTCGGCATTGCCCGATTCGGTCCCGTACAGGATCGTGAGCGGGATCCTCGCGCGCGGGGCGGCCGCGGGCGCCGCGACGTGGGCGCCGCCGGTCGCGGCGTGATAGCCGGCGAGAAAGCCGCTCAGCCACTGCCGCTGCTCGGCGCTGGTGCGCGCCATGACCGCGTTCAGCGCGACGATGTGCTCGGGCGCGAACGGCGCGCTCTCGGGCAGCAGGGGCAAAGCGGCCGCCATGGTCAATCTCCTTGGGCGCCGGCCGCTCGGGGCATGGCGTGGTCGATGATGCGCGCGGGCGCGACCTGCTGGCCGCCGGCGAGCATCTCGCGCAGGCCTGCGACCGGCCCGATCACGATCAGGGTCGGCGCCCCGGGCTCGATCAGGGCGGCAGTGGCGGCCGCGTCGGCGAGCGTGGTCCGCAGACAGCGCTGGCGCGCCGTGGTCGCCTCGCTCAAGAGCGCAACCGGCTCGTTCGGATCGCGGCCGGCGCTGATCAGCGCCTCTGCGATCTCGGCCAGGCGACCGAGCGCCATGTACAGGACGATGGTGCCCGCGCCGCGGGCGAGCGCCGCCCAGTCGACCGCGCGCGGGGCGCCGCTTGCGGCACCCTGCCCGGTGACGAAAGCGACCGATGCGGAGAGCATGCGATGGGTCACCGGAATGCCGGCATACGCGAGGCCGCCGATCCCGGAGGTGATGCCGGGCACCACCCGGAACGGCACGCCGGCTGCGGCCAGCCCCAGCGCCTCCTCGCCGCCGCGTCCGAACACGAACGGATCGCCGCCCTTGAGGCGCAGCACGCGCAGGCCCGCCCGGGCGAGCTCGATCAGGCGCTGGTTGATCCTGAGCTGCGCCGGCCCCGGCCGGCCGGCGCGCTTGCCCACCGGCTCGAACGCGGCCGCCGGCCCGGCGAGCGCCAGGATCTCCGGCGCGACCAGGGCATCGTGCAGGATCACGTCGGCGTGCGCGAGCGCGTGCGCGGCGTGCAGCGTGAGCAGCCCTGGGTCACCCGGCCCGGCGCCGACCAGCCAGACGC
>JBOHKK010000338.1:0-6566 GCA_050729115.1 Geminicoccaceae bacterium | reverse complement strand
ACGCTGTGGGTGGCCGGGAGGGGGCGTGGGCTGGCGCCGATCTCAACTGAACCGAAAATGCCCTAGCGGCCGATGGTTGACGAAAGGTTACCCGGACAGCTGTGGCCCAGCCCGGCCTGATCGCGCGGCTCCGTTCCACGCGGTGGCAGCCGGGCACCGGCGCGGCCGCGGTCACCAGGCGCGTTCGGCGACCACCCGGCGCGTCTCGAGCTCGGCATGCATCGCGGCGAGATCCTCGACCGAGCAGTCGCGAAGCGCGACCATCCCGACCACGGTGGCGCCGTCGACCACGGGCAGATGGCGATAGCCGTACTCGTCCATGCGCCGGATCGCCTCGTCGACGGAATCACGCGGATGGATCGTGTCCGGGTCCTTGGTCATGACCTCGACCAGCAGCGTGAGGTTCGGGTCGAGCCCTGCCGCCAGGACGCGCCTGACCAGGTCCCCCTGGGTGAAGATGCCGAGCAGCCGGTCGCGCTCGATCACCAGAACGCTGCCGCACTGATGCTGCGCCATGAGACGGCAGCCGGCGCGCACGCTCGTCCCCGGCGCCGCCCGGCAGATGTCGCCATCGGTCATGATCTCGCGCACGGCCAAGTGACGCATCGCTGCTCCCTTCGCCCTTTGTGCGCCCGCCGATTCTTATGGTGGGGCATGATCGGGCCTTCACCACCCCGACGCAACCGCGGATCGCTCAATGTGAACAATCTTTAATTGGCCAGAGCCTGCCCCAGATCCTCGATCAGATCGGCCGGGTCTTCGAGCCCGACCGAGAGCCGCAGCAGATCGTCGGTGATGCCGAGCCGCTCTCGCTCCTGGGCGCTGAAGCGCTCATGCGTCGTGGTCGCCGGATGGGTGATCAGCGACTTGGCATCGCCGAGATTGTTGGAGATCGCGATCAGCTTCAGCCGGTTGAGCACGGCGAACGCGCGGCTCTGAGTGCCGCCGGTGCGCAGCGCCACGAGTCCGCCGCCCCCGCTCATCTGCCGCCTTGCGAGCTCGTGTTGCGGATGGCTCGGCAGGCCGGGGTAGAGCACTTCGGGGACGCCCGGGTGCGCCTCGAGAAAGCGCGCCACGGCGAGCGCGCTTCGACCATGCTCGTGCACGCGCAGATCCAGGGTCTCGAGCCCCTTGAGCAGCACCCAGGCATTGAACGGGCTGAGCGCCGGACCGGTGTGCTTGAGGTACGGCTGCAGGACCTCCGAGCGGAGCGCCCGATCGCAGAGGATCGCGCCGCCGAGGCAGCGGCCCTGACCGTCGATGTGCTTGGTCGCCGAGTACACCACCAGATCGGCGCCGAGCTCGAACGGCCGCTGCAGGATCGGGGATGCGAACACGTTGTCGACGATCACCCGGGCGCCGGCCTGGTGCGCCAGCGCCGCGACCGCCGCGATGTCGATCAGGGCGAGCGTCGGATTGCCCGGCGTCTCGAAGAACACGAGGCGCGTGGGGGCCGCCAGGGCCTCGGCCCAGGCATCCAGATCGGCGCCGTCGACCAGGACCACCTCGACCCCGAACCGGGGCAGAAGCTCGGTCAGGATGTAGTGGCAGGAGCCGAACAGGAGGCGCGATGCCACGACGCGATCGCCGGCGCGCAGCTGGCTGATCAGGGCGGCGTGCACCGCGGCCATGCCGGTCGCGGTGGCCGCGGCCTCCTCGGCGCCCTCGAGCAGCGCCAGACGTTCCTCGAACATCCGGACGGTCGGATTGGCGACCCGCGAGTACGTGTAGCCCGGTGCGCGGTCGGCGAACCGATCGGCGGCGTCCTCGGCGCGCCGGTAGCAAAAGCCCGACGTCAGGTACAGCGCCTCGGAGGTCTCGCCCAACGCCGAGCGCCGATTGCCGCCATGCACCAGCCGGGTGCGGGTCCGCCAGGACTGGCTCATGTGTCGTGCCTCCACAACCAATCGCCCCGGCCTCGGCCAGGGCGCGCACGACCCGACCTTTTAGCAGCTTGTTTAGCGTGGCCTGCAAGCCGGCCGGCCCAAATCACCACGTGAGGACACCCTAGCCCGGGCGCCCGGACGGCGTCAATCGGCGCGCTGGGGCGCGCGTCCGAGCAGCATCGCGAGACCGCGGTCACACAACCGTCACCGTAGCACGATCAATTCGCAACCTGGCATGCACGACGGCGTGGAACTTTCTCGCGCCATGGGCGTTTCCTGTTCGAGCGTTGGAATTTTCTCCAACGCTGCGTGTTTCGCTTACCAGTAGAGCGTGCACCGACACGGGAAGATCAAGATCGAGGTGAGACGAAGATGGCGATGAAGGACCTGCCGCGGCCCTGGTTGCTGGCGGCACTTGCGGACGTTCCCGTCACCGAGTTGGCGCTGGACGCGGACGCATCGCGCACGGACGAGCAGGAGCCGTCGCTGCCGCGGGCGGATCAGCGCCGCCGCCGCCTGGCGGCGTGGCGCGGCCCGGGGCACCCGTATGTCTATGATGACTGGTGGCACCCGAGCGTGGAGGCCGAGCGGCCAAGTTGAGGTTCATGCCGCGGCGTCGATCCCACAGGCATCGCTGAGCCGGATGTCGTCGCGCTCGAGCAGGCGCTCGAGCTCGGCAAGGATCCGGACAACCGCGCGGGGCCCGCGGTAGATCAGCGCGGTATAGAGCTGAAGCGCGGCGGCGCCGGCGCGGACCTTGGCGTAGGCATCGGCGCCGCGCAGGATGCCGCCGACGCCGATCAGCGGTAGCTTGCGCCCGATCAGGCGATGCAACCGGAGCAGTTGCTCGGTCGAGGGCAGGAACAGCGGCGCGCCGCTGAGACCGCCCGCCTCGTCACGGTGGCGCCCGCTGACCACCGGGGGCCGGGCGATCGTGGTGTTGCCGACGATCAGGCCGTCGACACCACGGCTCGTCACCACGTCGGCAAGCGCGACCTCGTCGTCCGGCGCGAGGTCGGGGGCGATCTTCACCAGGAGCGGCTTGGGGCGCCGATCGCCGGCGAGGCTCTGCCTGGTCTCCAGCAGCGCCGCGAGCAGCTCGTCGAGGCGCGCCGGCTGCTGCAGATCGCGCAGACCCGGCGTGTTCGGCGACGACACGTTGATCGCCACGTAGTCGACCAGCGGGTAGAGCGCCCGCAGGCAGGCGACGTAGTCGGCGACCGGATCCGCGCTGTCGCGATTGGCGCCGATGTTGGCGCCGAGCGGGCCCCCGCTCCGGTCGCGCGCGGCAAGACGCGCGCAGACCGCGGCGAGGCCCTGGTTGTTGAAGCCCATCCGGTTGATCAGCGCCTGCTCGCGGCGCAGGCGGAACAGCCGGGGCTTGGGGTTGCCGGCCTGCGGCCGTGGCGTCACCGTGCCGATCTCGACGAAGCTGAAGCCGAGCCGGAACAGGCCGCGGGTCGCCAGGGCGTCCTTGTCGAAGCCGGCGGCGAGCCCGAGCGGATGTGCCAGCTCGATCCCGCAAAACGACGTCCGCAGGCGCGCCGAGACGACCGGGGCGGCGGTCGGCGCCAGGCCGCGCCCGAGCGCCCTGAGCGCCAGTCCATGCGCCGACTCGGGCGGCAGCAGATGCAGGGCGCGGGTCAGCATGGCGCCGTAGGGGCCAACATCGTCATCAACTTTAGGTAGGCTCCGGCTACCGGCACTGGTGGACATGGGCCCGGGTCGATCAGGTGCGAGCAAAGTTGCTCGTACTCTTCTTTGCCATGCGAGAAATCCTGGCCAAGCGCACGGATGTTTTGTTGGCTCGCATGGTCAGCATGATCCCAAGTATCAGCCGCGACTGGCAACGGCTCGACGGCCGCATTGCGGACGTCAGCGGGACATCGAGGCGCTCGTCGCGGAGAATGAAGCCCGCCGACGGCTCCTCGCCGTACCCTAATTAGATGGCCGCAACGGTCGCGATGACCGCAAGGGCGAGGCAAGCCTCTTCCTCCGGCAGCTTGACGATGCCGCGCAGGTCAACTTCGCCCCACCCAGCGCCGCCTCGACAGTTGCATCCAACTGCTGACCAAACCGTAGCACCGCGAAGAACCCGCCGCCAAACTGCGGCAAGTGCTCGACGCGGAGTGATCGAACCTCCTGGCCGCGGAGTGATCGACCTGCTGGCTCTCGATTCGGCCGGAGCTTCCTACTGCGACGCTCCGCGGTCTCGTTTGCGAAGGCTATCGAGGCTGAAGCGCCCGGCACCAGCGGCGATGAGGATCAGGAACCCCCCGATTATTGCGAGGTTTTTCATGAATTGGATGCTTTGCATCTCTGCTCCACTTCCGGCACGTCCCAGAACCGATGCGCGATGAGCGTGGCCGCCACCGTGAATGCGACCATCGCGAGGGCGGCCAGCGGCGTCCAGATTCCCAACACAACGGCCAAACCGCCGAGAAACTGACGATCGCACCGACGGGGGCAAGCACAGATGCGAGGGGCAACCCCATCTGCTCCATGCCTGCGGTGAACCCGGCGAGGCTGACAAGCTTTCCAAGACCGCTTTCGACGAAATCGCGCCGAGCGCGACACGGCCCACGAGCAGCAGCAGATCCTGCCTCATGTTCGGCCCGGGCGTGCGCGACGGCACCGACCGACTATGCTGTGTCATCGTACACTCTCTTGCCCATACACCACGCAATTATGCCACGATCCGTCCGGTGGCATTCGAACGAATAAAGTGGCTCCACTCGTGTCGGGCAAGGCGCACTGAGCTCTCGTTCCGTCTGTTCATAGAGCAATTTCTTCAGCCTCTGGAATTGAGCTGTTGCATCAGTTCTGGCGGCGGCATCCATCCTTCTGCGAGAACGAGGTTGAACGTTCCGACGCGCACGCCATCCGCTCGTTTCGTGTCGAACGCCACCCGCAAGATCGCCCTTTGCTCCACCGGCAGCGTCACCTGCAGGAGATCCGTTTCATTGAGCGGATCATCGGCGAAATACATTTGCGTTGTAAGGGTCGGATCGAATGGCGCGTGCACCTTGAAATGGATGTGGGGTGCCCGAATCCAGTTGCCCATCGGATAGGATCCGGGCTTGATCGTCAGCAAGCGATAGGAACCATCCCTATCGGTTGCGATCCGTGCATAGCCTTGGAAGTTGGCATCCAGCGGCCGGCCCCTGGCTTCATCGAGTGGATGCACGTAGCGTCCGTGCACGTTGGCCTGCCACACTTCGATGATGCAGCCCGGCACAGGCCGGCACTTGGTATCCCGCACCTGCCCAATGACCGCGATGACCTCGCCATCGGCCCGGCCCGAACCACCGGCCACGTGCGTGAGATCTGCGTCCTGCTCGGACGGTAGGACCAAAGGATAGAACGGACCGTCGGCCTGATATCCGGTCGATATGCAAGCGGCTTTGGCAAGGCGCCCAGTTGTGAGCGTGACAGAGCCGACCGCCAGACCGGCGAGCACGGCGCGACGCGAAACGCGTAGTCTCGAACTCTGCCAGTTTCGGTTGACTGGGACTTCGTTTGACATGGTCATCTTTCGCCCCGGAGAGGTGTAAATTTTTCCAGATCATCCGCCGAACGACCAAGCCTAGAAGCGTCCGACCGGGACGGTTCATCACACCTGCGTGACGCGATCTGGACAAGCGGCGCACGCCCGGCGATCTCCTCCAAAAGCAACGAGGAAGCCGTGACCTCCCCGAGTCAGGTCTATAGCAACTGCGGCTGCGTCGAACGACTCTGGGGCTGGCCAAAGGAGCGCGATAAGAGAAGAGGACTCGCTCCTTCATGCGCGTCCTCTGTCTCGCCGCCGCTCTTGACTGCATTAGGCACTGGACGTTGCCAACCGTAGGCTGCTTGATAGCCGGTGTGGCCCTGATGGGCGTACAGCAAGCTGCCGCCGCAGCGCCGACGACGTCAATGTCATCAGGCTGAGGTGCTGATACCCTCGACGGTGGTCCTGGGAACGAAGCAATACCCTCCTTCGTCGCGAACAATACCTCCGACAGGTTCCGCATCCTGTTCTGAGACGGTAAGGTGGCCGCGTCCAAGCCTGGCTTTAGGAGCCCGCAGTCGGGCGCGGCCGTGCTGCTTCTGAGCGGGGCAAGGATGTTGCTTCCGCGCGGCGCCCGATCCCATCCCCGCAGCGCCAGGCCCAACTTGGGGTAGATTACGGCTTTACCTGGATGCCTCGACATGTCAGGATGCGGTGGCTGGAAACTGGGAATCCCGTTCAACTCATACGATGGCGATCGACAGTCCTTCGGCGCTCGGCGTCGCCCGCATGCGCACCGTCGCGTTCTCCGGGATCGACGTCAAGGACGTCGACGTGCAGGTGCAGATCAGCGCCGGCCTGCCGGCGTTCACCCTGGTCGGCCTGCCCGACAAGGCGGTCGCCGAATCCCGCGAGCGGGTGCGCAGCGCGCTCGGCGCGCTCGGCCTCGGCCTGCCGCCCAAGCGCATCACGATCAACCTGGCGCCCGCCGATCTGGCCAAGGAGGGCAGCCATTTCGATCTGCCGATCGCGCTCGCGCTGCTGGTCGGCATGGGCGCGCTCCCGGGCGATGCCGTCCAGGGCTATCTGGCGCTCGGCGAGCTGGCGCTCGATGGCGCGATCATGCGGGTCGCGGGCGTGCTGCCGGCGGCGGTCGCGGCCTCGGCGCGCGAGCTCGGCCTGATCTGCCC
>JBOHKK010000337.1:0-6602 GCA_050729115.1 Geminicoccaceae bacterium | reverse complement strand
GGTAGCTGAACAGGCTCTCCGTCCGAACATCGTCGCCCCGCATCGCCAAACCCCGCATCTGGTAGTCAACGCAATCTATCCTACCAGATTAGCCCCACTCGACCACCCTTTTTCCGCAGCCTGCTAGGCCGGGGGTGCGACCGAGAGGCCGCGCACCTGGTGACGCTCGATCAGGCGTGCGACCAGCCCCGATGCCTTCGCCTCCTCGACGAAGTCGCTAAGGAACGCGGCACCGGCCTCGTTGCCCCGCGCCGTGCCCACCGCCTGCTGCACGGCGGTGAACTGGCCGTCGAGAATCCGGGCGCCGGGCAGCTTCTCGGCGTCCTTCAAGAGGCGTGGCCTGAGGCCGGCGAGGGCCTCCAGCCTGTCGCCGACGAACTGCTCGTAGGCGGCATCCAGGCTGCCCGATCGCACCAGCTCGGCGTGCGCGATGTGGCGGCTCAGCCAGAGGTCGTAGGCGCTCCTGGCGGCGACCGCGATGCGCACCCCCGGGCGGTCGACCTCCGCGATCGTCTTGAGCGGCGAGCCCGCGGGCACCAGGTAGGTCGCCTCGATCAGGGCATAGGCGGCGGTGAACGCGATCGTCTCAGCGCGCGCCGGCTCCGCGGCGATCAGGCCGATGTCCCAGATGCCCTGCCCCGCCGCATCCGCGAGCTCGCCCGGCCGCGCAAACGGCACGTAGGCGACCGGCACGCCCAGGCGCAGGGCGATCTCACGGGCGAGGTCGGGTGCGACGCCCTCGGGCTCGCCCGCCGGGCCGGAGCCGCTGACCAGCAGGAAATTGCCCAGGTTGATCCCCGCGCGCAGGACGCCGCTCGGGGCAAGCTCAAAGATCACTTCCTGCGACATGGCGGACAGGTCCGGGATTGGTGAGCCTCATTGATCGTAGTCTGCATGGTCGCCGACCCGCAAGCACGTGCGTTCTCTCATGCCCCGCGCGCCTCGGATCAACGGCGTGCGCGGCCATCGTCGGCGCTCAAACGTCCTTCTTGGCGGTTCGCCGTTTCGGGGCTGGCTTGAGGCGGATGCGTACGGCCCTGCCTTCCGACCGATCGACCTCGAAGGCGCCGGTCTTGCGAACGAGGTCGCCGAGCTTCGCGTGCCCGTAAGTACGCGGGTCGAAATCCGGGGCGAGGTTGGCGAGCCGCTGGCCGACCCCGCCGAGCCCGACCCAGCCGTCCTCGTCATCCATCTGGGCGATGACCTTGCGCAGGAGCGGTAGCGCGGCACTGGGCGGTTGCAAAGGCTTTGCCGCGGGTGCCCGGTCGTGATCCGGCGCGGGCGCTTCGGGCAGCAGGTTCTCCGTGTAGATGAACCGGCGGCAGGCCTGACGGAAGCTTTCCGGCGTCTTCTGCGCGCCGAAGCCGTACACGTCGGTTCCCTGCTCGCGAATCCGCGCGGCGAGGCGCGTGAAGTCGCTGTCCGAGGAGACCAGACAGAAGCCGTCGAACCGGCCGCTGTGCAGGAGGTCCATCGCGTCGATCACCAGCGCGATGTCCGAGGCGTTCTTGCCCGCCGTGTAGGCGAAATTCTGATGCGGGATGATGGCGTGCTTGGAGAGGATGTCCGCCCATGACTTCAGGCGTTGGCCCGAGAAATCGCCGTAGATGCGCCGAACGCTGGCTTCGCCGATCTTGGCGATCTCATCGAACAGGCCGTCGGCGATGCGGGGCGAAGTGTTGTCGGCATCGATCAGCACTGCGAGGCGGCCGGAACGAGGTTCGGAGGGCATGATCCCTCTCCATGGGTGCGAAGCTCAGTGGTAGGTGGCGCGCCGAGTCGCTGCAAGCGCGGCTGCACCAGCTGTCATTGCCATACAGGTTGTTCATCCGGGCAAGCCGGGCAGGCGGCGGGTTGCCACACGTGCAGCGCTGAGCGGGAGATCGCCCGAATGTTCCCCGGGGGATCACGACCGCGGTCTGACCTGGGCGCAAACGGCGGCTCAAGCCAGAACCGGATAGCCGTCGCGGGCGGCGAGCCGCTCGAACGCCGTGATCCGGTCGTAGGCCGCAAGGGGCAGGATCTCGATGCCGGCGAGCAGCAGGTCCGCGCGCGCGGCCGCGAGCGCGGGGTCGTCGAAGGTCCGGGTCAGCGCCGACCGCAGCCGCGCGACCACGTCGTCGCGGGCTCGAGCATGGGTCACGAACGGCGGCGCGGGTGCGCTTGCGGTCTCGGCGAGCGGCCGCGTGCCGTGCAGCGCGGCGGGGCGGTGGCGGGCGAGCAGCGCGTGGACGACGCAATCGATCGCCGCGACGTCGGCCTCGCCGCGGGCGACCATCGCCAGGCTGGCGCTGTGCGCCCCGCTCACCCTGACCTCGGCGAAGAAGCGGCCGGCGCGACTGAGGGGCGCGATCAGAGCGCGCAGCGCGCTCATGCCCGAATGCGAGGTCCAGCCATTGATCGCGCACACGGCGCCGCGCAGGTCCTCGAGGCTGCCGGCCGCCCTGTCCTCGGCGACCACCACGATGCTCCGATAGCTCGGGCCGGCGCAGCCGGACGCCCGGTAGCACGGCGTCGCGAGCGGCCGCAGGGCGCCCGCGTAACCGTTCACGAGATCGTAGCCGCAGCACTGGCTGAACAGAAGCCCCGGAGCGGACCACAGCGCGGCGGCCGGGTCCTCGCAGGCGAGCGCCGCCGGGACGTCCGCGACTCCTTCGCGCGCGAGATGGCGAGCAAGTCCCGCCCACAGCGCATCCTGCGCCGGGCGCACCTCCGGCAGGTCGTACATCGGCAGGCTGGCGGCGCTCATGCGCCAGCTGAGCAGGCCCCGGCGTCGAGGTCAATGCGCTCGACCTGGCTCGGCAACATGGTGGATAAAATTCCCAGACTCGTGTATGCTGCACGATGCTCGATTCGCCTCCCGCAGCATTTCTGTCACCCTGAGGAGCCGAAAGCGCGTTCGTGCGCCGCAGGCGCATGGCCGGCGTGAGCGCGCGTGCCTTGGGCGTTGCTGCCGTCGCGCGGCGCCAGGTGCCGGCGAGCGAATCTGAGAGGGATTGTTCCATGGCGCGGCGGCGCCGCCCGCCGCGCAGAGGGGGCGGTCGAATGAACCCGCGGCGACGGAACCGAACGAACCCAGCAAGTCATTGATTTTCCACGATTCACATCGGAGAACGAACCGGAGGCGGTGGCTGATGACAGTGGCGGTGGCGAGGCGGTGGCTGATGACAGTGGCGGTGGCGAGGCGGTGGCTGATGACAGTGGCGGTGGCGCCCTGAGGGTGGCTCCCGGCCCGCTTTCGTGGCAATCAGCCGGGGGTGTCCGAGGGGCCGTCTCGGGCCGTGGTCCCGCATCGGGAGGAGGCAGGCCATGAGCGGGGAGGATCCGATCTACCCCGGCCGAGGCGCTGGTCGCGTTCGCGGCGGGGCTGTTTCGCGCGGCCGGGTTGGACGACGACAAGGCGGCGACCGTCGCCGAGGTGCTCCTCGGGGGCGATCTGCTCGGGCACAACACGCATGGCCTCGCGCTCGCGGCGCCGTATCTTGGCGCGCTCGAGGATGGCGGCATGACCCGGGACGGCGAGCCCGCGGTCGTCTCCGACCTTGGCGGCGCGCTCTGTTGGGACGGCCGGCGGCTGCCGGGGCCGTGGCTGGTGGTCAGGGCGATCGATCAGGCCTACGATCTGGCGCTCACCGTCGAGGCGCTGAGCCAGGGGCTGTCGGGCCACGGCCGCGCCGACGCGCCGACCGGCTGGGGCGCTTCGGTCTACGTCCAGATCATGGAGCCACGGGCATTCGGCGGCGCAACGAGCTTCGCCAGGCGGACCGGGTTCATCGCCGCGGCCTGCCGCAGCAACCCGCCGGCGCCGGGGGTCGATGCCGTACGTCTGCCCGGCGAACGCGCTCTGGCGCTCAAACGCCGGGCGCTCGCCGACGGCGTTCGGCTCTACCCCGGCATCATGAGCGCGCTGCAGCCGTGGGCCGCGCGGCTGAGCGTCGCCCTGCCGCGCGCCCGCGGCTGACCGGCGGCGGCCCGGGCAGCGCCGCGCAGATGGGGCCTCCTTGTGAGTTACCGGGGTTTTCGCTAGACCAGCCGCGAGCATCGAGCGGCACAAAGGACATGAGGGTTTCACCGGGTCTCAGCGCGGCTGATCCCGTCGACCTGCTGATCGTCGGCGGCGGGATCAACGGCACCGGCATCGCCCGGGACGCCGCCGGCCGCGGCCTCAGCGTGGTGCTGTGCGAGCAGGGTGACCTCGCCAATTACACCTCCTCGGCGTCCAGCAAGCTGATCCACGGCGGGCTGCGCTATCTGGAGCAGTACGAGTTCCGGCTGGTCCGCGAGGCGCTGATCGAGCGCGAGGTTCTGCTGAACGCGGCGCCGCACATCATCCGGCCGCTGCGCTTCGTCCTGCCCCACAGCCGCGAGCAGCGCCCGGCATGGCTGATCCGGATCGGCCTGCTCCTGTACAACCACCTCGGCGGCCGCAGGAAGCTGCCACGCGCCCGCCGCATCAATCTGCGGCGCGATCCGGCCGGGGCGCCGCTCAAGGCCACGTTTCGCACCGGCTTTGCCTATCCCGACTGCTGGGTCGACGACGCGCGCCTGGTGGTGCTGAACGCCATCGACGCCCATGAGCGGGGCG
Source organism: Geminicoccaceae bacterium (assembly GCA_050729115.1). GTDB lineage: Bacteria > Pseudomonadota > Alphaproteobacteria > Geminicoccales > Geminicoccaceae > JBKPNX01. The sequence continues at coordinate 2,017 of JBOHKK010000337.1, read as the reverse complement.
CCGAGATCCTGACCCGGACCCGGTGCACCGTGGCGCGCCGCGCCAACGGCTTGTGGTACGCCGACCTGGCGTCGGCGCCGCGCGCGCCGGCCCGGCTGGTGCGGGCGCGGGCCCTGGTCAACGCCACCGGTCCGTGGGTCGCGCGCTTTCTCGCCGAGCGGACGGACCTGGCAAGAGCCGGTCGGGTGCGGCTGGTCAAGGGCAGCCACATCGTCGTGCCCAAGCTGTACGATCACGACGACCCGTACATCCTGCAGCACCGCGACGGCCGCGTCGTGTTCGTGATTCCGTACGAGGGCCGCTACTCGCTGATCGGCACCACCGATGTCGAGTACCAGGGCGATCCGGCCGAGGCGCGCATCACCGACGCCGAGACCCTCTATCTCTGCAATGCGGTGAATCTCTACTTTCGGGACCGGCTCACGCCCGATCGGGTGGTCTGGAGGTTCGCGGGCGTACGACCGCTCTACGACGATGCCGAGGAGGACCTTTCGGCGGTGACCCGCGACTATGTCCTCGATCTCGACCAGGCCGAGGGGGAGGCGGCGCTGTTGTCGATCTTCGGCGGTAAGATCACGACCTACCGCAAGCTCGCCGAGCACGCGCTCGAGAAGCTGCAGCCGGTGCTGGGCTTCGGCGGCGGCCCCTGGACCACCACGGCGCCGCTGCCCGGGGGTGATCTGGAGGACTTCGAGGGGTTCGTGCGCGGGCTGCAGAGGGCGGCGCGCTGGCTGCCCTCGGACCTGGCGCGGCGCTACGCGCGCGCGTACGGCAGCAGGGTCGAGAAATTCCTGGTGGGCGCGCGCGGGCTCGGCGACCTGGGCGAACGTCTGGGCGATGGGCTCTACGAGGCCGAGGTGGACTACCTGCGGCGGCACGAGTGGGCGGTGACGGCGGAGGACATCCTGTGGCGCCGCTCGAAGCTCGGCCTGCACCTCGGCGCCGCCACGGTCGCCCGGCTGGAAGCATTTCTTGGCCAGGAGGCCAAAGAGCCGCACGCCGCGCGCGCCAACTGATCGGGCCCGCCTGCCGTCCCGGGCACCCGCCACGGGGCCAACTCATCGCTTGGCGGCCGCGACGTTGCCGCGATCCGCGCGCTCCGGCCGGGCACGCGGCTGCCGCAGCCGCCCGCGCTGTCCGAGGTCGCCGATCAGTTCTGGACTGCTCCGAAGGAACTGAAAGCAGGCGGGGGCGTTGGGCCAGTGGGCGCACGCCGGATGGCCGGGGCGAGTTCCAGTATCTCGCCGACCCGCGACCGATGGGCCCGAGCCCGAGCGCGGCCAGATCGACCGGTAAGCCCGCCCAGCCGAAGGGATCTGCGGCCTGCAAGCCGGAGGTCGCTTCGTCCGTTCACCACTCCAGGGATGTCCATCGATGACCACCGAACGCGAGAATCTGACCAACTGGCTGCGTGACGCCTACGCCATGGAGGGGCAGGCGATCCAGTTGCTCGAGACGCAGATCGAGCGCCTCGAGAATTATCCGGAGGCGCTGCCGCGGCTGCGCCAGCACCTGGACGAGACGCGTGAGCAGCAGAGCCAGGTCGAGCAATGCCTGCACCGGCTCGGCACCGACACCTCGACGGTGAAGGACACCGCCATGAAAATTGGCGCCAGCATGCAGGGGATGATGCATTCGATGGCGGGCGACGAGGTGCTCAAGCACGCGCTCGGCAGCAACGCCTTCGAGCACTTCGAGGCCGGCTGCTACGAATCGCTCATGGTCGCCGCCGAGACCGCGGGCGAGCCGGAGATCGCGCGCACCTGCCAGCGCATCATGGAGCAGGAGCTGGATATGGCGGCGTGGATCTGGCAGCAACTGCCGGCACTCACGCACAAATACATGGAGCGCTCATCGGCGGACGCTGCCGAGGCCAAGCGCTGAGCACGGCGCAAGCCGCCAAAAATCGGCTAGGGCATTCTCAGCTGAGTTGAGATCGGCGCCAGTCCACGCCCCCTCCCGGCCACCCACAGCGTACCATGGGATTGGGTGGCCGGGAGGGGGAGCGCGCTGGGTC
>JBOHKK010000336.1:0-6603 GCA_050729115.1 Geminicoccaceae bacterium | reverse complement strand
GCCCCGGACCGGGCAACCGAGCGCGGCGAGATGCACGCGCAGCTGGTGGGTGCGCCCGGTCAGAGGACGCAGCTCCAGTAAGGTCAGGCCGCCGTCGCGCCCGAGCACGCGGTAGTCGGTGATCGAGGGCTGGCCTTCCGGGTCGACCTTCATCCACCAGCCGCGCTCCCGATTGCGCCGGCCGAGCGGCAGGTCGATCCGGCCCGCGTCTTCAGGCGGCGCGCCCTCGACCACCGCCCAGTAGGTCTTGTCGACCCGGCCGGCGGCGAACAGGCGGCCGAGCCGGCGCAGCGCCCGGTGGTGGCGCCCGAGGACCAGGCAGCCGCTGGTGTCGCGATCGAGCCGGTGGGCGAGCTCCGGGCGGCGCGGCAGGCCGAAACGCAGTCCGTCCAGGAGATCCTCGAGGTTCGGGCCGCCCTTCGGACCGGGGTGCACCGCGAGCCCCGCCGGCTTGTCGATGATCAGCATCAGCGCGTCGCGGTACAGGATGCGCGCAAGCAGCTGCTCCTGGGTCATCGCACTCCTGTGGCGCCGGACTCGTGTGGTGCCGGACTCGCGTCGGGTCGGATGCCCGGGATATATAGTGCCGATCGCCGCACCAGAGAGACACGCCTCGTGCCGCCATCCCGGCATCCGGACTCCTACTACGTCGCCACCGCGAACGCGATGCCCGAGCATCCGACGCTGCGCGGCTCCATCGATGCCGACGTCTGCGTAATCGGCGGCGGATTCACGGGGGTCTCGGCGGCGCTGCATCTCGCCGAGCGCAATTTCGACGTGGTGCTGCTGGAAGCGGCGCGCATCGGCGCCGGGGCATCCGGGCGCAGCGGCGGTCAGGTGCACTCCGGGCAGCGCAAAGGCGTGCTCGCGCTCGAGAGAGCGTTCGGCGAGGGGCGGGCGCGGCTGCTCTGGCAGCTTGCCGAGGAAGCCAAGGCCACGGTCAGGCAGCGCATCGAGCGCCACGCCATCGCCTGCGATCTCAGGCCCGGCACGCTTACCGCCGCCCACAAGCCGGCTGATGCCACCCTGCTGGAGCGCACCGCCGGGCGTCTCGCCGAACGCTACGACTATCCCCACGCGCGTTACGTGAGCCGTGACGAGATGGCCGAGATGCTCGGCACCCGGCGCTATTTCGGTGGCCTGCTCGATCGCGGCGCCTGCCATCTCCATCCCCTCAACTACGTCCTGGGCCTCGCCGAGGCGGCGCTCGCCGCCGACGTGCGGCTGTTCGAGCACAGCGCCGCGGTGCGGATCGAGACCGCCCGGCCGCCGATCGTGACCACCGAGCATGGCCGGGTCGAGGCCCGCTACGTGGTGCTCGCGATGAACGGCTATCTGGGGAGGCTGGTGCCGGAGCTCGCCGGCTGGATCATGCCGATCAACAACTTCATGCTGGCCACGGCGCCACTGGGCGAGGCGGCGGCACGGGCGCTGATCCGCGACGACGTCGCGGTCGCGGACAGCAAGTTCGTGCTCGACTATTTCCGACGCACCCCCGACCACCGCCTGCTGTTCGGCGGCGGCGAGACTTACGGCCCGCGCTTCCCGAGCGACATCAAGGCCTTCGTGCGCCGCTACCTGGTGCGCGTGTTTCCGCAGCTCGCCGACGTGGCGATCGAATACGGCTGGGGCGGGACGCTCGCGATCACGCGCACCCGCCTGCCCCACTTCGCCCGCCTCGCGCCGGAGGTGTTCGTGGCGCACGGTTATTCCGGACAGGGCATCGCGCTCGCGACCCTTGCCGGCAAGCTGATCGCCGAGGCGATCGCCGGCACGGCCGAGCGCTTCGACGTCATGGCCGGTCTCCAGGTGGCGCCGTTTCCGGGTGGCGCGTTGCTGCGCCGCCCGGCGCTGCTCGCGGGCATGCTGTACTACGGTCTCCGCGACCGGCTGTAGCAAGAAACCTGGACGCCACGCGCGGCACCGTCATTGCGAGGAGCCCAGCGACCAAGCCATCCAGAGGCCGCTCCTGGATCGCCACGGGCGCTCGCGCGCCCGGCCGACCAACTCCCGCAGATCGGGGCTTCGCAGGGAGAGCGAAGTTACCCGGCGCGCGCCGACAGCGACGTGGGCTGCAAGGCGCGCCGGGCATCCGGGGCCAGCGGTGCTGCCACCGCGATCGTCGGGCGCGGTCCCTCGCGGCGCGCCGCCGCCCGACGCAGCCAGCCGGTGCACGCGTCGGGGGGCAGCGGCGGACAGCTCATGAACGCCTGCACCGCATCGCAGCCGCTGCCCCGCAGGAATCCCAGCTGCTCGTGCCGGTCGACCCCTTCAGCGACCACCCGCAGGCCCAGGTCCTTGCCGAGCGCCAGCAGCGCCCTGACCACGACGCCACGCTGGTGGTCGTCGGGCACGTCCTGATGGATCTCACGCGCCAGCTTGAGGGTGTCCAGTCGGCCCGGCTGCAGGCTGCGCAGCGACATCGGACCGCGACCGAAGCCATCGAGCGCGATGCGCACCCCGACCTCCCTGAGCGCCGCCAGGCCCAGGCCGCCGGCATCGGCGTCGGCCAGGAGCAGCTCCTCGGACACCTCGATCTCGAGCAGGCCCGGAGCCAGCCCGGCACGATCGAGGTGATCCTGCAGGCGACCGGCCAGGCCATTCCAGGCCAGCTGCTGGCGGGACAGCAGCGGCAGCGCCAGATGCATTCGCTCGATGCCCAGGGCGCGCCAGCGTCGGGCCTGGGCGCACCCGGCGTCGAACAGCCACTCGGTCAGGGGCCGCAGCAGCCCGGCGTCCTCGGCAAGCGGCAAAAAGCGCTCCGGGCCGATCAGGCCGAGTTCCGGGTGGGCCCAGCGGATGATCGCCGAGATCCCGAGCGAACCAGCCCGGAGCGTGATCTGCGGCTGATAGTGCAGGAGCAACTCGCCCTGTTCGAGGGCACGCCGCAGATCGCTCTCGAGCAGCGCGCCGCGCTGGACCCGGCGCTCCAGCTGATCGCTGCTGAACCGGCACAGGTTGCCGCCTTCCGCCTTGGCCCGATACATGGCGCGGTCGGCCTGGCGCATCAGTTCGGCAGCGTCGCTCGCGTCTTTGGGATAGAGCGCGACGCCCAGGCTTGCGGTGACGCTCACCCGATGCGCGTCGACCTCGACCGGCGGCGCCACCGTATCCAGCAGCTTCCGAGCGACCAGGGCAGCGTGCTCGGGCTTCGCCAGGTTCTCGATCAGCAGGGCGAACTCGTCACCGCCCAGGCGCGCGATGGTGTCGGTCTCGCGCAGCCGTCTGGTCAACCGGTTGGCCATGATCGCCAGCAGTCGATCGCCGGCGCCGTGCCCCAGCCGGTCGTTGACCGCCTTGAAGCCGTTGAGGTCGAGGATCATGACCGCCGCGAGCCGGTTGTGGCGCCGCGCCCAGGCAAGCGCCCGCCCGAGACGATCCTGAAACAGCGACCGGTTGGCGAGCCCCGTCAGCTCGTCGTACTGGGCGAGCCGGTTCAGGCGCTCGGCCTGACGATGCCGGGCCAGCGCATAGCGGATGGTGCGCTCCAGCAGCGTGACATCGACCCTGCTCTTGTCGAGAAAGTCGGATGCGCCGAGCGCCATGGCGTCGAGGTCGACCTCGAGCGAGCTGCATCCCGTGAGCATGATGATCGGCGCCCGCAGTCCCCGGTTGTGGGCGGTGCGCACCAGATCCAGGCCCCTGCCGTCGGGCAGGCCGTGGTCGACCAGAACGACATCGTAAGCGTCCGTGCCGAGGCGCTTCATGGCGTCCTGGACGCTCTGCGCCCAGTCGATCGCGAAGGTGACGTGGCGGGCGGCATCGAGCAGGTCACAGGTCCGCCGGTAGTCCTCCTCGTCGTCCTCGATCAAGAGGACCCGGATCGGGGCACCATCGAACAGCGGGATCGGATCGGCGGCCATCGGGAGATCCTGTCGAGCAGCGGGCGGGGAGCGCGGGGCGGTCGAGGGCGCGGGCGAAAGCGACGAAGGGAGCTGCCTCATCAGGTTGCCCCCGCTCGCGTTAGCAGCGAAGCTGAGACGATAAAAAAACCATTAGGAGATATAACTCGGATTGCATCATCCAGAAATAGAAAACATCACGCGCCGGCACGACGCCCTGGGACCCGCTGCCGCTTGCCGCGGACCGCTCCGGCTCCTCTCCTGAAGGCTCGAGAGCCGCGCGGCGGTCCGCCGACGGGGTGGCGCGGGCGCCGACGGTCGACCACGGGAATGCACCTTGACACGACCAGTCTCAGGTGACAGGGGAGCCGGCAGGCGTAACCATCACGGTCGCACGGGTGTTCCTGTCCCGGGTCTTCCTTGCCGGCTTGACCGTGGCGCTGATCGCGGGATCCGTGCTCAGGCCACGGGAGATACGCCGACCGCGCCGCCAGCCCCCGACGCTCACGACCGATGATCTGGTGGCCGGGGACGGGGCGCGGCTGCCGATCGCGTCCTGGCAGCCGGACGGAACGCCGAGCGCGATCGTTGTGGGCCTGCATGGTTACGGCGACTACCGCAAGGCCTTCGATCGCGCCGGGCGCTGGCTGGCGGCGCGCGGCATCGCCGTCTATGCCTACGACCAGAGGGGCTTTGGCGAGACCCACGGTCGCGGCTATTGGGCCGGCGCCGAGACGCTGATCGACGATTGCGCCGACGCCGTGCGCGTGCTGCGCCACGCGCACCCCGAGGTGCCGCTGGCGGTGCTCGGCGAGAGCATGGGCGGATCGGTGGCGCTCGCCGGCATCCGCGGCGGCGCGGTGATCGGGGTCGACCGCCTGATCCTGGCGGCGCCTGGGGTGCGTGGCGGCGTCCCGCTCCGCCAGCTGCACGATCTGGCGCTGCGGCTGGGGTCGCTTGCCCTGCCCTGGCTGGCGGTCGAGTTGCGGCGCGGCGGCCGCCCCTGGCTCGACCCCGAGGAATCAAAGCGCCTGGCCGACGACCCGCTGATCCTGCGGCATCTGAGCGTCGGGACCTACGACGGCCTGATCGAGCTGGCCAATTCCGCGACTGCCGACGGCGTCGGCGAGCTGCCGCCGACCCTCTTGTTGTACGGCGAGCTCGACGCCACCATTCCACGCGTGGCCATCGACGACCTCGCCGTCGGGCTCGGGGACCGCTGCACCTTGCGCACCTATCCGGAGCGGCATCATCTGCTGCTCCACGAGGCGGATGCGGAGGAGGTGTTCGCTGATTGCCTGAGATGGCTGCAGCTCGACACCGACGTCCCTGCGCCCGCTCAGCCCTTGTCGGCGTGAGATGAGCGGTGTGTTGGTCAGGACCAGGATGACTGGCGCCGGGGCGGCCATGGGGCGCCGGCTCGAATGGCTCGGCGTCGCGCTGATCCTTCTCGGGCTGATCGCGTACCCGGTCGGACCCGCCGCAGCCCAGGCCCCGCCCGGCATTCCCGGACTTTCGGACCAGACGACGGCAGCGGAGAGCGCCGAGGCGCAGACCGCAAAGGATGAGCTGCGCGCAGAGCTCGAGGCGTTGTTGCAGCGACTCGAAGATCCGGAGCAGACGCGCGAGCTGGCCGACAACGTGCGCGTGCTGCTCCATGCTCTGGAGGCCGAGGGCGCTGCAATCGAGACCGAGGCCACGACGAGCGAGACGGACCAGATCGGCGCCGCTCTGAGCCGGGCGCGGCCCGCGGCCGCGGAACTGCTCGCCCGGATCGAGGAGGACCTGCGGCGGCGCGCAGAGGCCGTGCGCCAGGCGGGTGAACGGCTCTACCAGGCCACCAAGACGGTGCCCGGCCTGCTGTCGTGGACGCAGCGGTTGCTCGACGAGCCCGCCGAACGGCAGGCGTTCGCGCAGGATGCCGTCGGGGTCGTCGCGCTTCTGGGCGGGGGCTGCCTGGTGATGTGGCTGACCGCGCGGGCGCTCACGCCAGCGCGCCGCGCCCTGGTCTTCCGCGACCGGGACCGCCTGCTGTCGCGCTGGATCATGGCGGGCCTGCTGATGCTGCTGCGCATCGTGCCGGTGCTGGTCTTCGCGATCGTGGTGAACGCCCTGATTCTGTTGCTGCAGCCGGAACCGGTCGTCCGCGTCTGGCTGAGTGCCGGCGTCAGCGCCATCGTCATCGTCCGTCTGGGGCTCGTGGTGGCGCAGGCCGTGCTGTCGCCCGCGGCAGCGCAGGCGCGCCTCGTGCCGCTGTCCGACGAGGCGGCACAGGTCCTGATCGCTTACTTCCACTGGCTCCTGGCGCTTGGCGTCTACGGCTACACGCTGGTCGCGGTGCTCGAATGGCACGGGATGCCGGCGATCCTCCGGGCCACGTTGGATCGTCTGATCGCGCTCGCCCTCCTGATCTCCGCCTGCTGGATGGTCATCCGCCGACGGCACCGGGTCGGCGCCGCGATCGGCCGGCTCGAGGCCGGCGTGCGGGAGCCCGACGCGTCCAGCATCCCCTGGCGCCGGATCGGGTCGGTGTGGCACGTATTCGCGATCGTGTATCTGGGCGCGTTGTTCGTGATCTATATCATCGACGGGCTGCCGCTGTTGATCGACGTCCTGGCCACCTCAATTCTGAGCCTGGTCTTGCTGGTCGGCCTCGTCGCCGCGCTGCGCTACCTCGAAGGCAAGGCCGCCACGGACGAGCAATCGCTCGACACCGACGACGCGCTCGAGGACGATCGCGAGGACCCGGACGCCGCCGCGC
>JBOHKK010000335.1:0-6610 GCA_050729115.1 Geminicoccaceae bacterium | reverse complement strand
ACCCACCGATGGTACCCTTGGGGTGGTTGGGAGGGGGAGCGGGCTGGTGCGAGCTGATCGCAAATTGCGCTAGTTCGTGCGAGGCGCCGGCGGCGGCGGGATCGGCGGCGACTTGGGCTCCGAAAGCAGCATGCTCAGCCCGCGCTCCGAGCGATCGAGCGCCGCCACGATCTCCTCGCGGATCGCCGTGGTCGCGGCCGGCTCGGTGGTGCGCGCGAGACGGTCGATCTGCTGGCGCAGATCGTACATCGCCAGGCGCAGCGTCGCCGCGCTCCGGGCTCGGGAATCGCTGCCTTCCTGGCGATAGCTCTCGATCAGGCGCTCGAGCCGCCGGTTCGCCGTGGCGGCCATGGTCGCCATGCTGTGGCGCCGAAACGCCGGGCTGCCGTCGCCGAGATCGGCGTTGAAGGTGATCGTCTGCCGCGCTCCTTGCCCGTCCGAGGGATCGATCACCTCGAGCTGGACGCGCAGCGCCCCGAGGTCGCGCCTGAGGTCGGACGCCAGGCGCGTCGGGTTGGCGGCGTGCGCGATCGTGATCGACACCGAGACCAGAAGCAGCACCGACAGCGCGACCGTCAGCCAGAACGGTCGCTGGTGCCCGGAACACTTGAGGATGGCGGAACCGAACATCGCGCCTCGCCCGATCTCGTCGACACGCCGTTATGGTCTGCTTAACTTCTTACCAAAGCCCTAACGGTCGCCGCCGGGCGCCCGCGGTGGCGCCGAGGCGCGCGAAGATCGCCGGCTTGCCGTCCAGCACCGGGAAGATTATGGTCACGGCCCGATGACCATGGAGGTTGCCGTGACCACGACCGAGGTCGAGATTCCCGCTGGCGAGTTCAAGGCGCGCTGCCTCAAGCTGATGGATCAGGTGCGCGCGACCCGGCGGCCGATCGTGATCACCAAGCGCGGCAAGCCGGTCGCCCGACTGGTGCCGATGGAGGAGGAGTTGCCTTCGATCTTTGGTCGCATGCGGGGCACGGTCACCATCCACGGCGACATCGTCGGTCCGACCGGCGAGGAGTGGCATGCTCAAAAGGGCATCCTCTACGTGGGTGAAGATGAGGAGTGAGCGCTCGGCGCTGCTGCTCGATACCCACGTCTGGATCTGGTTCAACGAAGGTCTTCCCGAGCTTTTTGAGCAGCAACGGCAGTCGATCGACGATGCCGCTCGACGGGGTGAGGCCTGGGTGTCGATCATCTCGGTGTGGGAGGTGAGCTTGCTCCACTCGAAGCGGCGCCTGCGCCTCGACACCAGCTGCTTGGACTGGGTGCGACGGGCGCTGGCGCCACCGCTTGCGTTGGCGGCACTCACTCCGGCCATCGCGGTCGAGTGCAACGGCCTGCCGGGCCGGTTCCACAGCGATCCGGCGGACCGCATCATCATCGCGACCGCGCGGGTCGAGGGCCTGACCGTGATCACCCGCGACCGGCAGATCCTCGACTACGCCGCGCAGGGCTACGTCGGCGCGCTGGCGTGCTGAGCGGATCTGGCCTTGGGGCTGGCTCCGGCTCGCGGGTTGCGCTAGGACGGGCGCGAAGCATTTGCGGGAGGTCCCATGCGCCCCTCCGGACGCGCGCCCGGCGAGCTCCGCAAGGTGAGCCTGGAGCCCGGCTACGCGCGCCGAAGGCACCAACACCGCCAGCGCAATCGTCAGCCAGAAAGGTCGCTGGTGCCCGGAACACTCGATGATGATTGAACCGAACGTCGCGCCGCGTCGGATCTCGTGGACCAGACGTGACCTTCTCCTTAACCCCCTGACGATCCACAGATCGAGAACTCGATATCAAAGTTTTGCTTTCCAGGTCGGCTTGAGCGAGAGTGTTTATTGCAATCTTTTCCGACGTATATTGTGTTTGAATTTTCGAGGATTTCAGCCAAGTCGTCCAACTCGAAAGTCCTGCAACCTGACGCGGTTTCTGGCGCCATCATGCCAGGATAGCGAAACGAAACCGGCATGAGTCGGAGTAGAGGGAAGCCGCACGGACAAGACGCCGGTTGTGGCTGATGGCCTATCTCGTGTAGGTCGGCAGGCGATGGCCGGGCACGGGAGCGGCCCCACGCACGAAAGAGAGGCTGGTCATGATCGAGCAGAACGCAACCATGCCGATATGGTCACTCGCCGCGCTGGGCCTGACTTCCCTGCTCTTGGTGACGACGGCGGTCGAGGCGGGCTGTGAGGATCCGCCAGCGCCCAAGGTCGATTGGTCGGGCTGCGACCTCACGGGCAAGGCGTTCGCGCGCGCTGATCTCCGCGGCGCCAACCTGCAGGGAGCGATGCTCGAAGGGGTGCGCCTGACTGGCGCCAATTTCCGAGAAGCCGACTTGAGAGATGCCGACCTGAGGGGAGCTTTCCTTGCCGGTGCGGATCTTTTTCGGGCGCGTCTGGACGGTGCCGACTTCGAGGGTGCGGTGCTCGTCGGTGCATCCCTCATCAATGCCGATACCCGCATCCAGGGCGCCCGGGTGTTTCGCCAGGGACCGCGCTTCGTAGGGGCCGATCTCACAGCGGCCGATCTCAGGCAGGCAAGCCTCCGGGGCGGCGACTTTCGGGGCGCGGTGCTCGATCGCGCCACCCTGGGCGGCGCCGGTGTGAGCGAAGCCGACTTCGGCGACGCCAGCCTCATCGATGTCGACATGCAAGGGGTGGTGGCGCCGGTCGCGCGTTTCGACGGTGCCGATCTTCGCGGCGCGAAACTCAGTCGCGACCTCGACAGCGCCAGCTTCGTCGGCGCCGATCTGAGCGGTGCGGTGCTTTCGGGGAACTTCATGCGGGCCGATTTTTCGGGCGCGGTTCTCGACGGCACATCGCTGAGCGGCGTGTTCACCGAGGCCAGCTTCAAGGGTGGCGACCTGCGCAGATCCAGATTCAGCGCGGGGTCGCTTGTCCTCGTCGCAGCCGATCTCACCGGTGCCGATTTGCGTGGCGTGAAGCTCGGCGACTTCGACGGCGATGAAGTGGTGCTCCGGCGCGCTGATCTGCGAGGTGCCGACCTTGCCGGTGCGTTCGTGGTCGGCGGGGACTTCCGCGGAGCAGACCTGACCGGCGCCTCGATCGAGGGGGCCGAATTCGGCGATCCCGATGCCGTGTTCGAAGGCGCCATCTGGGTCGATGGCGAGCCTTGTTCTGAAGTCATGCGCTGTCCGCGCTGACCTGCTCGCGCGGCTGGGGCTGGCTCCGGCTCGCGGGTTGCGCTAGGACGGGCGCGAAGCATTTGCGGGAGGTCCCATGCGCCCCTCCGGACGCGCGCCCGGCGAGCTCCGCAAAGTGAGCCTGGAGCCCGGCTACGCCCCCAATGCCGAAGGCTCCTGTCTGGTCCGCTTCGGCAACACCCACGTGCTGTGCACGGCGACCGTGCAGGAGCGGGTGCCGCCGTTTTTGCGCAACACCGGGCGGGGCTGGGTGACCGCGGAATACGGCATGCTGCCGCGCTCGACCAGCACCCGCACGGATCGGGAAGCGGCGCGCGGCCGGCAGTCGGGGCGGACCATGGAGATCCAGCGGCTGATCGGGCGCGCGTTGCGCTCGGTGACCGAGCTCGAGCTCATGGGCGAGCGCCAGATCGTGCTCGACTGCGACGTGATCCGCGCCGACGGCGGCACGCGCACCGCCGCGATCACCGGCGCCTACGTCGCGCTGCACCAGGCGTTCGCCGGGCTGGTCGGCGCCGGCGCCCTGCCTCGCCTGCCGCTGCGCGAGCCGGTGGCCGCGATCTCGTGTGGCCTGGTCGATGGCGAGGCGGTGGTCGATCTCGACTATGTTGAGGACAGCAACGCCGGGGCGGACGCCAACTTCGTGCTGACCGGCTCCGGCGGGATCGTCGAGATCCAGGTCACCGCCGAGGGCGCGCCGATGCTGGCCGACCAGTTCGTCGCGATGCATCGGCTCGCGGTCGCCGGGGTGCGTCAGCTGGTCCGTCAGCAGCGCCAGGTCCTCGGCCTGGATTCTTGAAGCGGTGGCCCGCCGGTTCACCGAGCCGCGCCTGCTGCTGGCGAGCCACAATCCCGGCAAGCTCGCCGAGCTCGAGGCGTTGCTGGGGCCCCATGGGATTGCGGTCACCTCCAGCCGCGAGCTGGGCCTGGCCGAGCCGGACGAGACCGGGCTCACCTTCGCCGACAACGCCTGCCTCAAGGCGCACGCCGCGGTGCGGGCGAGCGGTCTGCCGGCGCTTGCCGACGATTCCGGGCTCGAGGCGCACGGGCTCGGCGGTGCGCCGGGCGTGCAATCGGCGCGCTGGGCCGGGCCGGAGCGGGACTTCGCCAAGGCCATGGCCCGCGTGCGCGATGCGTTGGTTTCGCGCTTCGGCGACCTCGCCCGGGCCGATCGCAGCGCCGCCTTCGTCGCCGTGCTCTGTCTCGCCTGGCCGGACGGGCACGAGGAGCTGGCGGAGGGTCGGGTCGAGGGCACACTCGTCGATCCGCCGCGCGGCGCCGGCGGCTTCGGCTACGATCCCATGTTCGCGCCCGAAGGCCACGGCCGCACCTTCGGTGAGATGACGCCCGCGGCCAAGCAGAAGCTCAGCCACCGGGGCCGCGCGCTCCAGCGTCTGCTGACGATGTGCTTCGAGCCGCCCTGAGCGCCCGAGGTCGCGCCCGGCTCACCGCAGCAGGGCCAGCTCGTCGACGAAGCTGGCGGGCGCCGGGTCGAGCGTGCGGGTGCTGCCGCCCTGCACCTCGAGCACGGCGAGGCCGTGATCGGCCAGCCCGTCGGCGCGCAGCCGGAACAGCCCGGTCGCGCCCGCGAAGCCCTGGGCATTGATCAGGGTGTCCTTGGCGAAGCTGCGGTCGCCCAGATCCCGCGCGACCACCACCGCGAGCGCCGTGGCGTCGTAGGCGAGCGCGGCGAGCGGGTCGGGGCTGCGGCCGAAGATGTCGCGAAAGCGGCGCTCGAACGCCGCCAGATCGTCCGGTTCCGGCGCCGCGAACCAGCCGCCCTGCAGCGCCGCCTCGGCGAGCACGCGCGGATCGGCCTGCCAGCGCATGGTGCCCAGGAAGCGGGTCGTCGCCGGGTCGACGTCGAAGAACGTGAGGAGCGAGGCGACCGAGCGCAGGCGGTCGCCGCCGTCGGCGAGCAGGATCGCATCGAACGGCGGCCCGCCAAGGGTATCACGCGTCTCGAGCGCTCTCAGCGCCGGCGCCGCCCCCGGGTCGTCGCTTTGCTCGAGCCGGGCGCGTTCGGCCTCGAGCGCCGCGGACCGCTGATCGTACGCCGCGATCCGGCGCACCACCGGCGACGGGTCGGCGCCCCCGGACGGATAGAACAGGGTGTCCCCGAGCGCGCCGCCGCTCTGCACCGTGGTCTCGCGCAACGCCCCGAGCGTCGCCCTGCCGTAGGGATCGTCCGGCGCCAGCCCCGCGATGCGCGGGGCGCGCAGACCGAGCGGCGGCTGGTCCAGGGCGGCCGGGTCCGGCGGCAGCGTGCCGCTCGGCGCTTCCTGCTGGCCCGCAGCCTGTCCGGGCAGAGGCGGCTCGGGGCGTGCCAGCGCACCGGTAGCCAGGGCATAACGGACCACGCGCCGCACCTGCTCCTCCGGGCGAAAGCCGAGCAGGAAGGTGCTGTCGGTGGCCACGGACGCGTTGTTGGAGAACGCCAGTACCCGGATGTCCGCGGCCGCGGCGACCGGGCTCACCGCCGCCACCGCCTGGCCGAACAACGGGCCGAGGATCACCTCGGCGCCCTGGTCGATCACCTCCCCGGCGGCGCGGCGCGCGCCAGCCGGGGTGCCCCCGGTGTCGCGGGGCAGCAGCACCAGGTCGTTGTCGCCGACGTCGAACAGCGCCATCTCGGCGGCATCCAGCATGTCGCGGCCGAGCGACTCCGCGGGCCCGGACAGCGGCAGGAGCAGCCCCACGCGCACCTCGGGCGGCAGCTCCGGCTCCGCCGGTTGCGCGGTCTCGGCGGGCGGCGCTACCCTGTCGGACGTGCACGCGGCAAGCCCGAGCAGCAGACCGAAAGCCGATGCGGCCAAAAGAGCGTTCACGCGCGACCCGTTCATCGCCATTGCCCGCCCGTGGGACGCGGCCGGAGCCGCCGGCGCGGTCCGACCCGCGGACCGGGGAGCAACCTAGCGAGCGGGCGCCGCGAAGTAAACTGACCCCAGGGTTGCATCTGGTCGCAACCCCGATCGGCAACCTCGGCGACCTGTCGACCCGGGCGCTGGCGGCGCTCGCCGAGGCCGATGTGGTGCTGTGCGAGGACACCCGGGTGACCGCCAAGCTGCTCGGCCTGTGCGGCATCCAACGGTCGCTGCTCTCCTATCACGAGCACAACGCCGCGCGGGTGCGGCCGGGCGTCCTCGAGCGCCTGCGCGCCGGCGCCGCCGTGGCCCTGGTCAGCGATGCCGGCACCCCGCTGGTGTCGGATCCCGGCTACAAGCTGGTGCGCGACGCCATCGCCGCCGGCATCGAGGTGGTCGCGGTGCCCGGACCGTCGGCGGCGATCGCGGCGCTGATCGTGTCCGGCCTGCCGACCGACCGGTTCTTCGTGGCGGGGTTTCTGCCGACCCGGCGCTCGCAGCGGCGCCGCGCGATCGCCGAGCTCGCCCCGGTGCCGGGGACGCTCGTGGTGTTCGAGGCGCCCCGCCGGCTGCCGGACACGCTTGCCGATCT
>JBOHKK010000334.1:0-6618 GCA_050729115.1 Geminicoccaceae bacterium | reverse complement strand
CAAGGGTACCATCGGTGGGTGGTTGGGAGGGGGAGCGGGCTGGGACCGCGGGTCCACCCAAGGGAATGGTCTCGTCGTGGCTGCGCCCGCCGGCGTGTTCAGCTTGCCCGAATCGGGCCCATCGTTGGTCGGTTTCCTGCCCGGGGCAGCCTTTGCCCGACCTGTGCATCCAGCGCATCGCTGACCATTTCTGCGTCGCTCAGCCGGGCCGGGGCGCCTCGGGCATCGGCCAGGGCCGCGCCGTCTCGAAGGCGCGCGCCGCGCGCAGGACCAGCGCGTCGGCGTGCATCGGCCCGACGATCTGCAGGCCGACCGGCAGGCCGGCGGCGGTGAGGCCGCAGGGCACCGAAGCGGCCGGCTGCTGGGTCAGGTTGAACGGATTGGAGAACGGCGCCCAGTGGAACCAGCGCGGCTGGCGTACCGGGTCGGGCCGCTCGATCCCGGCCGCGAACGCCGCAAGGGGCAGGGTGGGCGTCAGCAGCAGATCGTAGCTCTCGTGGAAGCGGCGCATCGCCGCGCCGAGCTCGGCCCGGCGCCGGACCGCGCTCAGGTAGTCCATCAACGCGATCTTCGAACCCTCGGCCGCGATCTCCTGCAGGCCAGCCTCCATCTTGGCGCGTTGGTCGTTGGTGAAGCCTCGCAGGAGGTTGGCGGCGCCGACGTACCAGTGCGGACGGAAGATGTCGGTCGGGTCGGCAAAGCCCGGGTCGACCTGTTCGACCGAGGCGCCGAGCTCGACGAACGCGCCGGCGGCGCTCGCGACCAGCTCCGCCACCTCCGGCTCGACCTCGACGTAGCCGAGGGTCGGACTGAAGGCGATCCTGAGCCCCCGCACGCCATCGTCCAGGCCGATCCGATAGTCGCGGCCATCATGGGGCAGGGCGAACCAGTCGCGGTGGTCGGGCAGAGCGAGGACGTTCAGCATGAGCGCGGCATCGCCGACCGTGCGGGTCATCGGACCGACGTGGGCGACGGTGCCGAACGGGCTCGCCGGATAGGCCGGTACCCGACCGAAGCTCGGCTTGAGGCCGAAGATGCCGGTGAAGCCGGCGGGAATCCGGATCGAGCCGCCGCCATCGGAACCGACGTGGAGTGCGCCCATGCCGAGCGCTGCCGCGACCGCGGCGCCGCCGCTCGAGCCGCCCGGCGTCTTGCCGGTGTCCCAGGGGTTGCGGGTGATCGCGGTGAGCGCGCAGTCGGTCACCGCTTTCCAGCCGAACTCGGGGGTCGCGGTCTTGCCGATCAGCACGGCGCCGTGCTCGCGCAGACGCGCGGTCGCCGGCGCGTCCTCCGGCCACGGCTGCTCGCGGTCGATCGCCAGGCTGCCGCGCAGGGTCGGCCAATCCCTGGTCAGCACCAGGTCCTTGATCGTCGCCGGCACGCCGTCGACCAGGCCGCACGGCGCGCCCTTGTGCCAGCGCGCCTCGGATGCCCGCGCCGCGGCCATGGCCCGCTCCTGGTCGACCAGGCAGAACGCGTTGACCGCTGGATCGAAGCGGCCGATCCGCTCGAGGACCGCGCGCGCGGTCTCGACCGGCGACAGCTGTTTGGTGCGGTAGAGGTGGCGCAGCTGGACCGCGCCGAGGTCTGCCGGATCGGTGGGCATTCGTCCGAGCCTCAGCCGATCAGCAGGCCGACGATGATGCCGACCGCGAAGAACAGCCAGTGCTCCGGCTGGCGCGTCCGCAGATAGGCGATGAAGCTGCTGACGAAGTTGCCGGCCTGGTGGCCGAGGTCGCTGCCGCTTCGGTGATCCATCCCCCTACTCCATCCCCATATCTGCCCCGAGGCCCCATATCTGCCCCGAGACGTGGCGGCTGCGGGGCGCCGCGTCTCAAGCGAGCCGTCGCCGGCGTCGCCGAGCCGGCGGCGGAGCTCGAGCCAGGTGAGCAGGCTCGCCTGGGGTCGATCTCGAGCATCGCACCGGCCGTCCTCTGGTCAACCGCCCGAGCGCCAGCGGCACGGCCACAGTGTCTTGTCCGCGCCACCCTTCCGTTGCGCGATGCCGGCGCCGGCCGTGGCGTTGCCCCTCGTTGCGGGGCAGCATGGTTAACGAGGCAGGCCGGTTGTGGCAAGGCCGGGGCTTGGCGCCGGCGTCGTCGGCGATGATTCCTGGTTGAGGATGATCCCTGGTTGAGAAGGTCACGGGGATGGCGCTGGAAGCGTCGATCGCGCCGATCGAGCCGCCGCGGCCCCGACCGCGCGCGCCCGGCAGCACCGTGCCGGCCGGCGCCTGCGACGCTCACGCCCACGTGTTCGCGCCGGCGGGCAGGTACCCGTATGCAAAGAGGCGCCCGTACACGCCGGCGCCGGGCACCGGTCTCGCCGCCTATCGAAGGCTGCTGCAGGCGCTCGGCATCGAGCGCGCCGTGCTGGTCCATTCCAACATCTACGGGCCGGACAACCGCGCGACCGCGGACGCGCTCGCGGCCATGGCGGGGGCCTTCCGCGGCGTCGCCCTGGTCCGGCCGGAGATCGACGCCGCCGGCCTCGAGGCGCTCGCCGCCGCGGGCATGCGCGGCCTCCGGATCAACCTCGAGTTCCCGGGCGAGATGGGCCTCGACGAGGTCGAGGTCATGGCGCCGCGGCTCGCGGACCTCGGCTGGCACCTCCAGATGCTGGCGCAGGCCGAACGGCTGCCGGCGATCGCGGCGCGCCTCGAGGCGCTGCCGGTCGACGCGGTGATCGACCACATGGGCCTGCCGACGCCCGAGCGCGGTCTCGAGAGCGCGGGGATGCGCGCCATGCTCGCCCTGCTCGAGCGCGGCCGGTGCTGGGTCAAGCTCTCCGCGCCCTACTAGGGCCGGAGCGATCCGCCCGACTATCGGTTCGCCGCGGCCGTGGCACGACGGCTGTTCGCCGCGCGCCCGGATCGCCTGCTGTTCGGCAGCAACTGGCCGCATCCGCACACCAGTCCGGCGCCGGACGAGGGCGATCTGCTCGACTGGCTGGCAAGGGTCGTGGGCGGCAGCGCCGGTCTTTGCCGAGTCCTGGTCGAGAATCCCGCCAGGCTCTACGGCTTCGCGACGCCGTGAGCCTGCCGGCGCCGGCGCGCCCCCGCGTGCGGGGTTGGCGTGCCGCTTTGCACCGACCACCGAGGTCGCGTGGCGCTCCGGGGCGACCACCGAGGTCGCCCCTGGGAGCCCCGCCACGGGGAGCCAGGCACGCGGCCGCGCGCCCCAAAAGCGCGCGGGGTTGGCTGGTCGGCCGCGCGCCCCAAAAGAAGGATGATGCCGGGCGAACGAACTTTGTGAGCGCGATATTAGAGATCGTAGGCGCGCTCGCCGTGGATGTTGACGTCGAGGCCTTCGAGCTCGACCACCTCGCTCACTCGCAGCGGCACCATCGCCCCGACCACCTTGACGATGCCGTAGGTAAGCGCCGCCGACCATACCCCGACCACGACCACGCCCATCAGCTGCACGCCGAACTGGGCAAGCACGCCGTGGTCGACGACGATGCCGAGCCCGCCCAAGGCTTCGACCGCGAGAAAGGCGGTGAGCAGGGTGCCCAGGATGCCGCCGACGCCGTGGACCGCGAACACGTCGAGGGAATCGTCGATGTGCCGGACCTGCTTGAGGTAGGCGGTCACCCACTGGCAGACGTAGCCGCCGACCAGCCCGATGATCAGGGCGCCGATGGGACCGACGAACCCGGAGGCGGGCGTGATCGAGGCGAGGCCCGCGACCATGCCGGTGACCGCGCCGACCAGGCTCGGCTTGCCGTACTTGATCCACTCGACTGCCGCCCAGGTCAGCGCGCCGGTGGCGGCCGCGACGTGGGTGACGGCGATCGCCATGCCGGCATTGCCGTTGGCGGCGAGCGCGCTGCCGCCGTTGAAGCCGAACCAGCCGACCCAGAGCATGGCGGCGCCCGCCATGGTCAGGCCTGGGCTGTGCGGCGTGATCGCGTCATGGGGAAAGCCGCGCCGGCGGCCGATGACCAAGGCCAGGACCAGCGCCGAGGCGCCGGCGGTGAGGTGGACCACCAGGCCGCCCGCGAAGTCCATGACCCCGAGCGCGGCGAGCCAGCCGCCGCCCCAGATCCAATGCGCCACCGGGGCGTAGACCAGGAGCAGCCAAATGCTGCTGAACAGCAGGACGGCGGGAAAGGTGATGCGCTCGGCATAGGCGCCGACGATCAGCGCGGGCGTGATGATCGCAAAGGTCATCTGGAACATGAAGAACACGACCTCGGGGATTGCGCCCGCGAGCGTCTCGGTGCCGACGCCGGAAAGGAACACCCGGCCGAGGCCGCCGATCACCGCATTGCCCTCGCCGAACGTCAGGCTGTAGGCGATCGCCAGCCAGAGCACCGAGACCACGCAACAGATCGAGAAGCAGTGCATGAGCACCGAGAGCAGATTGCGGGCGCGGACCAGACCGCCGTAGAACAGCGCGAGGCCCGGCAGGGTCATGAACAGCACCAGAGCGGTCGCGGTGATGATCCATGCGGTGTCGCCGTCGCTCAGTTGCGGCGCCCCCTCCTGGCTGAACGCCCTGATCGGCCAGAACGCAAAGGCAAAGGCAGCAAAGGATGAGAGCGAGACGAGGTGCAACCGCCGCGCGATCTTGAACATGACCGAAAGCTCCCGGAACACTCTTGGTTCATTCCCGGCAACCGGTACTCGCGGCAGGGATGGTTATACGCTGATGGCACGGACTTCAACTCGAAAATGCCTATTTCCGCGCCAATCTAAGCAACTGCCTAAATTATAGACAAAATGCCTCGTGGCTCGGCAGCCCCTCAGGCGATCGGGGTCACCATCGAGCCGCTGCGGCTGCGCATTTCTTGGGCATGCGCCATGCCAAGCGCAGCCCGGCTGGCAACCGCCGGCGGCTCGCCAGCGGCCGATCCGGTGGATTCAATACCCCCTGGTGCGATCCACCCGGTGCAAGGGCGGCTCGCCCGCCAGGACGCGGCGGATGTTGGCCGCCACGCCGTCCGCGGCGGTCGCCGGCGCCGAGTAGCTGGCGACGTGCGGCGTCACCAGAACCTTCGGATTGCTCCAGAGCGGGCTGTCGGGCGGCAGCGGTTCCGCGCGGAACACGTCCAGGGTCGCGCCCGCCAGATGTCCGGAATCGAGCGCCTCCACCAGGTCGTTCTC
Source organism: Geminicoccaceae bacterium (assembly GCA_050729115.1). Taxonomy (GTDB): domain Bacteria; phylum Pseudomonadota; class Alphaproteobacteria; order Geminicoccales; family Geminicoccaceae; genus JBKPNX01. The sequence continues at coordinate 1,511 of JBOHKK010000334.1, read as the reverse complement.
GACCAAGTGCTGACCGCGGGCGACGTTGATCACGAAGGCGCCGTGCGGCAGCTCGGCGAACGTCGCGGCATCCAGGATACCTGCGGTATCGGCCGTGAGCGGCAACAGACAGACCAAGATGTCGGTGCGGTGGAGGAACCTGTGCAGCTCGCTGCGACCGGCGTAGCTGACCACGCCCTCGATCGCCTTCGGGCTGCGGCTCCAACCCAGGACCTGAAAGCCGTGGGCCAGGAGCTGCCTGGCCGCCGCCGAGCCGAGCTCGCCGAGTCCCATGATGCCGACCCGCCGCTCCGATGCCTGCGGCGGAAAGGCGTAAGCCCACTCGCGCTCCCGCTGCGCCCGCTCGAAGCGATCGAGTTCACGGTGGTGGCGCAGCACCGCGAGCAGCACGTACTCGGTCATGGTGCGGGTGAGCGACGGGTCGACCATGCGGGTAAGCGGCACATCCGGCAGGTCCGGATCCGCGAGCAGGCCGTCGATGCCGGCCCCGAGCGACAGGATCGCCTTGAGCTTGCGATAGCGTGCCAGCTCGCCGGGTGGCGGGCGCCACACCAGGGCGATCTCGATCGCGTCCGGATCGCCGACATCCGGCCAGATCCGGACCTCGAGCTCCGGCATGCGCGCCTGCAACTCCGCGCGCCAGGCATCGGCCGGATCGTCCGGGCTCAAGAACATCAACGCCACGGCAGGCCCCCTCGACGCTGGTCGCTTCGACCATCCTGCCGCTCAAAGCTGCGCCTGAACAGCCCCGAATGCCCTGCGAAGGCAAAGAGCGGAACCGACCGCGCCATCCCGTGCCCCGCCGGGCCGGGCTCACGAAACCCATTCGCCCGGCACCACGCACGGCCGACCAGCCAACCCCAGGGTCGTCCTTGGACGCCGACGATGCGCCATGCCTTCGAGCCCCGACCCCGCGCTTGCCTCGGGCGCGCGGCCAACCAGCCAACTGCTGGCGACCGCCAGCGCCGCCTAGCGCGAGCTGGATCTCATGGATCGTCCGAGCAGGTTGAAGAGCAGGCGACCTATCGGAGCGATGCCGGGTACGGCAGCAGCGGTTGCGGCGCCTTGCCTTTGGGCACACGGCCCGGCCGGCCGATCACGCCGCTTGCTCCGGCGCGCGGCCGATCGCCAGGCTCGGGCATTGCCGATCGGCGTCAGGGCCTCGCAGGCTCAAAACGAGCCGGGGCGCCGCTGATCTGGTCGAGGGTCTGCCGATAGGTCGCGGCATGGGGGCCGCCGAGGGCGACCGCGCGCCTGGCGGCGATCAGCGCGGCATCGCGTTCGCCCTGCGTCGCGAGGACGTCGGCGAGATTGTTCCAGACGACGGCGGCGCCGGGATGGCGGTCGAGGGCCGAGCGATACGCGGCCTCCGCGCCGTCCAGATCGCCCGCGGCGTAGCGGGCGTTGCCGCGACCGATCAGCGCCCCGAGGCTGTCGGGCCAGCGGCGCAGAATGGTGTCGTACGCGAGCGCGGCTGCGCCGGCGCGACCGGCGCGCTCGAGCCCTGCCGC
>JBOHKK010000333.1:0-6621 GCA_050729115.1 Geminicoccaceae bacterium | reverse complement strand
GCCGACGACAGCGAGCCGGGCCACGCCGCGCAGAAGCTCGAGCGGCGTCGCGCGCCCGCGCCGAAACCTGGGTCTCCGTCTCTCGCTCGCCATGGCTTCCCTCGACCTCACCGACGGTTCACGACCGTCGCAAGCGTCAAATAGCCGAACCGGTCGCGAATCCAAGGTCCGGCAGCGGACCGGGAGCGGAAGGCCAGGCATGATCCCGACGCGCGCGTGCTCGCGCTAACGATCGGCGCACCGAGTCGCGTCGCTACCGAAACCGCCACGATGACCAATTGTAACTGATAGTTGTGTCGTGGTATTACCATCCTCCCAGAGGTGATCGCCATGCTGCCACCATGGTTCGAGCGCCGGCGCAAGGTCGCGGCGGTCGCGCCGGATGCGCTGCACCGGAGCCTCGAAGCCGGGCGGATCGATGCGCTGCTTCGGCCGCTGTCCAGCGCCGAGCGGCCGGACCTCCGGTTCTTCGAGGCGATCGCGCGCCCGCGCGCCGCCGAAGGGCTGCTCGCGCCCGGCCGCTATCGCATGATTGCTGCCAAGAACGGCTGGCTACCGTGGCTCGATCGGATGCTGGTGCGACGCTGCGTCGCGCACCTGCGCACCGCCGCCCTGCCGCACCTCCGGCTGCTCTGCCGGATCGATCCGGACAGCCTGAGCGATGCGACCTTCGTCGCCGATCTGGAGGCGCTGGCTGCGACGAGCCCGGCGCTCGCGAGCCGGCTCGCCGTGGTCCTCGGGCGTACCCGGCTGCCGGCGCCCGCCCGAAGCGTGCTCGCATGCCTGCGCGATCGCGGCATCGCCGTCGCGTTCCGGCGGATCGGCAGGCACCCGGCTTCTCCCGCGGAGCTGCGCCGCCTCGGTTTCGACATCGTCCAGCTCGAGCTCGACGCCGGTGCGCCCATCCCCTCCAGCGCCAGGTTCAACGCCGCCGGGCTCGCGCTGGTGGTCGGCCATGCCGATGCCGGACCGGTGTTCGAGCTGAGCGACGCGGGCCGGCAGAGCGCCGCCTGACCGGGAGCCGGCTTCACAAGGGCCGGGCCGGCGTGCCAGAACGTGCCGTCCACGACCATACCGGACAAGCCATGGCCGCCGCCTCAGTGCCACTGATCCCCCCCGTGACGCTGATCCAAGGCCTCCGTGAGATCGCCCCCGACTACGACGCCCTGCTGCTCGATCAATGGGGCGTGCTGCATGGCGGCATCGAGCCCTATCCGGGCGTGCTCGAGACGCTCGCGGCGCTGCGCGCGGCGGGCAAGCCGGTCGCCGTGCTGTCCAATGCGCCAAGACGTTCACGGCACGCCGCGGGCAGGCTGCGGCAGATCGGCGTGCCGGCCGACGCCTACGAGGTGCTGGTCACCTCGGGTGACTCCGCGCACGCCGCGCTCGCCGCGCGCGACGATCCTTTGCACGCGGCATTGGGGCAGGCATATCTCTTCGTCGGCCCGGGCTGGGACACCGGCCTGGTCGACGGCCTGGACTACCGCCGGGTCGAGTCGGTCGCCGAGGCCGACTTTCTCCTGGCGGTCGGGCTGTTCGACGAGTCCGACCCGATCGAGCGCTATCGGGCGCTGTTCGGCGCCGCCGCGGCGCAGGGTCTGGCGATGGTGTGCGTCAATCCGGATCTGGTGATCCACCGGCAGAGCGGCGCGAGCGCGCCCTGCGCCGGCTGGCTCGCGCGGCACTATCGCGAGGCGCACGGCGGCCGGGTGATCTACCACGGCAAGCCGGACCCGGCGATCTTCCGGCGCGCCGCCCGCGCCCTCGGCCAAGCGGAGGACGCGCGCATCCTGGTGGTCGGCGACAGCCTCGCAACCGACATCAAGGGTGCCGTCGCGGCCGGCTACGACAGCCTGTTCGTGACCCGCGGGATCCATGCCGAGGAACTCGGCACCCTGCCGGGCGCCGCCCCCGATCCGGAGCGCCTCTCCGCGGTCTGCGCGCGCCACGGCCACTGCCCGACCGCCGCCATCGCCACCTTGCGCTGGTAGGGCGGCGGCGCTTCCTTGCGCCGAGCCGCCGTCCAAATGTATGGTAGAAAATCGCTGATCTTCTTGCCATGGGCCTACGGATGCTGAACATCAAGGACCCCGATACCGATCGACTCGCCCGCCGGCTCGCCGAGGTGACCGGCGAGTCCATCACCAAGGCCGTACGGACCGCCGTCCAGGAGCGGCTGGAGCGCGAGGAGCGACAGCGCGGCCGGGCGTCGGTCGAGCATCTGATGGCGATCGCGCGCCGATGCGCCGCTCGCCCGGTCATCGACGCTCGTTCGCCTGACGAGATCATCGGCTACGACGAGCGCGGTCTACCTCGCTGATGGTGGCGCTGATTGCCATCTTGCTCCTCGAGCCGGAGGCGGAGCGGTTCACGAGGGCCATCGCCGACGCCCGGCCGCGGCTGATCTCGGCCGCCAATCTGTTTGAGGCGGGCTTCGTGATCGAAGGCCGCCTTGGCCTCGAGGCCGGAGGCGATCTCGACGACTTCGTCGTTGATGTTGGTCTCGGGGTCGAGCCGGTCACGGTGGATCAGGTGCGGGTCGCCCGCCGGGCCTATCGGACCTACGGCAGGGGCAATCATCCAGCCGGGCTCAATTTCGGCGACTGCTTTGCCTATGCTCTCGCTAAGACCACCGGGCTTCCCTTACTGTTCAAGGGCGGCGACTTCGCCCAGACGGACGTCACACCTGGCGTCTGACGAACCCGATGACCTGTTTAGACTGCATTAAAGGATTGCCGCTTGCCGCCCGCTGTCGCTGCCAACGGCTCAGGGTTCCCCGCTCTTCTTAACCCTACTCGCAGCCTCTGGCAAGGGCGGGCAAAGCGGCTAGGATGCAGGCGAAAGCGGCGGCGATGACCGGGGGAAGAATGGCGGAAGATCGGGAGCTCCTGCGCGCGAGCAAGGCTTGGCCGGTGGTCGAGGCGGTGCGGTTGCTCGAGCGGGTCGAGAGGGCGCCGCCCGCCAAGGGCTTCGTGCTGTTCGAGACCGGCTATGGCCCATCGGGGCTGCCGCACATCGGTACCTTCGCCGAGGTGTTCCGGACGTCGCTGGTGCGCCAGGCCTTCGCCCGGCTCTCGGACCTGCCGACCCGGCTGTTCGCGTTCTCCGACGACATGGACGGCCTGCGTGCGATCCCGGACAACATCCCCAATGCGGAGATGGTCGCCGGGCATCTCCAGAAGCCGCTGACATCGATTCCCGATCCGTTCGGCACGGCTGAGAGTTACGGTCACAACATGAATGATCGTCTGAAGTCATTCCTGGATGGCTTCGGGTTCGAGTACGAGTTCGTGAGCGCGACCGAATGCTACCGCTCCGGCCGGTTCAACGACGTGCTCCGGCGCGTGCTCGAGCGCCACGACGAGATTCTCCGGGTCGTGCTGCCGACGCTCGGCGCCGAGCGTCAGGAGACCTACAGCCCGATCCTGCCGGTCTGCCCGACCACCGGCCGCGTGCTCCAGGTGCCGATCCTGAAGACCGATCCCGCGGCCGGCACCGTCGTCTATCGCAACGAGGCGGGCGAGCTGGTCGAGCAGCCGGTCATGGACGGGCAGGCCAAGCTGCAGTGGCGCCCGGACTGGGCGATGCGCTGGACCGCGCTCGGGGTCGACTACGAGATGTCCGGCAAGGACCTGATCGATTCGGTCAAGGTCTCGGGCCGGATCTGCCGGATCCTCGGCGGCGTCCCGCCCGAGGGCTTCTCCTACGAGCTGTTCCTCGACGAGCACGGCCACAAGATCTCGAAGTCCAAGGGCAACGGCATCACGGTCGACGAGTGGCTCGCCTACGGCACCAAGGACAGCCTGAAGCTCTACATGTTCCAGGCGCCGCGTAAAGCGAAGCGGCTGTACTTCGACGTCATCCCGCGCCACGTCGACGACTACTTCGGCCTGCTCGAGCGGTACCGGCAGCAGGCGCCGGACGAGCGTCTGCACAACCCCGTCTGGCACATCCACGACGGCCGGCCGCCACAGTACCGGCTGCCGATCAGCTTCGCCATGCTGCTCAACCTCGCGAGCGTCGTGAACGCCGAGGCGCCGGCCGTGCTCTGGAGCTTCGTCAACCGCTACGCGCCCGATGCCACGCCCGCGAACGCGCCGATGCTCGAGGAGCTGATCGAGCACGCGCTCGCGTACTACCGCGACTTCGTCAAGCCGGGCAAAACCTATCGGCGGCCCGGCGAGAACGAGCGCGCGGCGCTGGCCGACCTGGCCGACTGGCTGGATGCCTTCGAGCCCGACGCCGTGCCGGGCGCGGATCGGCTCGCAGCTGTCGCCGAGGCGATCCAGCAGGAGGTCTACGAGATCGGCAAGCGCCACGGCTTCGCCGACGACCTGCGCGCCTGGTTCAAGGCCCTTTACGAGATTCTGCTTGGCCAGACCGAGGGGCCGCGCTTCGGCTCGTTCGTGGCGTACTACGGGCCGGCCGAGACCACGGCGCTGATCCGCCGCGCGCTGCAGGCCCAGCCGCTCGATCAGCCGGCCGCCTGAGCCCGCCCGAATGGTCCGCGCGGCAAATGCCCGTGGCGTGGCGCTGGACGTGCTCGATCGGGTTCTGGGCGAGGCGCGCCCGCTCGATGAGACCTTCGCGGGCCATCCCGCGCTCGCCTCGCTCGATGGCCGCGATCGCGCGTTCGCCCGCCTCCTGGTCACCGTGACGCTGCGCCGGCTCGGCCAGATCGATGCCGTGCTCGATCAGTTCCTGCGGAGCCGCCCCAAGGCGCTCGGGGTGCACGACCTGCTCCGGCTCGGCGCCGCGCAGCTCCTGTTCCTGGACACCCCGGCGCACGCCGCCGTCGCCGAGACCGTAACGCTGGCGACCGGTCCGCACGCCTTCGCCAAGGGCCTGATCAACGCCGTCCTGCGGCGGGTCGGGCGCGAAGGCAAGGAGCGCCTCGCGGGCCAGGACGCCGCCCGGCTGAACACGCCGGACTGGCTCTGGCAGAGCTGGTGCCGGGCTTACGGCGAGGCCCGCGCGCGGGCGATCGCCGAGGCCCACCTCGTCGAGCCGCCGCTCGACCTCTCGGTCAAGGCCGATCCCGAGGCCTGGGCGGCGCGGCTCGGCGCCGAGCGTCTCTACGCCGACACCATCCGCTGCAAGGCGGGCGGCGCGATCGAGGATCTGCCGGGGTATGCCGAAGGCGCCTGGTGGGTCCAGGATGCCGCCGCGGCCCTGCCTGCACGCCTGCTTCGCGCGATCGATGGCCGAAGCGTCGTCGATCTGTGCGCGGCGCCCGGCGGCAAGACCGCGCAGCTGGCCGCGGCCGGCGCCGAGGTCATCGCGGTCGAGCTTTCGGACAGGCGGGCGCTGCGCCTGCGCGCCAACCTCGAGCGGCTCCGGCTCGACGCCCGGATCGAGATCGCCGATGCGCTCTCCTGGCGCCCGCCGCGGCCGGTCGGCCACGTGCTCGTCGATGCCCCGTGCACCGCCACCGGCACGATCCGGCGCCATCCCGACATCGCCTGGCACAAGACCCCGGACGACGTCACGCGCATGGCCGCGCTGCAGCGGCAGCTGCTCGCCGCCGCAGCGGCGATGCTCGAGCCGGGCGGCATTCTGGCCTACGCCAGCTGCTCGTTGCAGCCGGAGGAAGGCGCTATGGTGATCGCGCAGGCGCTCCCCGACCTGCCGCTCGCGCGCCTGCCGGTTCGGGCAAGCGAGCTCGACGGACTGCCGATCGACATCACCGCCGAGGGCGACGTCCGCACCCTGCCCTGCGATCTCGCGGAGCGCGGCGGACTCGACGGGTTCTTCATCGCCCGCTTGCGACGGCACGGCTGAGGGGCTACCAGAGCGCCGGTCGCTGTCTCGGAGCCACGCCATGACCGATCATCGGATGCGGCGCGCCCTGCTGTCGGTCTGGGACAAGGCCGGCCTGGTCGATTTCGCGCGGGAGCTGGCGAGCCTCGGGGTCGAGCTGGTCTCGACCGGGGGCACGGCGAGCGCCTTGCGCGACGCCGGGCTCGAGGTCACCGACGTGGCCGCCGTGACCGGCGCGCCCGAGATCCTCGATGGTCGGGTCAAAACCCTGCACCCGGCGGTCCACGGCGGCATTCTGGCGCGGCGCGACGTAGAGGCGCACATGGCGACGATCGCGGCGCTGGGCATCCCCCCGATCGATCTGGTGGCGGTCAACCTCTACCCGTTCGAGGCCACGGTGGCCGAGCGCACCGGCTACGAGGCCACGGTCGAGATGATCGACGTCGGGGGTCCGGCGATGATCCGCGCCGCCGCCAAGAACCACGCGAGCGTGACCATCGTCGTCGATCCCGCCGACTATGGCCAGGTCCTCGAAAGCATGCGGGCGCATGGCGGGGAGATCACGGCCGAGCTCCGGCAGCGGCTTGCGGCGAAGGCGTTTGCCCGGACCGCCGCCTACGATGCCGCGATCGCGCAGTGGTTCGCGGAGCACACCGGCGAGCTCCTGCCGGAGCATCTGACCATCGCAGCGAAGCGCGATCAGCTGTCGCGCTACGGCGAGAATCCGCATCAGCGGGGCGCGTTTTATCGCGATCCCACGGCGGCCGAGCCGTCGGTCTCGCGGGCGAGGGTCCTCCACGGCAAGGCGATGTCTTACAACAATTTCCTCGACGCCAATTCCGCTCTGGAGTTGGTCAAGGA
>JBOHKK010000332.1:0-6622 GCA_050729115.1 Geminicoccaceae bacterium | reverse complement strand
AGCGCGACCCGGTCATGGCCACGATCGTCTCGGCCAGCTCGCGGATGGTGATCTCGGCCGGGTTGCCGAGGTTGATCGGCCCGGTGACCTCGGCGGCCGTGGCCATCAGCCGGACCAGCCCGTCGATCAGGTCGTCGCAGTAGCAGAACGAGCGGGTCTGCTGGCCGTCGCCATAGACCGTGATGTCGCCGTCCGTCAGCGCCTGGACGATGAAGTTCGAGACCACCCGGCCGTCGTTCGGGTGCATCCGCGGGCCATAGGTGTTGAAGATCCGCGCCACCTTGATCGTCAGGTCGTGCTGCCGGCGATAGTCGAAGAACAGGGTCTCGGCGCAGCGCTTGCCCTCGTCGTAGCACGAGCGCGGGCCGATCGCGTTGACGTGACCCCAGTACTCCTCGCGCTGCGGGTGCTCGTGCGGATCGCCGTAGATCTCGCTGGTCGACGCCTGCAGGATCCGGGCCCCAAGGCGCTTGGCCAGACCCAGCATGTTGATCGCGCCGTGCACGCTGGTCTTGGTCGTCTGCACCGGGTCGTGCTGGTAGTGGACCGGCGAGGCCGGGCACGCCAGGTTGTAGATCTCGTCGACCTCCACGTAGAGCGGGAAGGTGACGTCGTGGCGCAACGTCTCGAAGCTGGCGTGCCCCAGGAGGCCGCCGATGTTGCGCCGCGTGCCGGTGAAGTAGTTGTCGACGCACACCACCTCGCTGCCCGCGGCCACCAGGCGCTCGCACAGATGGCTGCCCAGAAAACCGGCGCCCCCGGTCACCAGCACCCGCGTCGGTCTAAGCGAAAAGTCGGCCATGGCCATGCTCCGGTTCGGCAAGCTGCTGCTCGAGAGAATGGCGCAAAGAGAAGCGCTCGGTCGCTGCAGGCTCGGATGCGCGGGCGGCGGCGGCGAAGTCCCCGAGGCTGGGGCGCAGCCGGCGATCCGCCGGTCCAACGGGGCAACGAATCGCGCCACCGATGGTATGGCGCCCCGCGGTTCGCGCGTGCGGTGCCGCGCTCGACGACCGCCTGCGGTTCAGGCGCTGCGACAGCTTCGTTGGGGCGCGCGGCCGCGTGCCTGGCTCCCAGCACCGACCTCGGTGGTCGGTGCGGAGCGGCACGCCAACCCCGCGCGTTCGCTCCGGCATCCGCATCGGCCTCTCACCTTCCGCCCTGTCCAGAGCCACGCCTCGAGCCGCTCTCGACCCGAAGCGCGGACCTGGGACTGGGCCGTCTGCTCCTGGATGCCGGATTTTACACGACAGAGCCAGGATCGTCACGCCGGCTCGAGCACGGCTTGGTAGACCCGCTCGATGCGCTCCGCCAGGATGGGCCAGCGATAGTGCTCCTCGACGAAGCGGCGGGCGCGGCGTCCGAGCGCGTGCGCGCGTTCGGGATCCTCGAGCACCTCGAGGAGGCCCTGCCCGAATGCCCCGGGATCGCCGCCGGCGATCAGCCACGCGGTGTGGCCGTGGGTCAGGCCGGGCGCGGAGCCCTCGAACGAGACGATGGGCTTGCCCGCCGCCATGTAGTTGAGCAGCTTGACCGGCATGCCGTCGGCCTCGACGCGCGGGTTGGCGGCGATGTGCGCGGTCTCGAGCAGCGCCGGCAGATCGGCGAACGAAGGCGCCGCGACGACCTCGATGAGATCCCGGATTCCCAGCTCGCGCGCGGTCGGTTCGTAGGTCGAGAAGTCGGAATCGGTGACGATCTGCAGGCGGATGTCCCGCCGCTTGCTGCTCGCCACGGCGAACGCCTCGAGCAGGACGTCGACGCCCTGATACGGCGCCAGGTTCCCGGTGAAGACGATGCGCTTTGGCGCGTCCGCCCCCCAGGGCGGCTGCACGTCGGCCCGGAACTGCTCCAACTCGACGCCGTTGCCGATCACCGAGATCTGCGCGTCCGAGACGACGCCGCGCGCGACGAGGTGGTCGCGAATCGTATGGGTCACACTGATGACGTGGTCGGCGAGCCGCGGCAATCGCCGGTCCAGCTGAGCGCCGAGCGCCACGGTGAGCCGGCGGGGCAGGCCCAGGCGGAAGAACCCGAGCTCCGAGCCGAGCATCGTGTGCGCGTCGTAGACCAGCGGGAGCCTGGTGAACGCCTTGGCCGCGCGCGCGACGAGCAGCCCCTCGTAATGGTGGGCATGGATGATGTCGATGTCCCGGGCGCGCAGGAGCCGGAACAGCGTCCCCACCAGCATGGGGTCCAGCGCCAGGAGCTTTTGATAGGTCGGCCCCGGCGACGTGGTCCGGTACATCGGCAGGCGCGGCGTGCGGTGGACGGTCACGCCCGCCACCGGCCCGGCGGTGCCGAGAAAGTAGGTCACCACGTGGACCTCGTGGCCGCGCGCGGCCAGCGCTTCGGCCTGGCGCTGGATGCGGATCGGCGTGCCCCGGCCGAAGGGGAACGGACAGGCGGCGACCATGGCGATCCGGAAGCCGGATCGCGCCGGGCGCGCCCCAGGCGAAGGTCTGGCCGACCCGTCCGCCCGAGCTGGAGGACCGCCGACCACTTCCTGCCTCGTCAAGTGACGCTAGCCTTCGGGCTCACAGGAATCGCCTGACGCTCTCGAAGTAGCGGGAGCTGATGAAGTCGAGGGCGCGCCGCCCCGCCAGCTCGAGCCGACCGCTTGCCAGCTCGGTGCGAAACGGGATCGGCCCGTCCGAGAAGAGCTCGCGATCCGGAACCTTGCGCGTGGTCTGCACGGACCGCCGCAGGTCCAGCAGGGTCGGGAACTCGCTGATGATCCAGCCGGCCGCGCGCGCCCATTCGCGCGCCCAACCCTTCTTGATGACCATCACCAGCTGCGCGCACTCGTAGAAAAACAGCATCGGAGAGAGCAGAATCAGCGACCGCAGCTTGTAGGTCTTGAAAAGAAACAGCCAGCGGTTCCGGATCAAGAAGTAGACCCGCGTAGGGGTGTACTTGCCGATCCTGCGGATCGACAGGCCCGCCTGACCTTCACCATGCAGGACGTGCGCCTCCGGCACCGCCAGAATCGCGTGCCCTAGAGCCCGCAGCCGCACGCCGAGATCATGATCCTCCATGTGATAGAAGTAAATCTCGTCGAAGGGATGGTCATCAACCAATCGTGAGCGATCGATTAGAAAGCATGCGGTGACCAGAGATTCGGTGCGCCGGATACTGGTGTCAGCCTGCGCCAGCGGAGTATTTTCCTGGCGCAGGATCATCAGACCAAGGTAGTGATTGTCGGCGCCGCAATACTGAACGACGTCGGGGAGCTTCGCATAGAGCACGCTCGGCGCCGCCGCGATCGCGTCGGGGTGGTCGCGGAGCGCGTCGACGAGACGCTCGATGCAGCCCTCCAACAACAATACGTCGTTGTCGAGGAACAGGATCAGGTCAGTCCTGGCTTCGCGGACGCCAACGTTACGCGCCGCTCCGGCGCCCCGATTCTGGCCCAACCGCACCACCCGCACCGTCGGGAACTCGCGTGCGAGGAGGTCGAGGCTGCCGTCGGTCGAGCCGTTGTCAACCAGCAGGATCTCCTCGAAACGATCGGCCTGCCCGAGCGCCGCCGGCAAGGAGGCGCGCAGATAGCCCTCGCCATTGTAGTTGATCACGCACAAGCTGACAGGCACGAGCGGCAACCCGGGATCTTACCAAGGGGCGTGCGAAACTCACGGAGGTCTCGGACCCTGTCAATCGGAATCACGTGACGCGGCGGCGCGGACGGAGGCCGGCCTCGACTTGCCGCGACGAGGCGGTCTACGTAAGGAGCATCTGCTCCTCGCAGCTTGGGCTTCTTCGCCGGCCGGGAGCCCCGAACGGCAACCTCAGGATCAACCAATTGACGTCGACGCAGGAGCACTCGCCGACGGTCACCGAAGGGACTTTTCGCTTCCCGCCCGGATTCTTGTGGGGGGCCGCGACATCCGCGCATCAGGTCGAAGGCGACAATCGCGCGAACGACTGGTGGGCGCTCGAGCAGGCCGGCAAGCTGCCGTTCAGGTCGGGCGACGCCTGCCGGCATTACCTGTTGTTCGAGCAGGATTTCGACCTCGCGCAGGCGTGGGGCCACAACGCCCATCGCTTCTCGCTCGAATGGAGCCGGATCGAGCCGCGCCAGGGCGCTTGGGACCTGGCCGCCGTCGCTCATTATCGCGCGGTGATCGACGCGCTGCGCGCGCGCGGCATGGAGCCGGTGGTCACGCTTCACCATTTCACCAACCCCGCCTGGTTCGCCGATGCCGGCGGCTGGCTGGTGCCGCGCAACGTCGCCCATTTCGCCCGCTACGTCGAGTTCGTCGCGGGACAGCTCGGGGATCGGGTGCGCTGGTGGCTCACCATCAACGAGCCCACGGTGTACGCCAAGAACGCCTTCGTCGCCGGCAACTGGCCGCCGTGTCGCCGGGGCGACTGGGCGGCCGCATGGCGGGCTCTGCGCAACATGGGCCGCGCCCATCGCCTGGCCTACGAGATCCTGCACCGGCACCGCGGCGACGCCCTGGTCGGCTTCGCGCACAGCGGACCGCTGGTCGTGCCGCGGCAGCCGGCGCGGACGCTGGACCGGATGGCGGCTTGGCTGCGCGATCTCTTGCTCAATCGGGTGCCGCTGCGCCTGATGGCCGGTCGGTCCGGGAGGCGGCTCGATTTCTTCGGCCTCAACTACTACTGCCGGACCGTGGTGCAGTGGCGGCCGCGTGGCACCGCGGCGCTGTTCGGGACCGACTGGCTCGCGGACGATCAGGGCGAGCCGCGCGCGTTCAGCGACATCGGCTGGGAGATCTACCCGGCCGGTCTGAAGCGGCAGCTGGCGCGCTTCGCGCGCTACGGCGTGCCGGTGCTGGTCACGGAGAACGGGCTTGCCACCACCGACGAGGAGCAGCGCCTCGGGTTCTTGCGCGACCATCTCGGGTCGCTCGCGGCCGCGGTCGCGGACGGCATTCCGGTCGCCGGCTACCTCTACTGGAGCCTGATGGACAACTTCGAGTGGTCCTCCGGGACCGCCCCGCGTTTCGGCCTGGCCGCGACCGACTTCGCGACGCAGGAACGCACGCCGCGCCCCGCCGCGGCCTACTTCGCCGAGGTCTGCAAGGCCAACGCCCTGCCCGAGCCGCCGACCGCCGGGCGCGCGCCGGAGGACCGCGCGCACGCCGCCCCGTGACGCGCAACCGTCGCCTTCAGAACGGGATCTGACGCATGGCGACCATTGGCAGACGTCCCAGTCTCCTTCGCACACGGCGGGAGCACGAGCACGCCAAGGTGTCCTTCGTCGAACTGTTCTTCGACCTGGTTTTCGTCTTCGCCATCACGCAGCTCTCGCACGCCCTCCTGGAGCATTTCACGATTCTCGGGGCCATCCAGGCGACGCTGCTGCTCATGGCCGTCTGGTGGGTGTGGATCTTCACCTCGTGGGTCACCAACTGGCTCGATCCGGAGACGTCGGCCGTCCGCCTCATGTTGTTCGTCCTGATGCTGGCGGGCTTGGTGCTCTCGACGTCCCTGCCGGAAGCCTTCGGTTCGAGGGGACTCGCCTTCGCGGCAGCCTACGTGTTCATGCAGGTGGGGCGCAGCCTGTTCATGCTATGGGCGTTGCGGACGCACAGTCCACGCAACCGGCGCAACTTCCAGCGCATCACCGCATGGCTTGTGCTCTCCGGCGTGTTCTGGATCGCCGGCGGACTGGCGGACGGCACCTCACGTTTCGGACTCTGGGCGCTGGCGCTGTTGCTGGAGTACCTTTCGCCGGCGGTAGGCTTTCGCGTGCCCGGTCTGGGCCGCTCGACGACCGCCGACTGGGACGTCGAAGGTGGCCACATGGCCGAGCGCTGCGGGCTGTTCATCATCATCGCGCTGGGCGAATCGATCCTGGTCACCGGCGCGACGTTCAGCAGCCTGGCATGGACGCCACAGACCGCCGCCGCCTTCGTGGTGGCGTTCGTCGGCAGCGTCGCCATGTGGTGGATCTACTTCAGCATCGGCGCCGAGCGCGGCAGCCGGCTCATTGCGACGACGGCTGACCCCGGACGGCTGGCGCGTCTGGCCTACACCTACATTCATCTGCCGATCGTCGCCGGCATCATCGTGGCCGCCGTGGCGGACGAGTTCGTTCTCGCTCATCCCACCGGCCACACGGACCTCGAGACGATCGTCGCGGTGATGAGCGGTCCGGCGCTGTATCTTGCCGGGAACATCCTGTTCAAGCGCACGACGGCCAATCGGCTGCCCCTCTCGCATCTCGTCGGCCTCGTTCTCCTGGTCCTGCTGGTCCCGCTCTCATCGATCGGGTCGCCTCTGATGCTGGCCACGGCTGCGGCGCTGGTCCTGGTCCTGGTCGCGATCTGGGAGTGGTCCTCGCTCGGGCCGGTCGTGGCCACCACGTCGCACGCTTGATCGCGATCTCATGCGGTCTTCGCGAGCCAGCGGGCTTTCGGGATGTCGAACGCCTCAAACTCGACGAGGTTGAAGGCGAATCGCAGAAAGTGACCGCCGAGGCAGACGGGGACCGCTGGTCGTGCTAATCAAGATTATAGCAAGCGGATGAACCGCCATGCGCCGAGGCTTGATTCTCCTCGTCACCCTCGCGGGATTGCTGATCGCCGCGCCGGCTCTGGCCCAGCCGGCGGAGCCCGGCCCCGAGGAGCTCCGCACGCTTGCCGAGCTGTTGCGC
>JBOHKK010000331.1:0-6728 GCA_050729115.1 Geminicoccaceae bacterium | reverse complement strand
GCTGTGCGGAGTGCGTTCCCGTCATGTCGAAGCTCAAGACCAAGCGCAGCGCCGCCAAGCGCTTCCGCTTCACCGGCACGGGCAAGGTGGTGCGCAATCACGCCGGCCACCGCCACAACCTCACGAGCCAGCCCAAGAGCGCGAAGCTGAAGCAGCGCCAGCGCACTTTGGTCGCTTCGGCGGACGTCAAGATGGTCAAGCGCATGCTGCCGTATGGCGGCTAGCGGAGTTTCGGGACGAGGCAGGTATGGCAAGGATCAAGCGCGGCGTTAGCGCCAAGGCGCGACACAAGGAGGTTCTCGCTCAGGCCAAGGGCTACCGGGGCCGCAGCAAGAATTGCTACCGGCTGGCGTTGCGGCGGGTCGAGAAGGGGCTGCAATACGCCTACCGCGACCGCCGCAACCGCAAGCGCGACTTCCGCGGGCTGTGGATCCAGCGGATCAATGCCGCGGCGCGCCTGGAGGGGCTCACCTACGGGCGGCTGATCCACGGCCTCAAGACCGCGGGCATCGAGATCGACCGCAAGGTGCTGGCCGATCTGGCGGTGCGTGATCAGGCCGGCTTTACCAGCCTGGCCAAGCGGGCCCAGGCCGCGCTCGAGGGTTGACCGACAGGGTCCCGGGGCGGGCAAGGGGCCGGATGGCCCCTTTTTGCTTGGCGGGACGGCTGAATCGGGGAGCGATCCGGTGATGGACATCGACCTTGACCGGCTCCAGAGCGCCCTCCTTTGCGAGGTGGCCGAGGCGCCGGATCTTTCGACGCTCGACGAGGTGCGGGTGAGCGCACTCGGCAAGAAGGGGCGCATCACCACGCTCACCAAGAGTCTCGGGCAGCTCGAGCCCGAGGCCAAGCGCGCGACCGGCGCGCGCTACAACGAGCTCAAGCGGACGATCGCCGAGGCGATCGCGGCGCGCCGGTCCGAGCTCGAGGCCGCCGACCTCGACCGTCGCCTGCTCAGCGAGCGGATCGACGTGACGCTGCCGGTGCGCCCGGAACCGGAGGGGCGCATTCACCCGGTGAGCCAGGTGACCGAGGAGATCACCGCGATCTTCAGCGAGATGGGCTTCGTGGTCGCCGAGGGCCCGGACGTCGAGAACGATTTCAACAATTTCGCGGCCCTCAACATCCCGCCCGAGCATCCGGCGCGGCAGATGATGGACACCTTCTATCTCGCGGCCGAGCAGGACGGCGAGCCCCTGGTGCTGCGCACTCACACCAGCCCGGTGCAGATCCGGACCATGCTCGCCGGGCCGCCGCCCTATCGCGTCATCGCGCCCGGCCGGACCTACCGGCGCGACTCCGACATGACCCACACCCCGATGTTCCATCAGGTCGAAGGGCTGCTGATCGACCGCCGCACCCACATGGGCCATCTCAAGGGGTGCCTCACGGATTTCGTGCGGGCGTTCTTCGAGCGCGACGACATCCCGGTGCGCTTTCGCCCGAGCTACTTCCCGTTCACCGAGCCCTCGGCCGAGATGGACATCGGCTGCCGCCGGGGCGGCGGCGAGCTGGTGGTCGGCGAGGGGAGCGACTGGCTCGAGATCCTTGGCTGCGGCATGGTCCACCCCAACGTGCTGCGCGCGGTCGAGGTCGATCCCGAGGTCTGGCAGGGCTTCGCGTTCGGCATGGGGATCGATCGCGTGGCGATGCTGAAATACGGCATTCCCGATCTGCGGACCTTCTTCGAAGCCGATCTCAGGTGGTTGCGGCACTACGGTTTCGCCGCGCTCGACGTACCAACCAGCTATGGCGGGTTGTCGCGATGAAGTTCACGCTGCCCTGGCTGAAGGAGCACCTGGCGACCGAGGCCTCGCTCGGGGAGATCGTCGACCGGTTGACGATGCTCGGCCTCGAGGTGGAGGCGGTGGCGACCCGGGGCGCCGATCTGTCGCCGTTCCGGATCGCGCAGGTGACCGATGTGCGGCCTCATCCCAACGCCGAGCGCCTCAGCGTGTGCCGGGTCGATACCGGCGAGCACGCGGTCGAGGTGGTGTGCGGTGCGCCGAACGTGCACGCCGGCATGAAAGCCGTGTTCGCGCCGGTCGGCGCCATCATCCCCGGCAGCGATGAGGTCCTGAAGCGGGCCAGGATCCGCGGCGTCGAGAGCAACGGCATGCTGTGCTCGGCGCGCGAGCTGCTGCTCGGCGAGGACCACGAGGGGATCATCGAGCTGGCGGCCGATGCGCCCGTCGGGCGGCCGGCGAGCGAGGCGATCGCGGTCGAGGGTCCGGTGATCGAGGTCGCGGTGACCCCTAACCGCAGCGACTGCTTCGGCGTGCTGGGCATTGCGCGGGAGCTGGTGGCGGCGGGTCTCGGCGAGCTGAGGTCGCGCGACTTCGGCGAAGTTCCGGGCGCGTTCGATCCGCCCTTGCGGATCACGCTCGACTTTCCCGAAGGCGACGCGGCGGCGTGCCCGCTGTTCGTCGGCCGCGTGTTCCGGGGGCTGCGCAACGGACCGAGCCCGGGCTGGCTGCAGGAGCGCCTGGCGGCGGTCGGTCTGCGCCCGATCTCGGCGCTGGTCGACATCACCAACTTCGTGACCCTGGACCTCGGCCGGCCGCTGCACGTGTTCGATGCCGAGAAGCTTTGCGGCGACATCGTGCTGCGCTTTGCCCGCCCGGGTGAGCACCTGTTGGCGCTCGACGGCAAGACCCACCAGCTCGACCCCGAGGTCACGGTGATCGCCGACGACTCCGGCGCGATCAGCCTCGGCGGCATCATGGGGGGCGAGAGCACCGGCTGCACCGAGGCGACCACCGAGGTGGTGTTGGAGATCGCCCTGTTCGACCCCAAGCGGACCGCGATCAACGGCCGCCGGCTGGGGATCGAGAGCGACGCGCGGTCCCGGTTCGAGCGCGGCGTCGATCCGGCGATGGTGCTGCCGGGCATGGAATGTGCGACCCGGCTGATCCTGGAGCTGTGCGGCGGCGAGGCGAGCGCGCCGATCGTGGCCGGATCGCTGCCGGCGGCGCCCAAGACGTTCACGTTTCGGATCGCTCAGCTCGAAAGGTTGGCCGGCATCGCGCTGGCGCCCGACGTGGTGATCAGCCACCTGCGCGCCCTCGGCTTTCGCACCGTCCCGGTCGATGACCAGGTGCTCCGGGTCACGCCGCCGACCTGGCGCCACGACGTCACCATGGAGGCGGACGTGGTCGAGGAGCTGGTCCGACTCCATGGCTACGACCGGGTGCCGCCGATGCCGGTGCGGCGCACCGAGGCGGTCGGCCATCCGACGTTCACGCCCGAGCAGCGCGTCCGCTCGGCGGCGCGGCGCAGTCTCGCCAATCGGGGTCTCGCCGAGGCCGTCACCTGGTCGTTCATCGAGCCGGGCCTCGCCGAGCGCTTCGGCGCCGCCGCGCCGCCGCTGCGCAACCCGATCAACGCCGAGCTCTCGGTGCTGCGACCGAGCCTGCTGCCGAACCTGCTGAGCGCGGCCGCCCGCAACCAGAGCCGCAATCTGCCCGACGTCACTCTGTTCGAGTTGGGCCCACGCTTTTGGGGGGCGCAGCCGGGCGAGCAGGAGGTCGCGGCGGGCGGCATCCGGGTCGGGCGCAGCCACGAGCGTCACTGGACGGCGCCGCCGCGCGCGGTCGACATGTTCGATGCCCGGGCCGACGCGCTCGCCGCGCTCGCCGCCGGCAAGGTCAAGCCGGATGCGGTGCGCGTGGTCGCCGAAGGCGCCGGGCACTACCATCCGGGGCGCCGAGGCCGGTTGATGTTGGGACCGCAGACCGTGCTCGCCGAGTTCGGCGAGGTACATCCGGCGATCGTCCGGGAGCTCGACATCGACGGGCCGGCGGTCGGGTTCGAGGTGTTTTTGGATCGGCTGCCGAGGCCGAAGGCCAAAGCCTCGCGCGCGCGAGCGCCGCTCAAGGCGTCGCCGTTCCCGCGGGTCGACCGCGATTTCGCCTTCGTGGTCGACGACCGGGTCCCCGCAGAGAGCCTGCTCGCCGCCGTGCGCGCCGCCGACAAGGCGCTGATCCGCGAGGTCCTGCTGTTCGACGTGTACAGCGGGGCCGGCCTGGAGACGGGCAAGAGGTCGCTCGCCGTCGCCGTGCGCCTGCAGGCTCCCGATCACACCCTGAGCGAAGCCGAGATCGAGGCCACGGCCAAGAAGATCATCGCCGCCGCGGCCAAGACGACCGGCGCGGTGCTGCGCCAATGAGGACCAGTAAGCGAGGGAGGGAAATCGCCCCGTGCCAGATGATGAAAGAAAGAAGTGCTTGCTGACGGACGCCGAGATTCGGACCATCCGGGAGATGCGCCTCTGTCAGCCCCTGAACCCCAACTCGGAGGTCCATCTGCGACCGCTCAGCGAGCTCGTGGGCATGCAGCGCGTGCGGCTGTCGCTCGGCCGCATCGGGCCCGGCAGGGAATCGTTCGCGTATCACGCCCACGAGGCCGACGAGGAGTTCGTCTACATCCTTTCGGGCCGAGGGCGCGCGGAGATCGGCGACGAGACGGTCGAGGTCGGCCCCGGCGATTTCATGGGCTTTGCGACGCCCTCGGTCGCCCATCACCTGACCAACCCCTACGACGAGGACCTCGTCTACCTCATGGGCGGCGAGCGCAGCCGGGTCGAGGTCAGCTCATTCCCGCGCGCCGGCAAGCGGATCATCTTCAGCGGAAGCGGGATCTGGCAGGTGGACGAGAAGGACCTCCGGCCAATGAGCCTCGACGAGTGGCTGCCCGACGCGCCTGACGAGGGCGACCAAGAGCGCTAGCGGGTCAAGAGCAAAGCAGGAGTGCGCCAATCGCTGTTCGCCCGGGCAACGTCACCACCGCCGGCAGTGAGGTCAACCAGCGGCGGAGTCGCGGACTTCGCAGGCGCGGAGCGGTTGCTTGCTCTGCATCAGCAGGCCGGGACCGGCGCTGCGGGACTCGCTCGAGGGCACGAGATGACGAAGGCGAACTACGCGCTGAGACTGCAGGCTTCGCTGAAGCGCGGGGCGGAACGGGTGGCCAAGGCCGAAGGGACGACGCTGAACCAGTTCGTCAACGTGGCGGTCGCGGAGAAGCGCTCGGCGCTGCGTACCGCGGACTATTTCAAGGAGCGCGCCGTGCGTGCCGACGTCGGCAAGGCGCTCACGCTGCTGGATCGCGCCGGCGACGAGCCCCCGCGCGAAGGCGACGAGATCGCCACCCACTTAGACCACCCGTCTCGACAGTAATGGCCCAAGACAACGTTCTCACCCCGCCGGAGACGGCATGACCCCGCTCGCCCGCATCCGCAACTTCGCGATCGTCGCGCACATCGACCACGGCAAGTCGACGCTCGCGGATCGGATCATCGAGCGCTGCGGTGGCCTCGAGGCGCGCGAGATGACGCCGCAGGTGCTCGATTCCATGGAGATCGAGCGCGAGCGCGGCATCACGATCAAGGCGCAGACGGTGCGCCTGGCCCATACGGCGCAGAGCGGCGAGACCTACCAGTTCAATCTCGTGGACACGCCGGGCCACGTCGACTTCTCCTACGAGGTGAGCCGCTCCTTGCGTGCCTGCGAGGGCTCGATCCTCTTGATCGACGCCACCCAAGGGGTCGAGGCGCAGACGCTCGCGAATGCCTATCAGGCGATCGAGGCCGATCACGAGATCATCCCGGTGCTCAACAAGATCGACCTGCCGGCGGCCGAGCCCGAGCGGGTCAAGGAGCAGATCGAGGACATCGTCGGCCTGGACGCCAGCGACGCGCTTTTGATCTCGGCCAAGACCGGCGCCGGCGTGGACGAGGTGCTCGAGGCGATCGTGCAGCGCCTGCCGGCGCCGCAAGGGGACGCATCGGCGCCGCTCAAGGCTCTCCTGGTCGACAGCTGGTACGATCCCTATCTCGGCGTCGTCACGCTGCTCCGGGTCAAGGACGGCGCGCTCGCCAAGGGGCAGAAGATCCGGATGATCGGCACGGGTGCCGTGCATCAGGTCGACCGGGTCGGCATCTTCACGCCCAAGCCCGTCCTGCTCGACCGGCTGCTGCCCGGCGAGATCGGCTTCGTCACGGCGAGCATCAAGGACGTCGCGGATTGCCGGGTGGGCGACACGATCACCGACGACCGGCGGCCGGCGAGCGCGCCTCTGCCCGGTTTTCGGCCGTCGCAGCCGGTGGTGTTCTGCGGCATGTTCCCGACCGATGCCGCCGATTTCGAGGATCTGCGCGACGCCCTTGGCAAGCTGCGCCTGAACGATGCCAGCTTCGAGTACGAGCCGGAGACCTCGAGCGCGCTCGGCTTCGGCTTCCGCTGCGGCTTTCTCGGGCTGTTGCACCTCGAGATCGTGCAGGAGCGCCTCACCCGCGAGTTCGACCTGGACTTGGTGATCACCGCGCCCTCGGTGGTCTACCGGGTGCACCGGACCGACGGCAGCCTGCTCGAGCTGCACAACCCGGCGGACATGCCGGATCCGACCCAGATCGATCACATCGAGGAGCCTTGGATCAAGGCGACCATTCTGGTGCCCGACGAGCATCTCGGCAACGTTCTGGCGCTGTGCACCGAGAAGCGCGGCGAGCAGGTCGACCTCACCTACGTCGGCGCGCGCGCCATGCTGGTCTACCGGCTTCCCCTGAACGAGGTGGTCTACGACTTCTATGATCGCCTCAAGTCCTATTCGCGCGGCTACGCCAGCTTCGACTACCAGCTCGACGGCTATGCGCCTTCGGAGCTGGTCAAGCTCTCGATCCTGATCAACGGCGAGCCGGTCGACTCGCTCTCCATGGTGGTCCATCGCACCAT
>JBOHKK010000330.1:0-6833 GCA_050729115.1 Geminicoccaceae bacterium | reverse complement strand
CCCCAAGGGTACCATCGGTGGGTGGTTGGGAGGGGGAGCGGGCCGGGGCCGCGGGTCCACCCAAAAGGAAAATGGTCGAGCTCGGCCGCGCCACAGAACCTGGTCTGTGCCTTGCTCAAGCTGAAGCCAGCCACTGGCTGTGAGAAATCCAAGCTAGCAGCCGCTGGTCGGACGGTGAAGAGCGGCTTCGAACCGCGGCCAGGGCTCGACCGACGAGCGGCCGCGAGCTTCCGCCATGCTCACCAAGCTCGCACCTTCGCCCGGCATGGTCCTTGCCCCGGCGTACGGCCGAGGGAGCAACTCCGCAGACCGACCCGAAAGCAGGACGTCGCACATCGGTAGGCGATCTCGTCGTTGCCTCAGTACGTGCCGGGATAGGCGCCGCCGTCGATCAGGAAGTTCTGACCGGTGATGTAGCCCGCCTGGGCGCTGCAGATGAAGGCGCACAGCTCGCCGAACTCCTCGGGCGTGCCGAACCGCCTGGCCGGAATCTGGGCGCGCGATTCGGCCTCGAGCTCGGCGAGCGGCCGGCCGGACTTCTCTGCCGCGAAGGCCAGGCCCGCGCGCAGCCGGTCGGTCGCGAAGCGTCCCGGCAGGATGTTGTTGATCGTGACGCCGTGCTCGACGGTCTGGCGGGCGAGCCCGGCGACGAAGCCGGTGAGGCCGGCGCGGGCGCCGTTGGACAGGCCGAGCTGCGGGATCGCCGCCTTGACCGAGCTCGAGGTGATGTTGACGATCCGCCCGAACCTGCGGCCGATCATGCCATCGACCGTCGCCTTGATCAGCATGATCGCGGTGATCATGTTGGCATTGCAGGCGCTCAGCCAGTCCGCCTCGTCCCAGTCGCGGAAGTCGCCCGGCGGCGGCCCCCCGGCGTTGTTGACCAGAATGTCGGGGGCGGGACAGGCGGCGAGGGCGCCTTTGCGGCCTTCGGGGGTGGTGATGTCGCCGACCACCGGCGTGACCTTGCTGCCGCTCAGGCGCGCCATCTCCGCCGCCGCCTGTTCCAGCGTGTCCCTGGTGCGCGCCGTGATCGTCACCAGGGCGCCGTTCTTGGCCAAAGCGAGGGCGCAGCCGCGGCCAAGCCCCTTGCTCGCGGCGCACACCAGTGCCGTCTTGCCGGCGATGCCGAGATCCATGCCTGCCTCCCTCAGGGTCGGGTTGTCGCATCCTGTTCCAACAGCGTCCGCGCAAGCGCCACGGTGATCGGACGTTGCTGGCGGAGCGATGCCGAATCGAGCTCTGCGACCAGCCGCCTTGCCGCGTCGAACGAACGCTCCATGCGCCGGACCAGATACTCGATCACGGCCTCGGACACCAACAGCTGGCGGTCCGCGAACAGCTTGAGCAGGACCGCGCCGAGCAGGGCGTCGTCCGGCGGCCCGATCGCCACCGCGGGCGCCGCCCGCAGCCGTGAGGCGAGATCGGGCAGGCGCAGCAGCCATGCGCCGACCGGCCGGCGCGCGGTCAGGAGCAGGTGACCGCGGCATTCCTGCAGCCGGTTGTAGATCGACAAGAGCGCCTGCTCGTCGGCCACCGGATCGGCGGCGTCGAGCACCCAGGTCCGGTGCAGGCTGGGCTCCGCGGCTGCGGCCGCCGCGCCATCGAGCCAGCGGCCGCCGGTGCGCCGCACCCAGATCCGCGCGAGGTGGCTCTTGCCGCAGCCCGGCGGGCCATGGAGAACCAACGCCGGGGCCGGCCAATCCGGCCAGCGCGCGAGCCAGGCCAGCGCCTCGCGATTGCAAGGCGCCGGCATGAAGTCCTCGGCGCCGGTCGCGGGGTGATGCTGAAACGCCAGCCGGAGCTGCTCGCTCACGGCCGGCGCCCCGCCGACGACGAGACCCGGTAGAGCCCACTGGTGCGATACTGGGCGAGCGCGAAGCGCACCAGCACGCCCAGCACGCCGGCGACCGGCACCGCAAGGAGCGTGCCAAGAAAGCCGGACAGCACCGTACCCGCGAACACGGCGAAGATGATCCACACCGGATGCAGATTGATGCGATCGCCGACGATCCGCGGCGAGATCAGGTTGCCCTCGATGAACTGGCCGAGCGCGAACACGCCGGCAACCAGCCCGATCATGACCAGATCCTGGAACTGGAAGGCCGCCACCGCCAGGCCGACGCACATCCCGATCGCCATCCCGATGTAGGGAATGAACGAGAAGAGCCCGGTCAAGATGCCGATGATCAGGCCATACTGCAGACCGACCAGCCACAGTCCCATCGCATAGAACAGGGCCAGGAACATGCAGACCACCACCTGGCCTCGGATGAACCCGGCCAGCACCTCGTCGACCTCCCGCCCGAGACGGCGCACGGTCGGCAGATAGTCCGGGGGTATGCTCGCCTGGATGCGCGCGACCATCCGGTCCCAGTCGCGCAGCATGTAGAACGTGACCACCGGGGTGACGAACAGCAGCGAGACGATGTTGAGGAGCGCGATGCCCGATCGCAGGAGACCGGTGATGGCGTTGATCAGAACCTGCATCCCCTGGGTCCAGTACTCCCTCAGCAGGCCCTCGGCCGACAGGTCGAGCTCGATCGCCACCCGGCTCAACATGCCGTTCAGCCGCGGCACGAGTCGATCGCGCAACCACTCCAGATAGGCCGGCAGCTCCCGGGCGAGCTCCGCCGCCTGGGCGGCCAGCGTGGGCAACAGCAGCACCACCACCAGCACCAGCGCGACGAAGAACACTGCGGAGATGACGATCGTGGCGCTCATCCGGCTGAGGCGCCAGCGTTGCAGTCGGTCAGCCGCCGGATCCAACAGGTACGCGGCCGCCATGCCGACCAGGAACGGCAGCAGGATGTCTTGGAACAGGTACAGGCCGATCAGGAGCGTCAGAAGCGGAATCAGCCCGATCAGGGCGAGCCTGACGCCTTGGTTCAAGAAGTCTGCTCCGAGCCGCTCGACCACAGCGCCTGGGCCGCGTACCCGGCGCCGGACCACAGCGTGGTCAACGCCACCACGACGATCAGCCCATCCACCGTGAATGCCAGATCGATCCAGCCGCCGATGGGCGCCATGGTGCCAGCGGCGAGCAGGATCTGGGCGAGCGTGTTGATCTTGCCGATCAACAGCGGCCGCGGCTGAAACACCGGATGCCGGCGCCGGATCATCACGACCCCGCAGACGATCAGCAGATCGCGCCCGATGACCAGGACCACCAGCCACACCGGCAGCCACTGTCCCATCGCCAAAGCCAGAAAGATGCCGTTCAGCAGCACCTTGTCGGCGAGAGGATCGAGGTAGGACCCGAGATTGGTCCTGGCGTTGAAATTCTTGGCGATGTAGCCATCGACGGCATCGGAGGCGGCCGCCGCGATGAACAGCCAGAATGCGGCCTCGAGACGCTGGGTGACGATCAGCCAGACCAACGGCACCACCGTCAGCAACCGGCCGATGGTGACCAGGTTCGCGAGATTGACCGGCGACCGGCTCAGGACGATGTCGACGTCGCGTTCGCCGGCGCGCCTGGGCTCTGACTTTCGGCCATCGGTAGCAACAGCCATGACTCCCCTTTCCGCGATAGCGCCAAGCCGAGTCGCCCGAGCGCCTCTTCGAAGCCAATCTGATCACCGATGTAACGAATCTGGGCGCGGACGTTGTTCCTGGCAAACATGGTGATGTCGACCCGATCGACTTCCGTCAGTCCCTGCAACCCCCGGCTAATCTCTACCCAATCCGACAGCCGTGCAATCGGTATGTCGACCACCATGGTGCCAGCCTGGTCGTAGCGCAACAGATTGGCGCTCTTCCAGCGTTCGTCGAGCGAATCCTGCAGGCCGACCACGGCCTCGGCCATCAGCGCCTCGAGCGTCTCTCCCGGCCTCGCGACCAGGGTCTCGGGCGGGGTCGGCTGCTCGATCCCGCTGCGACGCACCTCGAGCTCGAGCGCGGGCGGTGCCGCCGCAGCCGATGCTTCGGCATCCGCGGCCGCGTCCCCGGAGCCGCGCGGGGTGGCGATCACCAACAGCACGTCGTCGGCGCCGTAGCGTTGCGCCAACGCGGCGAGCGCGGCGGTGTCACCGGCCATCGCCCCGTCCGGCGTCACCGTGGCCATGTCCTGGAGGTCGCCAAGCGGCAGGATCAGGCGGAGCAGGCGCTCGGAATCGAGATGCTCCGCCCACGCCTGCCACCAGGGATTGTCGTCCGGCCACAACCTCGGACCGTTCCCGGTGCGGTACACTGGCAGCACCACGATCGGCATCGAGACGGTCTCGGCATAGGGGAGCGCTGCCGTCTGCAGCAACTCCCGCACCGCGTCCGGGTCGTAGCGCACGGTCAGCTGCGCGAGATAGCGCTCGCTCGACACCCGCTCGTCGGCGATCTCGAAGCTCGAGACGTAGGCCTGGATCTGGCCGGGACCGACCGCCGGCAGGCGCTCGTGAGCCGTGGCCGGCGCCAGACGCCGCAGCAGGCGGCGCAGCCCTTCGATCTGCCCCTGGAGCAGCGCCTGCTCGCGCGCCGCCACGGCGTCGGCGGCGGTGGCATCGACTGGGATTCCGCTCACCTGGAACACATTTGACACGGTCTGCGCCCGTACCGGCGAGGCCGGCGACCAGCCGCACACGCTGACCAGAAGCAGAGCCAGGAGCAGTCGAGATTGAGCCATTGCAAAGCGGTCCATATCGCCTAAGTTGGGGCGCCGTCAGCTCGCCTCGGGCACCAAAGTAGCCACGCCTGCCACCATGACACAAGAGAGCCCAAAACCGCGCGGCGCGAGCGACTATCACAGCGCCGGGGTCGACATCGACGCCGGTCAGGCGTTCGTGCGCGCCCTCGAGCCGTTGGTGCGTTCGACCGCCCGCGCCGGAGCGGCGCCCGAACTCGGTGGTTTCGCGGGGTTCTTCGACCTGGCGGAGGCGGGCTTCAAGTCCCCGATTCTGGTGGCGGCGACCGACGGCGTCGGCACCAAGCTGCAGCTCACCGCGCGCTGCGGGCGACACCGGGTGGCCGGCATCGATCTGGTCGCGATGTGCGTCAACGACCTCCTGGTGCATGGCGCGCAGCCGCTGTTCTTCCTCGACTATCTGGCGACGAGCCGACTCGAGCCGGCGATCGCGCAGGCCATCGTCGAGGGGATCGTGGAAGGCTGTCGGGAGGCCGGGTGCGCGCTGCTCGGGGGCGAGACCGCCGAGATGCCGGAGCACTACCGGCATGGCGACTACGACCTCGCCGGCTTCGCCGTCGGCGCGGTCGAGAAGGGTCGGCAGCTGCCGCGCGGCACCATCGGGCCCGGCGACGTGCTCCTTGGTCTCGCCTCGAGCGGCGCCCACGCCAACGGCTTCTCCCTGATCCGTCAGATCATGCGCCGCCAGGGTCTGTTCCTCGCCGATCCGGCGCCGTTCGCGCCCGAGGAGCCGCTGTCCTCGGCGCTCCTGGTGCCGACCCGGATTTACGTGCGTAGCCTGCTCGACCTGTTCGACCACGACGTGATCAAGGCGGCCGCCCACATTACCGGCGGCGGCCTGATCGACAACGTGCCCCGGGTCCTGCCCAAAGGCGTGGTCGCCCGGATCGACGCCGGCAGCTGGCAGGCGCCCCCGGTGTTCCTATGGCTGTTCGAAGCGGGCCAGATCAAGCCGGCGGAGATGCTCCGGGTGTTTAACTGCGGCATCGGCATGGTGCTGGTGGTCGATGCCGCATACATGGACGCCGTGATGCGCCATCTGAGCGAACAGGGCGAGACCGTGTATCGCCTGGGCGAGCTGGTGCCGGGCGACGGTCCGGCGCGCGTCCAGGTCGACGGTCTGGATGGCCGCTGAGGCGAGCGCGGCCCGGACGCGTACCGCGGTCCTGATCTCCGGCCGGGGCTCCAATCTGGCGGCGCTGATCGCCGCCTGCGCCAGGCCGGGTGCCAGGGCCGAGATCGCTCTGGTGATCTCGAACCGTCCGGATGCTGCCGGGCTCGAGCACGCCAGGGCCGCCGGAATTCCGGTCGAGATCATCGACCATCGCCGGCACCTCGCTCGCGAGGAGTTCGACCGGTACCTTAGCACGTCTCTTGAACATGCTGACATAACTTTGATCTGCCTGGCGGGGTTCATGCGCGTGCTGAGCGCGTGGTTCACCGAGCGCTGGCGCGATCGGCTGCTCAACATGCATCCGTCGCTGCTCCCGGCGTTCCTCGGGCTCGACACCCACCGTCGGGCGCTCGCGGCCGGGGTGCGCTTCTCCGGCTGCACGGTGCATTTCGTGCGCGCCGACCTCGACGCCGGACCGATCATCGTCCAGGGAGTCGTGCCGGTGCATCCCGACGACACCCCGGAGAGCTTGGCCGCCCGGGTGCTGGCCGCCGAGCATCGCTGCTATCCGCTCGCCCTCGAGCTGGTCGCCTCCGGCCGGGTCCGGGTCGAGGGCGAACGGGTCGTGATCGGCGGCGCCGCCACGCCCGATGTGCTCGTGATCAATCCCGCACCCGGGTGAGCCGCCGAGCTGGCCCTCATGCCGGGCTCACGAAATTCGAGGCTTCGTTCGCCCGGCATCATCCTTCCTCGGGCGCGCGGCCGACCAACCAACCCCGCGCACGATCGAGAGCAGCATCCGAATGGACGAGATCGCCAACGGCGATCGCCGTCCGGATAAAGCTGCTCTAATCATTTGAAACAGAGCAATTTTTCCCGATGAGCGGAAGCTGTCGCGATCCGCGGCGGGTCCACCTCATCGGGAATTGCTCTAGAGCAGCATGCGAATGGACGAGATCGCCAACGGCGATCGCCGTCCGGATAAAGCTGCTCTAATCATTTGAAACAGAGCAATTTTTCCCCAATGAGCGGAAGCTGTCGCGATCCGCGGCGGGTCCACCTCATCGGGAATTGCTCTAGAGC
>JBOHKK010000329.1:0-6846 GCA_050729115.1 Geminicoccaceae bacterium | reverse complement strand
CCCTCCCAACCACCCAGCGATGGTACCCTTGGGGTGGTTGGGAGGGGGAGCGGGCTGGGGCGAGCTGATCGAAAAATGCGCTAGTGCGGTGACGCGAACGGAACGCACCCTTGTTGGTCATGCCCGGTCCTCGGGTTACCGTTCGGGGTACCGTGCCCGGTCTGGAACCCGAGGATGATCCGGGCATCCACCCGCAAAGCAGGCGCTGGCTCCAGAGTGGATTGTCGGGTCAAGCCCGGCAATGACGAGGAAATCAAGCGAATGCGTCAGTGCACTAGGCGCTGGCGCCGCCGCGTCCGAGCCGCTAGGTTCAATGCACCATTGAGGTGTCATATTGGCGCATGAGGAACGCAGCGGCGGACACGACCGCCCTCGAGACCCCGTCGGGCAAGGGGGCGGGCGACGAGAATTTCCAGGTTGGCTCGTGGTTGCTGCCGGCGGCGCTCCGGCCCCACGTCGCCGCGTTCTACGCCTTCGTGCGCGCGGCCGACGACATTGCCGACAACCCCGAGCTGGCGGCGGCCGAGAAGGTCGCGCGCCTGGAGCGCTTCGCGACGGCGCTGACCGGCCCCCCGGGGCTTGCCGCGCGCCTGCCCAAGGCTCAGGCGTTGCGCGCGAGCCTGGTCGCGACCGGCGTGAGCCCCAGGCACGCGCTCGACCTGCTCGCGGCATTCAAGCGCGACGCCACCAAGCTCCGCTATCGCGACTGGCGGGATCTCCTCGGCTATTGCGCGTTGTCGGCATCGCCGGTCGGGCGGTTCCTGCTCGATCTGCACGGCGAGGCGAGCGAGCTCTACCGCTTCTCGGACCCCTTGTGCGACGCCCTCCAGGTGCTCAACCACCTGCAGGACTGCCAGGCCGACTACCTCGCGCTCGATCGGGTGTATCTGCCGCTCGACGGCTTCGCCGCCGCCGGGATCGGGGTCGAGGCGCTGGGGGAGCCGCGCGCCGCGCGGGCGCTGCGCACGGTGCTCGACCGGGCGCTGGCGGGCGTCGACGATCTGCTGGGCACGGCCGAAGGTCTGCCGCGGGCGCTGCGCAGTCCGCGTCTCGCGGCGGAATCGGCGGTGATCCTGGAGATGGCGCGGCGCCTCGCGAAGGAGCTGCGCGCGCGCGACCCGTTGGCCGAGCGGGTCGAGCTCACGCGCCCGCGGTTCCTGCTGTGCGGCCTCAGCGGGCTCGGGCGCGTGCTTTGGGACCGCCGTCCGATCCGGCGCCGGGTCGTCCCGGGCGCGGTGCCGCGATGACCATCGCCCGCGACGAGGCCACGATGACCGCGCCGGCGCCAGCCCTCAGGGATGCCGCCGAGGCCCATGTCCGCGACGTGGTGGTCGGCTCCGGCACGTCGTTCTACTGGGGCATGCGCCTCCTGCCGGCCGCCAAGCGGAAGGCGATGTATGCGATCTATGCGTTCTGTCGCGAGGTCGACGACGTCGCCGACGGCCATCGGCCGGCCACGGCGAAGCTCGCCGAGCTGGCCGGCTGGCGCGGCGAGATCGAGGCCCTGTTCGCGGGCCGGCCGCGCCGCCCGACCACGCTTGCTCTGATGGAGCCCATCGCGCGGTTCGACCTGCCGGCCGGCGAGTTCCATGCGATGATCGACGGCATGGAGATGGACGCCGTCGAGATCATGCGCGCGCCACCCATGACCGACCTGGTGCGCTACTGCCGATGCGTCGCGGGTGCGGTCGGGCTGTTGTCGATCCGGGTGTTCGGGGCTGACGGCGACAGCGCCCGCCAGGGCGCTCTGGCGCTCGGCGAGGCGCTCCAGCTGACCAACATCCTGCGCGATCTGAGCGAGGACGCGGCGCGCGGCCGCCTCTATCTGCCGCGCGAGCTGTTGGCGCAGCATGGGATCGCGATCGCGGACCCGCCCTCAGTATTGCGCGATCCGCGCCTGCCCCAGGTGTGCGATGCCCTGGCCGCGCGCGCGAAGGAGCGGTTTGCTGCCGCCGAAGCGCACTTCGACCGCCGCGACCGGCGCGCGTTGCGCCCGGCGCTGGTCATGATGCATCTCTACCGCCGCACCCTCGACCGCCTGATCGCGCGCGGCTGGCGCCAGCTGGAAGACCCGGTGCGCCTGGCCAAGCCCGAGCGGCTGTGGCTGGCGCTGCGCTACGGCCTGCTCTGAGCGCGATGCCGACCGTCCATGTGGTTGGGGCCGGGCTCGCCGGGCTGGCCGCCGCGGTCCGGCTCGTGCGCCAGGGCCGGCGGGTCGTCGTCCATGAGGCGGCCAATCAGGCGGGCGGCCGCTGCCGGTCGTTCTTCGATCGCACCCTCGGGCGGGTGATCGACAACGGCAACCATCTGCTGGTGAGCGGCAATCGCAGCGCGCTCGGCTATCTGGACACGATTGGCGCAGCGGACAGCCTGATCGGGCCGCAGGACGCAAGCTTTCCATTTCTCGATCTCGAGACCGGGGAGCGCTGGCTGCTGCGGCCCAATCGCGGCCCGGTGCCGTTTTGGATCATGGTGCGATCGCGCCGGGTGCCGGGCACCCGGCTCGGCGCCTATCTCAGAGCCTTCCGGCTGGCGCGCGCCGGGCCCGAGCAGACGGTCGCGGCGTGCCTTGGGACCAGCGATCCGCTATGGCGACGGTTCTGGGCGCCGCTTGCCACCGCGGTGCTCAACACCCCGCCGGAGACCGGCTCGGCGCGGCTGCTCTGGGCGGCGCTGCGCGAGAGCTTTGCCAAGGGCGCCGTGGGCTGCCGGCCGCTGATCGCGCGCGAGAGCCTGGCGGCGAGCCTGATCGAGCCGGCGCTGCGGTTTCTAAGAAGGCATGACGCCGAGGTGAGCTTCGGGCAGCGGCTGCGGCGCATCGAGTGGCACGCCGGCCGGGCGCGCACCCTCGATTTCGGGCCGCGCCGGATCGATCTGGGCCCCGGCGATCGGCTGATCATCGCCCTGCCGCCCGGACAGATCGGGGATCTGTTGCCGGGGATTCCGGTGCCGACCGCGAGCCACGCCATCGTCAACGGCCACATCCGGCTGCCCCGGCCCGCCCGGCTGCCGGGCGATGCCGTGTTGCTCGGGCTGATCGGCGGCACGGCCGAATGGCTGTTCGTGCGCGGCGCGCTGGCGAGTCTCACCGTGAGCGCGGCCGACGGCCTGGCCGACGAGCCGAGCGAGGCGATCGCCAGGCGTTTCTGGGCCGATACCTCGAGGGCGCTCGGCCTGCCCGCAGAACCGCAGCCGCCGGTGCGGATCGTCAAGGAGCGGCGCGCCACGTTCGCCCAGACGCCGGATCAGGAGACCCGGCGGGCGGGCGCCAAGACGCCATGGGCCAACCTGTTCCTCGCCGGCGACTGGACCGCGACCGGGTTGCCGGCGACGATCGAAGGCGCCGTCCGCTCGGGTGAGCGGGCGGCGGCCCTCGTCGTTAACCGGACGTAAACCAAAACGCGCTAGATCCCGCGCCAACCCTTGGTAGAATGCTCGGCCGTTCCGATCGGATGGGCCGGGTGCGCGCCAGAAGGTCGAGGACATGCAGCTTGCCACCGATCCAGCGCCGACCATTCGCGATACGAGCTCCTGGCCGGCAGCCATCCAACCGGGCTTCGCCGATGCCGACGCGGAGGTCCGGCCTTTGACCCAGCTCGGCGCCATCCGGCTGGGCGTGGTCACGGCCCTGCAGGCCGAAGCCGACTGCCTGCGCCACTTCGGCGACGGGGTTGCGCCACTCACGTACGTGAGCGGCGGCAACGGCGCCCGGGCCCGGCTCGGCGCCGAGCAGCTGTGGACCGGAGGCGCGGTGGGACTGGTGAGTTTCGGTTTCGCCAGTGGCCTCGCGCCGATCCTGAGGCCGGGTGACGTGGTGGTCGCCGACAGCGTGGTGCTGCCGAGCGGCGGCACGATCCCGACCGACGCCGGCTGGCGCGCCGCGCTGCTGCAAGGGCTGCGGGGCAGCGGGCTCAACGTGCGGGTGGCGCGCATCGCCGGCAGCGACGAGCCGTTGGTTTCGGCGAGCGCCAAGCACCGGGCGTTCCAGGCGACGTTCGCCGCGGCGCTCGACACCGAAAGCCACGCGGTTGCCGAGGTGGCCCTGTCCGCCGGCCTGCCGCTCCTGGTGGTGCGCGCGATCGCCGAGCCGGCGGAAGCGATGCGGCCGCCGATCGCGTTCGCCGCCAGCAGCGCCGCCGGCCGCACCCGAAGCCTCGCGGTGGTCGGCCATCTGGCGACGCGACCATGGCAGATCGCGGCGGCCTGGCGGTTCTCCAAGAACGCCAGGCTGGCGTTGGACGCGCTGCGCCGGGTCGCGGCGGTCGGACCGGAGCCGTTCGCCTTCGGGATCGGCTGACAAGAAACGTGGATGCCACGCTTTGGACCGTCATCGCTTCGTCGCTGCGCTCCTCGCAATGACGGTGCTAAGCGTGTGGCGTCCGGGTTTTTTTCTAGCGGGCGTCATTCGCTCCGCAGGGACCCCTCCAACCCTGACACGACGTCGCGTACGTCACCCGGGAAGCGAGAGCTCTTGCGTCGGGATTGATCGCCGCGTAGTTGTGAAGGCGTGGCGGTGTCGGGAACACGGTGCGGTCTTGATCCAAGCCGTGGCTGCCCCCGCAACTGTAGGTGGTGAGCTGGCGCCTTATGTGGCCACTGGGAGCACCCGGGAAGGCCAGGCGTTCGGCGGTGACCCGCAAGCCAGGAGACCGGCCGCCACAGGATCGCCAGCGCGATGCCGCCGGCCGGGGTGCGCCGGCGGATGCGCGTCTCGGGTCGGGGACGACGCGAACCGGGCGCCGTGTCGCGATGGCATGGGTCAACCCGGAACGTGGAGGTTCCCATGTCTCATGTCCTTCGGTTGGTGGCGCTCGCCACCCTGGCCGCAGCAGCGGCGGCGGACCCCGCAGCCGCGCTGGAGGCGGCGGATCCGTATGTGTACGTGCCCAATCGGGCCTCGGCCGACATCGCCGTGATCGACAGCCGGACCGACCAGCTGGTCGCGCGGATCCCCGTCGGCAACGTGCCGCATCAGGTCGCGATCTCGGACGTCGCGGGCAAGCTGGTCGCCAGCAACACCGCCGACGACACCATCTCGATCGTCGACCTTGCGACCCTTAAGACCAGGACCTTGAGCCTCGACCACGAGCCCGAGCACATGGCGCTCGCGCCGGATGGTCTTCTGCTCGCGATCGGCAACCTCGCCGGCGGCACCGTGTCGCTGGTCTCGCTCGAGAACGAGACCGAGCTTGCCCGGGTGAGCGGACTGTTCGATCCGCACAATCTGACCTTCAGCCCCGACGGCTCGCTCCTCTATGTCGCCAACCTCGGCGCCAACCACGTCAGCGTGATCGATGTCGCGAGCGCTGCGATCATCGACGAGATCAAGGTCGCCGAGCCGTCGCCGCTTGCCGGCACACAAGCGCCGGGCGCGGAGTTTCAAGGAATCATCAACGTCACCAGCACCCCCGACGGGCGGCTCGGCTTCGCCGCCCACGGCGAAGGCAACCGGCTCGCGGTGATCGATCTGCGCACCCGCGAGCTGAAGAAGAGCCTCGAGCTGGGCGCGCTGCCCTGGCGCGCCTACGGCACCGCTGATGGCCGCTACATGCTGGTGCCCAACAACGGCGACCGGACGCTTTCGGTGATCGCGACCGCGACCTTGGAGGTGGTCGCGACGTTGCCGGCCGCGGAGGACGTGACCGGAGTCAACACCGGCTGGTTCGAGACCACCGCGCTCGCGCTGAGCCGGGCCGAGAAAAAGGCCGTGGTCTACGACCTCGAGGCCATGGCGAGGGTAGGGGAGATCGCCTTGCCCGGCACGCCGGAGACCGGGGTCACGACCCCGGACGGCACCAAGCTCTACGTGGCGCTCAGCGACACCGACCAAGTGGCGGTGATCGACATCCGAGCGCGCCGGCTGACCGGCACGATCGACGACGTCGGCGACGAGCCGTGGGGCGCCACCATGGTCGGCGCGCTGAACTACTGCCACTGATCCGCAGCGGGAAGACCGCCATCGCGCCGCTCTTCGCTGCGATCAGGCGCCGCCCGGTCCGAGCCACGCTCGGCCTCGTCGCGCTCGCGCTGGCGCAGCCCCTGGCCACGGCGGCGGCGAGCGAGGCGGGAGCCGCGATCCTCGGCATCGATCCGAGCTTTGCCCCGACGCTCGGGCAGCGGCCCTGGGGCACCGTCCTGCAGCGGGTGCGTCACCCCACGAGCGACCAGATCCGGTGGGCGGACACGACGCCCTCCGTCGCCGGCACGGCGGATCTGGGCGCGGGCCGCCTGCTCCTTCGCCTGGATCGGTTCGGACGCAAGGTCGACCAGGAGATGAGCGCGGCGCTGCGGTCGGCGGACGCGGAGCTGGTGCTCGATCTGCGCCACAATCACGGCGGCGTGCTCCGGCGCATGCTGCGGGTCGCCGCGCGCTTCACCGGGCCGGTGCCGGGGGCCGTACGGCTAATCGAGACCGATCGAGTGCGCGTCCTGGCCATCCCGGAGCCGTCCGGCGCCGTCTGGCGCGGGCGGATCACGGTGCTGGTCGGCGCCGACACCATCAGCAGCGGCGAGGTGCTGGCCGCGCTGCTCCGGCGCCACGCCGGGGCAAGCGTGCTCGGCGAGCGGACCTGGGGCAAGGACTACGTGCTGCGCGTCGCGCCGATCGACCACGACTGGCGCGCCCTGATCCCGGACGGCCGGATCGAGGTGCCGGGCGAGGTCCTGACGGGCGGGCTGGTCCCGGACGGCCCGATCACCGCGCACCTCGCAGCAAGTCTCCCGACGAACTGATCCCCGGCTCACCAAGCTCGAACCTTGTTCGCCCGGCATCATCCTTCTTTCGGGGCGCGCGGCCGCGTGCCTGGCTCCCAGCACCGACCTCGGTGGTCGGTGCGGAGCGGCACG
>JBOHKK010000328.1:0-6882 GCA_050729115.1 Geminicoccaceae bacterium | reverse complement strand
CTGTCACCGCCGACCAGCAGCCGTAGGTTGGGTGAGCCGAACGGCGAAACCCAACGCGCTCGGACACTGAGAAACGTTGGGTTCCGCTTCGCTTCACCCAACCTACGTCTGACGGCACGGTTGGCGTAGCGAGCCGCAGTGGCTGATCACAACCGCCCGGATTCGCCGCGCTTGAGGAATTCGCCCATGCCCTCGCGCCCGAGCCAGCGGTCGCCGTCGACGATCAGGTTGCCGCGCAGGAACGTCTTCTTGACGCGACCCCGGACCTCGAAGCCCTCGAACAGCGAGTAGTCGACACGGCTGTTGTGCTCGGCGGCGCGGATCGTCCAGCGCTGCTCGGGATCAAAGATGACGAGGTCCGCGTCGGACCCGATCGCGATCGTGCCCTTCTTGGGATAGATGCCGAACAGCTTCGCAGGGTTGGTCGCGACCAGCTCGACGAATCTGTTCAAGGACATGCCGCGCTTCTTGACGGCGCCGTCGAAGAGCACCGGGATGCGGTGCTCGATGCCCGGGCCGCCGTTCGGGATCTTGTGGAAGCCCTCCTGCTCGCCCTGGCGCTTGCTGAACTTCAGGCCGTGCGGCTCTTCCTCGAAGCAGAACGGGCAGTGGTCGGTCGAGACCACCGAGAGATCGCCCTTGTGCAGGCCGCGCCACAGGTCGTCCTGGTGCTCCTGGCTACGCAGCGGCGGCGTGAACACGTACTTGGCGCCGTGGAACCCGGGCCGCTCCAGCTCCTCATGGGTCAGGAACAGATACTGGGTGCAGGTCTCGCCGTGGATCAGATCGGAGCGGTCGCGGGCGCGGGCGACGGCCTCGAGCGCCTGGCTGCAAGTGACGTGGACCACGTAGAGCGCGGCGCCGGCGTATTCGGCGAGCGTGATCGCGCGCGCGGTCGCCTCGCCCTCGAGCTCCGGCGGCCGGGTCAGGTAGTGGAACTTGGGCGCGAGGTTGCCGGCGCTCACCGCCTCCTCGACCAGGATGTTGATCGCGTAGCCGTTCTCGGCGTGGACGCAGACCACGGCGCCGTGCTTGGCCGCCTCGCGCATGACGTAGAAGCACACCCCGTCGTCGACCATCAGCACGTTCGGGTAGGCCATGAACAGCTTGAAACTGGTGACGCCTTCGTCCCGGGCGAGCGCGCGCAGGTCGGCGAGCGCCTGCGGGAAGGGGTCGAGGATGATCATGTGGGCGCCGACGTCCACGCAGCGGCTTGCGCAGCGGCGGTGCCAGTCCTCAAGGCCTTCGAGCGGGCTTTCCCCATGCCGCTGGTTGGCGAAGTCGATCACCGAGGTGGTGCCGCCGAACGCCGCGGCCATGGTGCCGGTGCCGAAGGTGTCGACCGTGCGCGCGGTCCCGAATTCCCAGTCCAGATGGGTGTGCACGTCGATCGCGCCCGGCATCACCAGGAGCCCGCTCGCATCGTGGACCTCGATGCCGTCGCCGGCCGGCAGGTCCTGGCCCAACATTCGAACCCTGCCGTTCTCGACCAGGATGTCGCCGACGTAGTCGTCCATCGCCGTGACGATCCGGCCGCCCTTGATCAACGTCGCCATGTTGCCCTCCCCCATCAGTGCACTGACGCAGACGGAAGATTCCCCCTGTCTGTCATGCCCGGCCCTGTCCTAGTGCAGCGTTTGCGCTCCTCTTTGTCACCCTCGAGCTTGACCCGAAGGTCCACGTCTCCAGCCGCCGCACAGCCTCGCGGTAAGAGCCGTGGATGCCCGGGTCAAGCCCGGGCATGACAAGAAAAGTTGGAGTCGCGACACTAGGGCTCTGGAGGATACATCCGATCACCCAGGGCCGGGCCATGCGTGACTCCAGGATGGATTGCCGGACCCAAGAATGCCCGGCCCTGACAAGAAATCAAGCGCATGCGTTGCGTCCTCACGCCAGACTACGGCGGGCGGCGGCCGAGGTGAAGATCGGGACCGCTATGGACAAGCGGGAGCGCGCCTGACTTGTATCGTGCCCATGGACGCAAACTCCGGCACTCCCGAACCCGGCGGCGTGCCGCTCGCGGCCGAGCCTGCGGCCGGCACCGCCCGCCTCGCGCCGTACCTCGGTGCGGGCGTCGATCCGGACTACGCCCGCGGCGTCGTCCTGGTGGCGCTGGCCGGCGTGTTCTGGAGCCTGGGCGGCCTGCTGATCCGCCTGATCGAAGATGCGAGCGCCTGGCAGATCGTGCTGTTCCGCTCGATCGCGCTGGCGCTCACGCTGACCCTGATCATCGCGCTGCGCCACCCTGGCCGGCTGATCGGCGCCTTTCGCGATGCCGGCGGAAGCGGCGTCGCCGCCGCGCTCGCGCTGGCGGGCGGCTTCATCGGCTTCGTCCTGTCGCTGCACCACACCTCGGTCGCGAACGCGACGTTCATGCTCGGCGCCTCGCCCTTCTTCGCGGCGTTTCTCGGTCGCCTGATGCTGGCTGAGACGATCCGGCGGGCGACCGCGCTCGCCATGGCGGCGGCGCTCGTGGGCATCCTGATCATGGTCGGGGGCGGCCTGGTGACCGGCACGATCCGGGGCAACCTCCTGGCGCTTGGCGCCAGTTTCTGCTTCGCGATCTTCAGCGTGCTGCTGCGTCGCGGCCGCGAGCGCGACATGCTGCCCTGCGTCGCGATTGCGGGCGCGATCGCCGCCCTGATCGCGCTCCCGGTCGTGCTCGCAGGCGCGCCTTCGATCGCAAGCGCGCTGGTGCTGAGCCCGCGCGACCTCGCGCTCTGCGCCGTCATGGGCGCGGTGCAGGTCGGCTGCGGGCTCACCGTGTTCACCATCGGGGCCCGGCACGTCCCGGTCGCAGAGCTCACGCTGCTGTCGTTGACCGAGCTCGCGCTCGCGCCGATCTGGGTCTGGCTCGCGGTCGGCGAGGTCCCGAGCACCTACACGCTTGTCGGCGGCGCGATCATCGTCACCGCGATCACCGTTCAGGCGCTGTCCGGCGCGCGCCGCCGCCGCCCGCTGCCCATGGTGTGAGCCCCAGGCGCCTCTGATCGCCACACCGTGTTGCCTGCCGATACAGGATCGGGAAGCGTGCGGTCATCGTGCGAGGTCCGCCGGTGGCCGCGAAAAGGCCGCATGGCGCCGTCGTGACGAGGACCGGTCGCGAGCCTATCCGGACGCCGAGGCCGCCGACGATGCCGGTGATGATGATCGCGACAGTCGCCAGGGCGATCGCCCCCACGATCCCGATCATGCCCCAGTACTGACCAGTCGTCGGCCGCTTGGCGAGCTGGACCCGGATGTCGTTCAAGAGGGCCTCATGGGCACCCAATTTCGAAGAGAACGACCTTTGCTCCGCTTTGATCTCGTCGAGATCATCGCGGATGTATTCGAAGTGCGCCTCCAGACGAGTGACGCGCTGTTCCATCTCGAGCTGCTCTATGAACCGAGTGTGTCGCCTGACGCGGGCGTAAGCACGACGATTCGCGGCGATCAGTTGTCGATGGTCGTGCCGAGACCCGCGGCCTTTGCCTTGTCGTAGGCCAGCAACGCGATCGCGGTGTCCTGGACGCCCGTGCCGGTGAGGTCGCACACCGTGATCTGATCGGGGCCGGTGCGCCCGGGCCTCGCGCCGCTCGTGATCTCGCCGAGCTCGATGGTGGCCGGCTCGATCCCCTGCTCG
Source organism: Geminicoccaceae bacterium (assembly GCA_050729115.1). Taxonomy (GTDB): domain Bacteria; phylum Pseudomonadota; class Alphaproteobacteria; order Geminicoccales; family Geminicoccaceae; genus JBKPNX01. Next base: position 3,260 of record JBOHKK010000328.1, on the reverse strand, counting down.
AGCGCGTGGTGCAGCTCGCCCAGGCGGGCGCACTGGGCGCGGCTGTCGCAGACCACCAGATCGGCGCGCTCGAGCACCGCCGGATGCAGCTCGTTCTTGCCCGGCGCATCGGCGCCGATTGCCGTGATGTGCAGCCCCGGCTGCAGCCAGTCGGCGACCACGAGCGGCGCGCGCGATGGCGTCGCGCTCACGACCACGTCGGACTCGAGGACCAGCTTCTCGGCGCTGCCGACCGGCATCACGTCGACCCCGAGGCGCCGCGCCACGTCGTCGGCATAAGCATCGGCCTTGGCGCCGTCGCGCGCCCAGACCAGGACCCGCTCGATCGGTCGTACCATCGAGAGCGCGTGGATCTGCAGGCGCGCCTGGACGCCGGCGCCGAGCACGCCGGCGACGCGGGCATCCTCCCTCGCGAGATGGCGGGCGGCGATGGCGCCGGCGGCGGCGGTGCGCAGGTCCGTGAGATAGCCGTTGTCCAGGTGCAGCGCCTCGAGGCACCCGGTCCGGGCCGACAGCACCATCATCATGCCGGACACGCTCGGCAGGCCGAGCTTGGGATTGTCGAAGAAGCCAGGGCTCACCTTGATCGCGAAGCCGGGCAGTCCCGGCATGAACGCGGTCTTGACGTCGACCTCGCCCTGCACCTCGGAAAGGTCCATGTGCAGGACCGGCGGCATCACCACGCCGCCCGCGGCCAGCGCCGTGAACGCGTCGGCGATGGCGTCGATGACCTCGTCATCGAGCTCGAGGCACGCTTTGAGCTCGTCCTCGGTCAGGATCGTGAGCGCCATCCCCCTCCCCCGGATCAGGGCGCCCGGGCGCCGGGCCCCGGGTCGAGCCCGATGAGCTCGGTGAACCGCCGCATGTCGACGTTGCGCCCGCTCAGCACCACCGCGATCCGCTCACCCGAACTCTCGACCTTGCCTGCGAGCAGCGCCGCGACGCCGACGGCGGCGCCGCCCTCGACGATCTGCTGCTCGTGCCAGTAGCAATGCGCCATCGCGGCGGCGATCTCGTCCTCGCTCACCAGGAGGACCTCGTCGACCAGATCGCGCACCAGCGCGAAGGTGTGGCGGTTGTCGAGGCCGATGCCGCCGCCCAGGGAGTCGGCGAGGCTCGGCTCCTCCACCACGTCGACCGGCCGCCCGGCGCGCAGGCTCTCATACATCGCAGCGCCCCGCTCCATGGATACGCCGATCACCCGGATCGCAGGATCGGCGCTCTTCAGCGCGACGGCGATGCCGCCGATCAGGCCGCCGCCGGACAGCGGCACGAGTGCGGTATCGAGATCGGGCAGGTCCTCGAGCAGCTCGAGACCGATGGTCCCCTGCCCGGCGATGACCAGGGGGTCCTCGAACGGCGAGACGAACACCCTGCCCTGCTCCTTGGCCAGCCGCCTGGCGTCCGCCTCGGCCGCGTCCTGGCCCTCGCCCACGATCCGGACCTCGGCGCCCTGCGCCCGCACCGCCTCGACCTTGTGCTGCGGGACCAGCGTCGACATGAACACCGCGGCCGGCACGTTCAGGCTCCTGGCCGCATGGGCGACGGCGCGCGCATGATTGCCGGTCGAGACCGCGACCACGCCCCGCTCGCGTTCGGCTGCGCTCAGCGCCAGCATCCGGTTGGTGGCGCCCCGGAGCTTGAACGAGCCGGTCTCCTGGAGCGTCTCGAGCTTGAGGTGGACGCTGCGGCCGGGCGTGCGGGCGAGCGCATCTGAGCGGACCAGCGGCGTCCGGCGCACCCAGGGCGCGATCGCGGCGCGCGCCCGATACACGTCGGCGAGCTGCAAGACGCTGGTCACAACGGGGCTCCCGCGCCCGGATGGTTGGTCGCGATCACCGCGAGGCAGTCGCCGGGCGCACTGAGGCCGGGCCAGCGGCGGCCGATCAGCAGGCCGGAGCGTTGCGTCTCGTAAACGACCGGCGGCCTTGCCGGCCTCTCGACGTCGTGGATCTGCGCGATCGGCTGGCCGGCGGCGACCTCGGCGCCAAGATCGACCAGGAGCTCGAACAGGCCGCGGTCCTCGGATACCGTGAAATACGAGGCATCGGGGCTGTGCATCAGCCGAGTCTCGGCCGGCTCCGGCGCCCCTTCGAGCACCTCGAAATGGCAAAGCAGGTTTCGGATGCCGCGCTCGGCGACCCTGACCGTGGCGGGGCTCGCAGCGCCGCCGCCGCCGAGCTCGGTGAACAGGAACGGCCGGCCCAGCTGCTCGACCGCGGTATCCAGCATGCCGGCCGTGTCGAACTCCTCGATCATCAGGCTGATCGGGGCCCCGAACGCCAGCATCGCCGCTCGCGTCCGCGCCATCTGCGCCGGATCGGCCTGCACGTGCATGCCGCAGAACGGCACGAAGGAGAGCGTCCTGCCGCCGGCGTGCAGGTCGACCACGGCATCGCAGATCGGCAGGACGTGACGGCAGACGTAGTCGGCAATCATCGCGGTGACCGTGCCGTCCCACCGGCCGGGAAAGGCGCGGTTCAGGTTGACCTGGTCGATCGGCGAGACGCGGGTGCCGGCCTGCACCGCCGGCAAATTCAGCGCCGGGATCAGGATCAGGCGGCCCGCGATCTGGTGCGGCTCAAGGCTGCGGGCGAGCTTGATGAGCGCGATCGGGCCCTCGTACTCGTCGCCGTGATTGCCGCCGGTGAGCAGGAGCGTCGGCCCGTCGCCGTTCCGGATCACCACGATCGGCACGCGTACCGCGCCCCAGGCCGACTCATTGCTGGAATGGGGCACGTTCAGCGCCCCGAACCGTTTGCCGTCGGCCTCGAGGTCGATCGTCGCGGACACCCGGCAGGGCTCGGCCATGGTTCCTTTCGCTTGCGGCTCACAGGCGATCGACAACACGGCCCATCTTCACCGCCGGGTCAAGCCTCTTGGCCGGCATGGGCGGCTCTGCCGCGGACCGCTTCGCCGAGGTCCATCGTGCCCTTGACGGTCAGGAAGATCCCGCCGGCGCCCAGCACGACGTCGCGCGAGGACACCTCCAACTCGCCGATCGCGAAGATCGGCTGGGTGAGTCCGATCATCCAGATCAGGCTGAGCAGGAGCAGGATGCGCGCCAGCAGGGCAAGCCCGAGGCCGATCCGCCGCGCGGTCGTCTGCTGGGACTCGGGCAGGAGTGCCGAGACGGTCGTGTCGCGAAGTTGGTGGAAATTGGACAGCGTAGGAACCGAAGGGCATGGTTGTTGCGTTCAGGCGGCGAGGTCAAGGTCGCTGGGTGAGCGCTCGAGGGTGGGCCAGCCATCGACCCGGCG
>JBOHKK010000327.1:0-6914 GCA_050729115.1 Geminicoccaceae bacterium | reverse complement strand
CTCCCCCTCCCAACCACCCACCGATGGTACCCTTGGGGTGGTTGGGAGGGGGAGCGGGCCGGGACCGCGGGTCTACCTAAGGGGAAAATGGTCTAGACCGTGCCCTGTTGGCGCTCGCCGAGCCAGCCGCCGAGCACGCCGGCGAGAAACGGCACGAGGCCGCCGGCGATGATGTTGACGATCGTGAAGTTGCCCGAGATCAGGAGGGCGATCACGACGGCGATCGCTGCCGAGATCCCGGGCTCGAGAATCGTGCATCCCGTGGACTTGACCCCGACGATGAAGCCACCGATCGCAAAAACCAGAAAATTGAGCACCGCGGCGAGCACGATCTGGCCCCCGCTCAACTGGATGTCCGCGGGGTCGGTGACGCCTTCGAGCTGCGGGCCCAGGACCAGCCCCAGAACGAGGCCGGCGATGAAATTGAGAACGACCATCACGAGCACGCCGATGCCGATCCACTTCCAATCCAATCTGCCCGTCATTTCCTCCTCCATTCCGTCTGATGCCGTCGGCGCGGCTACGTTCTCATACCGGGCGACCGATCGGGTGAGAGTTCGGGACGACGCCGGACTGGATTGCGCACACGTGCGGGCGTTGCCCACCCTCACCTGAGAGGCCCGAACCGCCAACGTCATGAGCGGCACTCCGGTCCCGGGACGCTGTGCGCCGCATACCACGCGGGTTCACCGTGAGCAACTGGCGCTCGCGTGCGATCGACCCACACGCCTTTTTCGCCGGCCGAGCCCCGGCAGCGGCGGCTGCCCGGCGATCGTCGCATGCCCCGGACGACGACGCTGAGCGCACCGATCGCCTGGCTCGACCCCGCGTGCCGATCCCCGACCCGCCGTTCGCGCCCCATCGCCGGCCTGCCAGCTGCGGCACGATCGAGGGGATGGTGAGGGCGTCTCGATGCGCGTCATGCGCCGGGTTCGGTCGCTAACGATTTCTTAACCTTGCTCGATCAGAAGTGGGCGGCAGGCAACGACCTCTCAGTCCTCCTGGTTGGGCCCGGTCGGGTCCGAGCGAGGCGGCCTCTCCCGTTGCCCGAGGGTCGACCTCCCCGTCTTTTGAGGAAGTACAAATGCCCGCAGCGTCCGCAACCTTCGCCACCGGCCTGGTCGTCACGCAGGTGCTGATCGCCCAACCGGACTGGCCCAATACCAAACCGACCCTCGATGGTTGGGCCGATGGCCAGGCGGTCGAGCTGGCGTGGCGCCCGGCCAAAGGGCTGCGCGCCGATTTCGAGTGCGAGACCGAGTGCTACGCCCGGATGTTCGGGCACGTCTCGTTCCAGCTCGAGGGCTGCGATGACGGCGGCAGGCAGATCGAGGATCGCGTCATGCTCTCGGCCGCGCTCTACGTCGATGGCCGGCGCGTCTGGTGGTCGGTCGAGAACACCCTGAAACGCCGCCACTACGACGATCGGGCGTTCGCGACCGCGCGCATCTTGGAGCCGGGCCCGCACCGGGTCGAGGTGCGGACCTACTACCGGCCCAAGGGTGACGACTCGTGTGTGGCGTTTCACAAGCGCGCGGAGCAGAGCGAGCTGGTCGTGGAGGTGCTCGAGCCCTGATCCGAGAATGCGGTGGATCAACGGTGAAGAAGGGTCGACACGAGGCAGGCGATCGGGGACGGCAGTCTGGTGCCCCGAACGCTCGAGTTCTCCTGGACCGCGCCGATCGAGCCCGGCAACCACGTGATCGCGCGCACGGATTGTGTCCAGCCGAACACACGTGATCGCGCTCGCGGATTGTGTCCAGCCGAACGCATACGCGAAACGAACCCACCCCCCTTGGGGATTCTTGATCTCTATCCCGGCGTCCGCCAGCCCGATCACTCCGCCGCCTCGGAGGCGGGGCGGAGGCGGCCGGGAGGGGTGGTGCCGCCGCGGCGGGCGGCGAGCTCGAGGATTTTGCCGAGGATGCCCTTGGGCATGTAGATGATGAACAGGACCAGCATCAGGCCGTAGATGGTGCCGTCCAGGCCGTGCCATGGCGACGGCAACCCGCCTGCTGCAGGCCGAGGTGTCTGCCCTCCTTGGCCCTCACCGCATCGGCTTCCGCACTGGCCTGATGTAGGCATTGATCCTAGCACGCGTTAGTATTACCTTAGCGAAAGAAGGTATTACCATTGAGGCAAGGTATGGCGAGTCGAGTGACGCGCAAAGGACAGGTCACGATCCCGAAGCGGGTGCGCGAGCATCTCGGCATCGAGCCGGGCAGCGTCGTCGAGTTCGAGCTCGGCGCGGATGGGCGGATCGTGCTGGTCAAGGCGGGCGCGAAACCCGCGCCGAGCCGGTTCGCCCGGGTGCGCGGCACCGCCACCGTCAAGATGACCAGCGATGAGATCATGGCCTTGTTGCGGGGCGACGACTGAGCGTGCTGCTGGTCGACACCAACGTCCTCTTGGACGTGGTGACCAACGATCCCGTCTGGGCCGACTGGTCTCAGCGGCAGCTCGAAAAGCTGGCGTTGCAGACCCGGCTCGCGATCAATCCGGTCGTATACGCCGAGCTGTCGATCGGCTTCCGTCGGATCGATGAGGTGGAGGCAATCCTCGCCGCGACTGGAGTCGAGATCGAGGAAATCCCGCGCCCGGCCCTGTTTCTGGCCGGCAAGGCGTTCCAGGCCTATCGCGCGCGGGGCGGGAGGAGGACGGGTGTGCTGTCCGATTTCTTCATCGGGGCCCATGCCGTGGTCGCAGACATCGCCCTCTTGACCCGCGACACCCGCCGCTATCGCAGCTACTTCCCGACGGTCATGCTGATCACACCGGGCGACGCCTGACCCGCCAGGCGGGGATCATCGAGCAGCAGCACAGGCCGCCGGCAGCGGCTCGCTGCCTCCGATTCCGGTGGGGAAGCGAGTCGCGGCGACGCGATGGCGGGGCCCACGCTACGGTCGACGCACAGGCTGGCGAGGCTTTCCTTGGCGTCGTGCTTGATGATTTCGCGCAGGACTGGTCGATCACTCTGCCGCTTCGGAGGCCGGGCGGAGGCGGCCGGGTGGGGCGCCGCCGCGGCGGGCGGAGAGCTCGAGGACTTGGCCGAGGATCCCTTTGGGCATGTAGATGATGAACAGGACCAGCATCAGGCCGTAGATGGTACCGTCCAGGCCGTGGACGTCGTGGCCGACCGTGACCCGCAGGCTCTCGGCGAGCAGCAGGGTGAACACCGCGCCGACCGTGGGGCCGAGCTGGACGAACATGCCGCCCGCGATCACCGCGAACACGATCTGCAGCGAGATCCCGATGCCGGAGACGGTCTCCGGATTGATGTACACTTGGTACTGGCCATAGAGCGCGCCGCCCATCGCGGTCATGGCGGCGCTGATCAGCGTGACCTTGAGCTTGGTGCGGGTGACGTCGATGCCGACCGCAGCCGCGGCGTCCTCCTCCTGGCTGATCGCCTCCATGGCAATGCGCGCCATGCTGCGATCGACCAGGCGCCAGATCACGAGGCCGCCTGCCCAAAAGGCGAGCACGACGTAGAACCAGACCTCCTTGTCCGCGAACTGCAGCGCGTCGAGCGAGAAGGAGGTGTCGGCGAGCGCGGTCCGCGGCGTCACCCCGAGCGAGCCGCCGGTGTGGTCGCGAAGGGCCACGATCAGCAGACGCACCACCTCGGACAGTGCCAGCGTCACCAGCGCGAAGTAATGGCCGGTGATCCGGAAGCGGAAGCAGGGGTAGCCGATCACGAGCGCGGTGAGCGCGGCGAGCCCGAGCGCTACCGGGATGCCGAGCCAGGGCGTCACGCCGAAGTGGTTCCAGAGCATGGTCACGGTATAGGCGCCGATGCCGAGGAACGCGCCGTGGCCGAGCGAGACCAGGCCGAAGCGGCCCATGATCGACCATCCGGTGTAGATGAACGCCCAGAGCAGGATCAGAATCAGGGTGTGCAGGTGATAGTCGGAGAGGCCGGCGAGCGGGATCGCGGCAAGGACGACGATGCCGAGGGCGGCAAGGATGCGCGCCATCGGCTCAGCCGCGCGCGAGCAGGCCCTGCGGGCGCCAGAACATCATGGCGATGAAGAACACGAAGGCCATGACGTAGCCCCACTCGAGCTGGAACACGAAGCCGCCGACCGAGATGAACTGGGCGAAGATGAAGGCGGCGATGAAGCCGCCGATCAGGTTGCCCAGCCCCCCCATGACGCAGACCATGAAGGTGATCGGCCCGAACGTCAGGCCGATCGCAGGATGGACGTCGTACTGCAGGACCAGGAGGCAGGCGCCGAGGCCGGCGAGGCCGCCGCCGATCGCCGAGGTGAGCAGGTAGATGCGCCCGGTGTCGACGCCCATCAGCGGCATGATCGCCCGGTCCTGGCTGACCGCGCGGATCGCGATGCCGACATAGGTCCGCTTCAGGAACAACCAGACCGCGAGCATGGCGACCAGGGCGGTGCCGGCCGCGTACAGGCGCGAGGTCGGCAGGAAGATGCCGCCCAGCGTGAAGCTCGGCAGCGACAGGCCGAGGTTGCGGAACTCGACGCCGAACGCGAGCGTCGCGAACGCCTGCAGGAAGAACAGCACGCCGCCCGTGACCAGGAGCTGGTTGATCGGCTCGCTGCCGAGGATCGGCCGGATCACGAGGTGGTGCAGGATCACGCCGCAGAGCGCGACCAGGACGATGCCGCCGGCAAACGCGAGGAACAACGGCACGCCGAAATCGACATACAGGAAATAGACCGCGTACATGCCGATCATCACGAGCTCGGCGTAGCAGATCCAGACCACGTCGATCACGCCGAAGATCAGATTCAGCCCGAGCGCGAGCAGCGCCAGCACGCCGCCGAACAGGAGCCCGTTCAGGACCGCCTCGAGCAGGAAGATGTCGAAGATCGGCATGACGCTTTCTGGCCTCCGCTGATCGCGTAACGAGCCCCCGGGTGCTCTGGCGCCGCAGCTCAGCCTGCGGTCGCATCCAGTCTTAACCATTGCCGCCCCGATAATGCGAGCCCCGATGCGCCGCCGGGCCTGCGCCCGCGCCACAAAGCACATCATCGGAGTCCGCAAAACCCGAAAGGGGAGATCACGAGCAAGCGTTCAGTTTAGATGGCATTCTTGCGTTGATCTATCGCTTGTGGGACAAGGCTCCTGGCGCCTGATGGTGATGTGGCTTTTGGGCTTGTGGAGGAGATCATGACCGCAAAAATCGGCAGTTCGAGGGTGGTCATTCGGATCGCCGCGTGGCTATTGGGACTTGCCCTGCCTGCGGGGCACGCGTCGGCCCAGACGGCCAAAGACCTTGTGGGAACCTGGTCGGTTGCCTCAGTCACGGTTGAGCAGAGCGGGACCAAGGTTGAGCCGTATGGTTCCGATCCGGAAGGCATCCTAATGCTCGATGAGAACGGCCGCTATACCGTGATGGTGCTCCGTCCCGACCTACCCACATTCGCGTCCAACAGCCGCACGGCAGGAACTCTGGAGGAGAACGGGGCGGTCGTTCAGGGCAGCATCGCCCATTTCGGTACATACGCGGTCGAGGGGGCCGACACCCTCGTCTTTCGCATTGAGGCCAGTACGTTTCCGAACTGGGACGGAGCCGAGCAGAAACGACCGTTCATGCTCACAGGGGGCAAACTGGAGTACACAGTCCCAGCGGCGTCGGGTGGGGGCACGGCCCAAGTGGTCTGGACCCGGGCCAAGTAGAGATCGGTATCGTACCAAGCCCTAAACGCGAAGATCGCAAACAGCGCCCCCATCCTGCGCGTAGGTAGCCTGACCGGTCTTTCGTCCGGCCGACGCGTCCTAAACGCGCATGTGCCTTAGGGCGTCGCTGAGGCCGCGGCGGCGCGGCGCGGCATCGAACTCCTCGCCGGAGAATGGCTGTTAATTGCGAGCCTGAGCAATGATGCATGACGGCCTGAGCCCGCCTGCCCGATCGGCCGAAGCACCCGTCCATGAGCCTGTGCCACCGCTAAGGAGCGCAGCGATCACGGCACTGCGCCAGCGCTTCGCGGCGCTGCGGCCGGATCTCGAGCTTTCGCCATCCGGCTATGTCCCGAGCCTCGAGGACAACCTGCTGCCGGGCGTGGAGCCGCGGCATTTCGTCGAGGACCTCAAGAAGGGCGCCGGGCGCGAGCTCGAATGGAAGGTCCGGGCGGTGCATTCCTCGACGGCGCTGGCGGTGAACACGTTCGCGTGGTTCAGGGACGAACCTGGGGACCTGCCGCCGGCCGGGGTGACCAATTTCGAGACCGTCGCCTTTCCGGTGCCCGACCGGGCTGCGCGGCGGTCGGCCCGCCCATCTGGATCTGCTGGCGCAAGGCCCCGCGAGCGTCGTAGCGGTCGAATCCAAGTGCACCGAACACCTCGGGCGCAAGGTCCCCTCCTTCTCGCCCGCCTATGCCGAGCAGATCGACGTCGAAAGGTGGGACGGTCCCTGGTTTTTGGCGATGGCGAAAGTCCTCGAGCGCCCGGACAGCTTCGCGTTGCTCGACGTCGCGCAGTTGATCAAGCACGCCTTCGGCCTCGCGCGCTGCTTCAGAGGACGGCCGACGACGCTGCTCTACCTGTACTGGGAGCCGCTGGCCCCCCTCGCCATCCAATCTGCCGGCAGCATCGGGCTGAGATCGAGCGCTTCAGCCGCATGGTCGCCGGCGGCTTCCCGGCCTTTCGAGCGCAGAGCTATCCGGATCTGTGGGATGCCTGGGTCGAGACGGCGGGACCAGGCTGGCTTCGCGGCCACGTCGCCAATCTCCGAGCCCGCTATGCCATCTCACTCGGGGACGGCCGGCTCGGCTAACGCAGCCCGGTCATCATCAACCCGTACTGCTGGTTGCAATCTCGCGCATCATGTTCTCGAGGTGAGGCTTGAGCCTAGGGCATTTTCGGTTCAGTTGAGATCGGCGCCAGCCCGCTCCCCCTCCCAACCACCCAGCGATGGTACCCTTGGGGTGGTTGGGAGGGGG
>JBOHKK010000326.1:0-6920 GCA_050729115.1 Geminicoccaceae bacterium | reverse complement strand
CTCCCAACCACCCAGCGATGGTACCCTTGGGGTGGTTGGGAGGGGGAGCGGGCTGGTGCGAGCTGATCGAAAAATGCGCTAGAGCAATTCCCGATGAGGTGGACCCGCCGCGGCTCGCGACATCCTCCGCACATCGAGGAAAAATTGCTCTATCTCAAATGATGAGAGCAGCTTTATCCGGACGACGATCGCGGTTGGCGATCTCGTCCATTCGGATGCTGCTCTAGAACGCCGGCCTACTGCTCGACGTCGGCCGCGACCCGCATCTGCACGATCCGGTCGGGATCGGCCGGCGGCTCGCCCTGGGCGATCTGATCGACGTATTCCATGCCCTCGACCACCTGGCCCCACACCGTATATTGACCGTTCAGATGCGGCGTGTCGGCATAGTTGATGAAGAACTGGCTGTTGGCGCTGTTCGGGTCGGAGGTCCTGGCCATGCCGAGCGTGCCGCGCACGAACGGCTCGTTGGAGAACTCGGCCGGCAGGTCCGGCTTGTCGGAGCCGCCGCGTCCGGTCCCGGTCGGATCGCCGCTCTGGGCCATGAACCCGGGGATCACGCGATGGAAGATGATCCCGTCGTAGAACCCCTCGCGCGTCAGCTCCTTGATCCGGGCGACGTGCTTGGGCGCGAGATCGGGCCGCAGCTCGATCACCACGCGGCCGGCCTCGAGGTCCATGTAGAGCATGTTTTCCAGATCCTGACTGTTGGCGCCGCCCGCGAGCGTCATGGCGAGGATGACGCTCCCGAGCACGCGTACGATCCGATGCATGGACGATGGCTCCTTCGTGCCGCCAGCCTGCCAGCGGCCGTGCGCTGCTGGCTTTCGACACGGTTCGGGGCAGCGGGTCAAGCGCCAATGTGCTAGAAAGCGGGCATGACCAGGAGCAACGTCGTCTACGCCACCTCCGAAGGTGCCGGGGAGCGCGGCGCGCTGGTTCGCCTCAGCGCCCGCTCCGATGGCAAAGGGCTGCGCCAGCTCGGCTGGCAGCTGGGCGCGCTGGCCGCGACCGGCGTCCTGGCGTGGTCGGCGCGCGGCTCGCTCTGGCTGCTGCCGGCCATGGTCGGCCACGGCGTCCTGTTGGTGTCGCTGTTCGCCCCGCTGCACGAATCGATCCACTGGACCGCGTTTCGCACGCGCCGCCTGAGCGACATCGTGGCATGGGGCTGCGGCGCGGCTCTGGTACTGCCGCCGGCGTACTTCCGCGCCTTCCACTTCGCCCACCATCGCCATACCCAGGATCCGGCGCGCGATCCCGAGCTGGCCGTCCCGAAGCCGCGGACGACCGGCGCGTACCTGTGGCACGTCTCGGGGCTGCCGTATTGGCGCGAGCAGCTCGTGACGACGGTGCGGCACGCACGCGGGCGCGTCGCCGAACCTTTCATCGCGCCGCGCCAGCGGCTGGCGATCGTGCGCGAGGCGCGGCTGTTGCTCGGGGTGTACCTGTTGGCGGCGCTGGCATCGATCGCGCTCGCGAGCCCCGCGCTGCTTTACCTGTGGGTCGGGCCGGCTCTGCTCGGCCAGCCGTTCCTGCGCCTGTATCTGCTCGCCGAGCACACCGGCTGTCCTTTGGTCTCGAACATGCTGGAGAATTCGAGGACCACGCGCAGCCTTGCCCCGATCCGCCGGCTCGCCTGGAACATGCCCTATCATGCCGAGCACCACGCCTACCCGGCGCTGCCGTTCCACGCCCTGCCGGCGGCGCACCGGCTCCTGAAATCGAGGATTGCCGTTCAGGCGTCAGGCTACGTCGCGGTCCATCGCGAGATCGTGGCGGGATTGCAGGCGCCGGGCCGGGCGGCCGGCCCCGACGAGATCAGCCGGAGCGCTCGGCGCAGTTGACGCACACCGGGACCGCCGGGTCGAGCTCCAGCCGTTTGGTGGCGATCGCCTGGCCACAGATCGCGCAGTCGCCGTACTCGCCCTCCCGCAGACGCCTGAGCGCGGTATCGATCCGCGCGAGCTCGAGTTCCCGGCGGCGCTCGACCTCGGCCGCCATCGCCTGACTCTGCAGCGCGTCCATGCGCGAAAGCCGCCCCCCACGGGTCTGATCGACCTCGACCGGGTGGCTTTCCTCCTCGTGCGCCGCGGTGAGCCGCAACAGCTCCTCGCGCCGCGCCCGCAGGCGCGCCTCGATGGCTTGGAGGTCGAGTTGGGGCTGCTCCGCCATCCACCCCTTATAGCACGCCCTGGCGGGCGTTGTCGCCCTCAGGCTGCGCTCGGGACCGTTGCGAGCGGTCATGCGAGATGTGCGCCGCATCCAGACCCAGGATCCAGCCCTCGATCCGGCGCACCACCGGGTCGTCCGGCTCGCCGCTCGGGCGACCGCCTCGCAGGACGTTGAGCAGTCCGAACAGCCCGACCACGGCATCGAACCGGTCGTCGGCGCCAGAATCGCCGCCGAACCCGGTCGCGATCGCGGCCGCGAGCTCTGGCGCCACGGCAATCCCCGAGTCCTCGGCCCACGCCAGCAGGCGGGCCGCGTTCGCGCTCCTGGCGGCGTGGCGTCGCTTGCCTCCGTGCGCGCGCAACGCCAGGCCCAGATGGCCGTAGACCTCGCCCGGATAGGTCTCGGCGACGACCAACCGGCGGGTCCGGAGCAAAGCGGGCAGCGGACCATCGAAAGGCCAGATCGCCACGTCCACGCCGCCCTGCCGCGCCGGTGCCAGCAGGTCGCGCCAACCGGTGATCGCCGCCCTGCCCACCTGATTGCCGCCGAGCGTCCAGAACATCGGGCAGGCGGCCGGGCGGCCCTGGGTCGAGCGATCGCATCGTCGGTGCAGGTGCTGCCAGGTCTCGAATCCGAGGCCGTCGAGAAGCTGACGGCGGCTCCGCCCGCCGGGGCGGTGAGGGTAGAACGGCCGCCTCAGCGCGATCTGCTCCGGTGTCCGTGCCACCTCGTAGAAGTCGTCCCCGAAGCCGTCCAGCGCCTCGAGAAAGTCCGCGATGCCGACCCGCTCGGCATAGGCTGCGGGTAGACCGATCGGGAAGTCGAAGCCGATCAGGATCGAGCCCGGGGCGGCGACCGCCGCCAGCCTGGTCCAGAAGCTCTCGAGCGCGCCGACCGGCCCGGGCGGCAGGGCCAGATAGCCTTCGGGCCGAAGAACCGCGCACGCCATCCAGCGCTTGGCGGCGTGCATGCTCCAATCGGCGTGCGCCACCAGGGTGGGGGCGGTCATGCGCGCCGGGCGACCATGAACAGGCGCCGGAACGAGAACAGCGTGCGACCGTCGGCACGTCTCGGATAGGCCGCGCGCAGGCGGGCGGCGTACGCCGCCTCGAACGCCGCGAAGTGCTCCTCATCCAGCGCTTGCATGACCGGGCGGAGCGCGGTGCCGCGCGTCCACTCCAGCACCGGGTCGTCACCGCCCAGGACGTGGAGGTACACCGTCTCCCAGATGTCCACCGTGTCGGCGTGGGCTGCGAGCAGGTCGTAGTACCATTCGGGCGCCGCCACCGGTGGCGCATCCAGGAATCCCGCGAGGCGCCCCGCCCAGGGCCCGTTCCGGGCGGTCTCGAGCAGCAGGGCGTGTGAGGGCGCCTCGAAGTTGCGCGGCATCTGGACCGCCAGCACGCCCTGGGGGCGAAGCCGGCCCAGCAACCTCGGCAGCAACGTCGCGTGGCCGTCCAGCCAATGCAGCGTGGCGTTGGAATAGATCAGATCAAGCGGACCGTCAGGCGTCCACCCCGCGATGTCGGCCTCGACCCAGGTCGCGGCGACGCCGCTCACCGCCGCCTTCGCCAGCATGTCGCTCGAGCTGTCGACGCCGATCACATCGGCCTCGGGCCAGCGCTCCACCAGCGGCCGGGTGGAGTTGCCGGGACCGCAGCCGAGATCGGCGATCCGCGCCGCGGTCGCCAAAGGCACCCGCGCCAGCAGGTCGATCGCCGGGCGCGTGCGCTGGTCGCCGAAAGCCAGGTAGCGCTCGGGATTCCAGGTCGAATGCGAGTCCCGCGAGGCGATCGCCACGGCATCATCCTTCCGCCCAGTTTTCCCACCGGAGCCCCGCCACGCGATCGAACTCGGCAATATTTGCGGTCACCAAAGTCAGTCCCTGGCGAAGGGCCTGCCCAGCCATCAGCGTGTCGTACGCGCCAATCGGCTTGCGGGTACGTTCCAACTCGGCGCGGATCGCTCCGGCGGCCTCCGCGTCGCGGTCATCGAAGGGCAAGCCTTCGAGCTTTGCCATGAACACCGACAAGCGCTCCCGGTTCGTCGCGACGCGCTGGCTTTTGGCCACGCCGTACCACAGCTCGAACAGGGCGATTGACGATACCTTGACCTGACCTCCCCGATGCCAAGCGTCCCTCAACCGCTCTCTCACCGCTCCCGGCCGGCCATTGATGATCGCGATGCACGCGTTGGTATCGAGCAAGTAGCTCACGTAAAGACGTGCCGCGTCGGCGTGCGGGGTTGCTCGCGCCCCTCGGGCATGAAGGGTTCTGCAAAGTGGTCCAGTGCTTCGAACCAGGTATCGACGTCGATTTCAGCGGGCTCGAGCAAGATACCCAACCCAAAGCGACGAACCCGGACCTGGCCACCAGGAAAGCGAAATTCTCTAGGTAAACGAACGGCTTGGCTTCGCCCGTTCATAAAGAGCTTGGCCGTGGTCATCACGCGAACTCACCCTTGATCCCGATCAGCAGTCTATACCTTAAATCTCGAATCCCCGCAATGTCCGGAGCCCGACAGCGGAGGCTGGAATCGCTCGAACACCGGCGCGGCCAACTCGTGCTGGTATGCTGCTCGAAACCCAGCTCGCCGGCATGGGAGCGTGTTTCGCGCGCGGCAAGTTCCCCTTGCTTGATTGATATGCAATCAATGCTATCATGCGGCCATGGCCAGATCGCTGATCGTGCGCAACGTCGACGACGAGCTGGTGCGCCGCCTCAAGATGCGCGCGGCGCGCCACAACCGCTCGGCCGAAGCGGAGCATCGCGAGATTCTTCGCCAGGCGCTCGCCGGCGAGCCCAACGAGGCGCTGGCCGAGGTGGCGGCCCGACTGCGCGCGCTCACGCGCGGCCGCAAGCATACGCCGTCGGAGCAGCTCCAGCGCGAAAGCCGTGACGAGCGGTGAGCGGCTTCGTGGTCGATGCCAGCATAGCGATCAAGTGGTTCGTCGACGAACCCGACAGCGCGGAGGCTGCGGGCCTGCTGCGGCACCCGCTGTCGGCGCCCGATCTGCTCGCACCCGAATGCGCCAACATTCTGTGGAAGAAGGTGACCCGCGCTGAGCTGAGCCTGGACGAAGCCGAAGTGATTGCGCTGGCGCTGGAAGGGGTCGCCATCACACCCCATCCCACGCGCGCTCATCTCGCCAGGGCCACGAGGATCGCCTGCGCTCTCGGACGCGCGGCTTACGACTGCTTTTATCTGGCCCTTGCCCAAGAGCTGAAACAGCCGCTCGTCACCGCCGACCTCCGGCTCGTGAATGCCGTCCGCGCCGACCGTGGCGCGCGCTTTGCCACGCTCGTCGTGCCGCTCAGCCAACTCGGCGCCGAGTGACGAGGCCACAGGATCCCGGCCCCACCAGTCACGCCCGCATGCGCGCGCGCCCGTGGCCTTACAGTGCCCGACATTTGACGTGGGCATGGAACCACCAGTCACGCGCGCATGCGCGCGCCCGTGGGGTCGTAGAAAGCGCGGAGGCTCGCCTCGGCCGGATGGCGCTCGCCGGCGATCTCGAGCTCGAAGCGGGCGGCGCGCAGGAGCTCGGGCGTGACCCCGTCCGGGTGGCGCACCCAGCCCATGCCGATCGCGGCGCCAAGCGTATGGCCATAGGAGCCGGAGGTGAGGAGGCCGATCCGCTCGCCGTCCATGACGATCGGCTCGTCGTGGAACAGAAGGGGCTCGGGATCCAGCAGCCTGAACTGGACCAGGCGTTTGGTCGGCGCTCGCCCGCGCTGCGCCAACAAGGCTTCCCGGCCGATGAAGGCGACCCCTTTGTCGAAGGCGCAGGCAAAGCCGAGGCCGGCCTCGAGCGGCGTGTCCTCGTCGCCGATGTCGTGACCCCAGTGGCGATAGGCCTTCTCCAGGCGCAGCGAGTTCAGGGCATGGAAGCCGGCGAAGGTCAGCCGGTCGCCGGCGGCCGCGGCGATGACGTCGAACACCGGGGCGGCGAACTCGCTCGGAATGTACAGCTCGAAGCCCAGCTCGCCGACGTAGGAGATGCGGTGCGCGCGCACGAGCGCATAGCCGAACTCGATCTCCCGCGCGGTGCCGAACGGGAACGCGGCATTCGACAGATCCGCCGGGGTCAGCGGCGCCAGCAGGTCGCGGCTCTTTGGCCCCATCACGGCGAGCACCGCGAAGCCCGAGGTCACGTCGGTCGCGAACGCGTGCGCATCGTCCGGGACATGGCGCTTCAGCCAGTGGAAGTCCCGGGTCTGGCCGGCGGCGCTGGTGACGATCAGATACGCGTCCTCGGCGAGGCGCGTGATGGTGAGGTCGGCCTCGATGCCGCCGCGCTCGTTCAGCCACGGGGTATAGACGATCCGGCCGGGCGCGACCGCGACGTCGCCCGCGCAGATCCGCTGCAGCACCGCTTCGGCGTCGCGGCCCTGAAGGAGGAACTTGCCGAACGACGACAGGTCGAGCAGGCCGGCCCGCTCGCGCACCGCGCGGTGCTCGTTCGCCCAGTGCTCGAACCAGGCGGTGCGCCCGTACGAGTAGTCGTAGACCGGCCGGGCGCCCGCCGGGGCGAACCACCCGGGGCGCTCCCAGCCGGCCGCTTCCGCAAAGCAGGCGCCGCGCGCCTCGAGCCGGGCATGGAACGGCGAGGTGCGTGCCGGTCGCGCCGTCGCATACTGCCGAGACGGCCAGTGCATCGCGTACAGCAGCCCGAGACCTTCGATCACCCGGTCGTGCAGGTAGCGGGCGTTGCTCTGGAACGGCTGCATGCGGCGGATGTCGACATC
>JBOHKK010000325.1:0-6928 GCA_050729115.1 Geminicoccaceae bacterium | reverse complement strand
TGTCGTACTGGGTCACGACTCTGTTGGGCATCGTGGCCCTTTCGATCGGGACGAGGTCGATGAGCGGAGTCCTTGTCACCAGCATGCCGCCCACGTGGATCCCCAGATGGCGCGGGAAGCCGTCGATCTCGGCGCAGAGCTGGAGAAGCCACTGCCATCGGTTCTTCGGGGGAGCGTCGCCGGCACGGTCGCCAGCGGGACCGCCAGCGAGACCGGCGGCGCCAAGTTCCCATCTGGCTATGGTGTCGCCGTTAGGCGGCGGGTGGACTTCTCGAGGCGGCGTGTGAGCCTCGTGAAGCTTGGTAAATCTATGCCGCAATCCCGCCGAGTCCCTCTCGCGGCCGCCTGAATCGCTCTCGCGGCCGCCTAACGCCAACGTGGTCGCAATTTGGTGACTTCCAGGGACCGGCGCGACCCGGGCGACCCCACCGACCCCAGTGTCGGGCACGACCCTCGGACGTCGGCACCCCTCGACCGGCATGCCGCTCTCCGGATCAATGCGGATGATCGGCGGACGCTCGCTCGACGGACCCGGCGAGCCGTTGTCACGCGGCTCCGGCAGCCGAAGCTCGCCGCCGGAAAGCTCCCCGGACCGGGCGTAGCGCTTCGTCTGCTCCGACTCGTGCTTCACCGTCGTGACCGATGCGTCCAGCACGCGCGCCCGCTTCGGTGGAACCCAGCCGCCCTCGCTGACCGGCCTGGGAGCGGCGCTCGGGTCGAGCTTCGGGCGCGGCCGCCCGTTCCACGACGAATCGGACTCGCGCGGCACGAGCGCCGCACCGCGTCCGTCGCGACCGGGTGGCACGGCCGCCTCGGCCATGTCCACGCCCAGCTCGTCGAAGAGCCAGGCGAACGAGCCGTCGAGTGCCAGGTCGCGGGCGACATCGGTCGCGTCGCGAGTGTCGAGCGCCTTGGCCAGGGCGTCGATCCCTTCGGCCGGAAAGCCGAGCGCCTTGGCCACCTCGCGCACCGCTGAGCGGGCCCGGTAGGTGACGACGGTGCAGACTATGGCCGCGTGATCCGCACCGTACTTCGTGTACAGGTACTGGATCACCTCCTCGCGGCGGTTGACGTCGAAGTCGATGTCGATGTCCGGCAGCGCGCGCGCCTCGTTGATGAAGCGCTCGAAGAGGAGCTTGTGCTCGATGGGGTCGACCTTGGTGATGCCCAGGCAGTAGGCCACGATCGAGTCACCGGCGCTCCCCCGCCCCTGGCCGATGATCCCGCCCCGCCGTGCGAACTCCATGAGGTCCCACACGATGAGGAAGAACTCGGCGAGGTTCGTGCGCTCGATGATGTCGAGCTCATGCGCCAGCTGCTTGACGGCCTGCTTGGTAATCGGCCGGTAACGGCGCAGTAAGCCGTCGTGTGCAAGCTGGTAGAGATATGAGAACGCGGTCTCCCCCTCCGGCACGCTGAACCCCGGAAACCGATAGCGCTCGAAGCCCATCTCCAGGCTGCACGCCTGGCCGATGGCGTTCGCCCTCGCCATCCCCTCGCGCCAAGCCCGGCGGCTGCGCTCGTCCGGCAGCCCGGCGCCGATGCGCTCAAGCTCATCCCCGGTCTTGAGCCGATACTCGGCGTTCGGCAGGAGGAGCTCCTGTGCATCCTCGAGAGTGGCGCCATGGCGGATGCAGACGAGCACGTCCTGAAGCCGATGCGCGCCGGCGTCGGCGTAATGGACCTCGTTGGTCACGACCGTCGGCAGGCCGGCCTCGCCGGCCCGGGCGGCGAGCTCGTCGGGCTTCGGGGTCGGCGGTGGCTCCCTGCCCGTGCCATCGCCTGCGGGAGCGAGGTCGAACTGCAGGAGCCCGAACACCTCGGCGTCGGCGGGCAGGAACAGGGTGGTCGTGTCGTCGAGAACCTTCCGGTAGGCCTCGAGGGTGCGCTGGAACTTGTAGAACTCGGGCGCCTGCCCGAACGCCTCGGCATACACCCGAATCGCTTCCGCCTCGCCCTCGGCCCTGATCCGCTCTGCCTGCTCGTAGGCCGCGGCCATCAGCCGGGTCCGCTCGGCGTCCGCCTTCGCGATCAGCGCCTGGGCGTCGCGCTCGCCCTCGGAGCGATACTGGGCCGCGATCCGGCCCCGCTCGGCCTTCATGCGTTCGAACACGCTCTGCTTGTTCTGTTCCGGCAGGTAGAGCCGGCGCACGTCGACATCGACCACATCGATCCCGAACGCCGGCCGCACCGACTCCGCGACTGCTGCGGCGACGTCCGAGACCACGGTCGCAAAGCGCCCGTGGCTCGCGCCCGACGACACCAACGCCGAGAAGGGATACCGGCCGAGCACGGCGCCGATCTCGCCGAGAATGAGATCGGCGAGGCGCTCCTCGGCGTTGGCGCGGGTGCGCAGCGTCTCGAGGAAGCGCAACGGATCGGCGATCCGCCACGTCGCCAGGCTACGCACCACCACGTTCTTCTTGTCGGCGGTCAGGTACTCCGCGCGCGCCGGCCGCGAATAGAGGAGGCGCCGGTCCAGGCGGATGACGCGGTCGAGCGGCGACTTCAGATACAGACCGGGCTGGTCGAGGATGCGCACGACCCGGCCGAACCGGCTCACGACCCCGTACTCGGTGACGTCGACGGTGAAGAAGGTGGCGATCACGGCCCAGATCAGAGCCCCTGCGCCGAGCAGGAGAACCGTCTTGCCGAGCCTGGTATCGGATCGCACGCGCATCCTCTCGCTAGTTGCCGTCACGGCCCCCGACGGGCTTCAGGAGCCAGAGATCGAAGTTGTCGATGTCGCGCTCGCCCGGTCGAATGAATTTGCGTGTCCCCGGCAGCACCTCCTCGATGGTCTCGAGCTGCAGTCGGAAGGTGGTCAGCTCCGGGGCATCGCGATAGGCATCCGCCTGCAGGCCGAAGCCCGCGGCCTCGCCGTGGGCCTCGAGGATCCGCTCGTCCTTGAAGGCCAGCGCGCGCTCGATCATCGCCGCGGCCTCCCCCTCGGCCAGATTGACCTTCTCGACCGCGAACGTCCTGGCGCGATTGATGGTGCGCAGCTTGTCCTCCTCGGCGCTCGCGACGTCGCGGAAGGCGCCATGCACCTCCTCGGGCGGATGGACGTAGAGCAGGCGCACCGCCACCATCGCGATGCCGGCGCCGTAACTGTCCAGCCGCCGCTGCACGGTCTCGAGGACCCGGTCCTCGACCTCGCCGCGTTGGTCGGTATAGAGGTCATCGATGTCGCGCGTCGCCACCACGGCGCGCACGGCAGCGAGCGCCAGGCTGCGCACGAGCTGGTCCGGCTGGGCCAGGCGATACGCATAGGCGATCGGATCCGCCACGCGGTACTGCACCGTCAACCGCAGGTCGACCAGGTTGCCGTCGCCGGTCAGCAGGAACGACTCCTCCGGGATCGCCTCTTTCTGAAACCAGAACCCGCGCGATTTGATCGTGTTCGGCACCGGATTCGACGGCCCGCCCACGGTCAGGCGGTCGCGGGCCAGCGCCCGGGCGCCGAGCGCGGCGGCGGCTTCGCTCCGAAACCCGAACTCGGCCCGCCGCACCAGGTCGGTCGGCACGATCTTGTGGCTCTCGAACGGCCAAGGCAGCCGATAATGCAGCCCCGGCGCCAGATCGGGCGCCGTGATCTCGCCGAAGCGCTGGCGCACGCCGACCTCGCCCGGCTGGACGGTGAACAGGCCGCTCGCCAGATAGACCAGGACCAGAGCGGCGAGCGCGCCGACCTTGAGCCGCATCGGCGTCAGGCCGATGCCGCGCAGCTGCGCGACCCGCTCGCGCAGCCAGAGCGACTCGCCCCGGAGCAGGCGGAGCGCGTTCATCACGACCAGGACCGAGGCCCCGACGTCCGCGGCGATGGCACCCCAAAGCGTGGCGTAACCGGCAAACGTCAACACCACGAACAGCGCCTTGATGGCGAGCGAGAAGCCGATGTTCTCGCGGATGATGGCGAGCGTGCGGCGCGAGTGCTCGACCAGCCAGGGCAGCTTCGCGAGGTCGTCGGTCATGAGCGCGATGTCGGCGGTCTCGATCGCGGCATCGCTGCCCGCTGCGCCCATGGCGATGCCGAGGCTCGCCCGCGCCATGGCCGGCGCGTCGTTGACGCCGTCACCGACCATGGCGACGGTCCCGTACTTCAAGACCAGCTCCTCGACCGCGCTCACCTTGTCCTCGGGCAAGAGCTCGGCATGGACCTCGTCGATGCCGACCTGGCGCGCGATCGCCTCGGCGGTCGCCCGGTTGTCGCCGGTCAGCATGATCAGGTGCTCGACGCCGCGCGCCCGCAGGTCGCCGATCACGCCCACAGCCTCCGGCCGCACCGTGTCGGCCACGGCGATCAGGCCGCAGACGTGCCGCTCGTTGCCGATCACCACGACCGTGTGACCGGCCTGCTCGAGCGCCGCGGCCCGATGGACCACCTCGCTGGTCTCCTGGCCGCGTTCCACGAGATAGCGGTGCGAGCCGAGCCAGAAGGTCTCGCCCCGGGACCGGCCGACAACCCCCTTCCCCTGGAGGACCTGTACCCCCTCCGCGGGCGCGATCTCGATCCCGCGCCTCTCGCCATACGCGATGATCGCCTTGGCGAGCGGGTGGGTGCTCCGGGCCTCGAGTGCCGTCGCGCGCTCGATCAGTTCCGGCTCGCTGTACCCGTCGAAGGGAACCACCTCGACCACGGCCGGTCGCCCCCAGCTCAACGTGCCGGTCTTGTCGAACGCCATGGCCCTGAGCGCGGCAGGCTGCTCGACGTAGGTGCCGCCTTTGATCAGGACCCCTTCCCGGGCGGAGGCGGCGAGCGCCGCCACGATGCTCACCGGCGTCGAGATCACCAGCGCACAGGGGCAGGCGATCACCAGGAGGACGAGCGCCCGGTAGAACCAGTCGCCCCAAGCCGCGTCGAACAGCACGGGCGGCACGACGCAGATCGCGAGCGCGAGCGCGATCACCGCGGGCGTGTAGACGCGGGCGAACTTCTCGACCCACTGCTCGGCCCGGGCGCGCCGGCTGTGCGCCTGCTCGACCATGCGCGTGATGCGGGCGAGCGTCGTATCCTCGGCGACCTTGGTGCTCTCGACCTCGAGCGCGCCGTCGCCGTTGATGGTGCCGGCGAAGACTTCGCCACCCGGCTCTTTGGCGACCGGCACGCTCTCGCCGGTGATCGGCGCCTGATCGACCGCGCTGGTACCGCCGACGACGCAGCCGTCGAGCGCGATGCGCTCGCCCGGCCGGACGATGAAGCGCGTGCCGACCGGCGCTTCTGCCGCCGCGATCTCCCGCTCCTCGCCGGTGGCCGCCAGCGCGTGCACGGTCGGCGGCGACAGGTCGAGCAGCGCCGAGATCGCGCGGCGTGCCCTCCCGATGCTCCAGCTCTCGAGCGTGAGCGACAAGGAGAAGAGGAAAGCGACGGTCGCGGCCTCGAACCATTCGCCGATGCCGATCGCGCCGGTAATCGCGATCACCATCAAGAGGTTGATGTCCGGCCGCAGGCGCCGGGCGGCGTACCACGCCTTCACCAGGACGTAGCGGACGCCGAAGGCGACCGCGAACGCGTAGGCGAGGATCTCGGGGAGCGGCATGGCCTGTCCGCTGTGGCCGAGCAGCCGCAGCGCTTCCCCGATCCCGCCCGCAAGCCAGGCATGCAGCACGAGGCCAATCAGCACCGAGAGGCCGCTCGCCGTGGTCAACCACACCTGCAGGCGGCGATGGCGCTCGTCGGCGCCATCCTCGTCCCGGCCCGGCTGCCAGCGGCTGGCGCTCATGCCGGTGCGTTGGACGGCGGCGGTGATGTCGCGATCGGGCACGTGGCGCGCGGCCTCGGCAACCGTCATCCGGCCGTTCAGGACGTCGAACGCCAGGTGGTCCTCACCGCCCACAAGCGGCCCGATCTCGCGCCTGAGGACCGCCACCTCCTCGGCGCAATCCAGACCCGAGACCTTGAAGGTCCGTCCGCTTGGGCGTGCCTGCGTCGCGACGTCCGCGCCATGGTCGTGGCTACGGCAAGCGTGATCGCCGGTGTGGCCTTGCGCGTCCCCCTGATGAGTGGCCATGACCATCAACAAACGGCCAAGGGGCGCCCGGACCCGGCGGGCACGAGAACGGCAGACAGGAGGAAGATCGACGCTTCCTTCAGAACATACCAGATCTCTTGCGAGACCAGGACCCGGAAGTCGGTCATCTTCCTCCTCTGCAATCGGGCCGGAAACCGTCCGCTCGGGCGGTCTCCGGCCGCCAGGTCACCCCGGCCGCTACTGCGGCAGGTACTTCTTCTCGATCTGGCAGGCGACCGAGTACTGCGGGTCGACCACGTTCGCGACCTCGATGATGGCCGCCTGGCCCAGCAGCTGGAGCGCTTCGTACTTCTCGTAGCCGTAATCCGCGACCAGCCAGTTGATCAAGTCCGCGCAGGCGATCCGGAGCGCATCGATCAGCGGCCGGGTGCTGCCGATCGACATGATCACCTCGTCGTTCTCGAGCCGCGGCCAGGCGATCGTCTTGCCCTTGATCAGATCGACCGTGAACTGGACGTCGAACGAGGTCTCGATCGCGGCGCCGTCGATCTCGCCGTCGCCCTGGGCGGCGTGGCCGTCACCGAGCATGAACAGGGCACCCGGCTCGTACACCGGGAAGTACATGGTCACGCCCTCGACCACCTCGTTGTAGTCCATGTTGGCGCCGTGGGAGCCGGGGGTGAGCGAGCTCCAGCACTCCTTGCCCGCCGGCGCCGTGCCGATGGTGCCGAAGAACGGCCGCAGCGGCACCTCGACCTGGCCGATCCTGCTGTTCGGGAGGTCAAGAATGCCGACGTTGCGCTCGGCATCGAGGCGCCAGATGAACAGCTTGTCGGGCGCCGGATCGGTGATCATCGCGGTTTTGTACTCGGGCGCGAGGGCGCCGAAGTACGGGATCGACGCGCCCCACCCGAAGTCCCGATTCAGGCTGATCTCGTCGATGGTGACCACCAGCG
>JBOHKK010000324.1:0-6940 GCA_050729115.1 Geminicoccaceae bacterium | reverse complement strand
ATGGTACCCTTGGGGTGGTTGGGAGGGGGAGCGGGCTGGGGCGAGCTGATCGAAAAATGCGCTAGCGGGCTTTGCGCTTGGAACCCCGCTTGGAGCGGCGTCCGTCGCCATCGCGCGGCCGCTCCTCATCGAGGTCGCGCGCCGCGCGCCGCCCGAAGTAGCGCCGCGTCAGACGACGGTCCGGGTCCCCGTCGTCCAGGCAAACGCGGCTCGCGCGGTCGCAGGCTATGCCCCGTTCCGGCACGAACAGCCGCCCGGTGCCCAGGCGGTCGCGCAGACGATCGACCCGGTCGCCGGCGCGCTCGCCGAAGACGCGATCCGTGTCGCTCTGGTCGACTCTGCCCTGCTTGTAACAGATGCGACTCGCCCGGTCGCACACGACCTCCGAGCGCGGGCGCAGGAACCGGTTCTGCGTCCGAGCCGATCCCGGAAGGCTCTTCGCCCAACCCGGTGGCCGCGGGTCCGGGTGCGCGCGAGCATGGCGATCGGATGGTCCGATGTGCCAGCAGCGGCCGAAGCGGTCGCAGGCCACGTCCGGGCGATACCGAGGGCTGCGGCCGTAGCCGGGCAGGCCCAGCCAGACGTCCCGCTCGGTTCGGTACCGAGGCGGCCAGCTCGGATCGGTCCCGGTCGACACCGATAGCTGCGGCGCGCCACACGCGCTGCAAACGAGCGCCAGACACAGAGCGAGGCGGGCCAGGGCGAGATGCATCTTCAGGCTCCGGGCCGGGCGGTGCGCATCAAGCCCGGAGTTCGTGCGCCTGGCGGCCCATGTCAACAACGCGGTGGCGGCTGAAGAGTTCACGGCCGCCGCCCTACCACCTCGCCTCGTGCACCCCGAAGCCGGACAGTAGCAGTCATCCTCGCGCCCGCCGCCCTCCATGATGCTTCAAGGCCGTCTTCTGACAGGCATCACGCTGCCGCTCGCACCGCAATCCGGTCGAAATCGCGCGCTACCGTGGCGCCAGGGAAGTCGCCCGCGCCTCGGCCTCGATCTCGGCCTGCTCGTAGCGGCTGGAGAGGTGGGTCAGGTAGAGCGCACGGACGTTCGCGGCGCGCGCGAGCCGGGCGGCCTGAGCGGCGGTCATATGCTCCCTCGCTGCGGCCTCGGTATCGCGCTCGAGGAAGGTGGCTTCGATGATCAGCGCATCGGCGTTCCGAACGACCTCGAGCAGCTCGCCGGCGCAAGCGGCATCACCAACCACGATCAGCCGGCTGCCTGGCGGCGGCGGTCCGAGAACCTCATCTGGCGCGATCCGGCGGCCGTCCGGCAGGACGACCTCCTCACCCTCGAGCAGCCGGCGCCGCTCTGGTCCGGCGGGGACGTCGAGCGCCACGAGCCGGTCTGGCAGCATGGGCGGACGCGCCTTCTCCTCGAAGACGAAGCCGAAGGAGTCGGCGCCGCGGTGGGTCACCGGAAACGCCCGGACGCGCAGATGATCATCCTCGATGATGGTGCCCGGCTCGATCGCGATGCTCCTGACCTCGAACCGGGGCGGTCCTTCGGGCCAGACCACGTCGGTCAACAGGCTCCGCACGGCGCGGAGCGCCGACGCGCCGCCATACATGGTGAGGCCATCGCTCGCTTCCAACAGCGCCAGGGTTGCGACCAGACCGCCGATGCCGAGCAGGTGGTCGAGATGGCCGTGGGTGAGCAGGACGCACTCGAGCCGACGGAACCCGAGCCCGCTCCGCAGCAGCTGGCGCTGGGTGCCCTCACCGCAGTCCACCAGGAACCGGCGATGCCGGTGCAGGACGATGAGCGCCGGCAACCCCCGGTCGACGGCCGGCACACCCGCAGCGGTGCCAAGGAAAACAACCTCGAACAAGCTCCCCTCGCGGCGCGAACGACATATCGAGGCGCATCATGACCGCTCGCCTGCTGATCCGAAAGCCCCGCGGCTGCAACGCCCTGGAAGGCGCTGTCTGCCATCAGGTCGACGAGCGCAGCTCGGCTTTAGGCGGGGGGCGCCGACGAGCGACCGGGGTGCCTTCGCCCCGCTGGGGCGGCGTGGCCCGACCGCAGGATCCGGGGCGAGGCCGGCCGCAGCCCATGGGCCCTGGCGCATGCGCCGTCGATGCCCTGGGGTTCACGCGCCCCGGGTCGAAATCGACCATCATTGGATAACTCTTTGATCCTCCGGCCGATCCAGGACCTGGCACGGAGCGTGCAGCGAACTGGCGGCGACGGTCCGTCGCCGGACGGCCGCCGCGTCATGAGCTGCTGTCCGTCCCGTGGGTGATCAAGACCGCATCGATGCCATTGCCACCTCCATTCTGGAGCACCTGCGAAGGTTCCCGGACGCGCGGGACACGGCGCGCGGCGTGCACGACTGGTGGTTGGCGCCCGAGCTGCGCGGTGCCTCCCTCGCTGCAGTCGAGCGCGCGCTGCGGCGCCTGGTCGCCGCGGGGCGTCTGGTGGCCGTGGTCATGCCCGACGGCAGCACCCTCTTCGCCAGGCCGCCGGACGGACCGGGGCAATTCCGGATCCCGTGAGTCCGGCCGACCGATCCCGCCAACCGCCGCACAGGAATTCATGCCATGCCCGTCCAGGTGAGCTATCCCGGCGTGTACGTCCAGGAGGAGCCTTCGGGGGTCCGGACCATCACGGGCGTGTCCACGTCGATCGCGCTGTTCGTCGGCATGACCCAGCGCGGGCCCATGGACCGGGCGACCAACCTGTTGAGCTTCACGGGCTACGAGCGGACCTTCGGCAGCGACACCACGGTCAGCGAGACGACCGACCAGGTCCGCCAGTTCTTCCTGAACGGCGGCGGCCAGGCCTACGTCATCCGCATCGCCGCGGGCGAGGAAGCCGCATCTGCCGAGATCGACAACGAAGCCGGTACGGCCGTGCTGCTCCTCACCGCGGCGGAGGCCGGCCGCATCGGCGAGAGCATCCGGGTCGAGATCAACTACGCCACGGCGCAGCCGGAGAGCACCTTCAACCTCGTCGTATCGCGCGAGATCATCGACGCGAGCGGCGAGCCGACTCTGGTCGAGACCGAGACCATCGGCGATCTGTCGATGAACCCGAGCGCGGCACGGTTCGTCGAGACCACGGTCACTCAGGGATCCCGACTCATCCGCGCCACCGTCCACGGCTCGGCCCCCGGCGCCTTCAACGGCTACTCGATGAGCGGCCGCGCCGAGGCCGACTGGCGCGTCGCCCTGAACGCGCAGCTGGCGACCCAAGCTGACGTAGGCCGCTTTCAGATCAGCGTGGACGGCGGTCCGCCGGTGCCGGTGCTGCTGACCAATCCGGTCGGGGCGATCAGCGACATAGAGACCGCGATCAACACCGCGCTGGGCAGCCTCGGCGGTGTCGCGGTCGACACGGTCGCGATTCCGGGCGGCACCGAAGAGGTCCTGCTGATCCGCAGCGACGCCGCCGGGGGACAGGTCCGCATTCAACCCGGCGCCGGCGCCGACATCGCCGGGCCGATGCACCTGGGCACCGCCAATGGCGGCCTGGAGGTCGACGGCCATGCCGCGCGCCGCCCGGCACCAACCGGCCTGTTCGCCAGCCTTGGCGGGTTGGACATCGGCAACGATCTGGACAACCCTCTCGCTGACTGGCTGAACCGCTTTGCCGGCTTCCTGCGCGCGGCCCCGGGCGAGCTGCCAGACATCGTCGTCACCACGAGCCAACGCGTGGAGAGCTATCCGATCGCTGGGCTCGCCGGTCCCCGCTTCTGGGAAGCGGTGGCTGGGGAGACCCGGCTGCGCCACGCCCGGGGCACACTGGAGCAGATCTCCCAGCAGATCGCGGCGGCGGTGAATGCCAGCTACACGCCGAACCTGCAGGGCTTCCGTCTGGTCCTGAACCCGACCTTCACGAGCTTCGCCGAGCAAGAGAGCGCGGTCGTGTCCACGACCGGCACTTATGACATCGGCAACACCTCGGACGGCTATCTCGGGCGCCCCGCCAACGTGCGGCGCATCCCGCTGGGCGATTACACCACGCCGTCGAACTATGCCACGGGCGGGGATGCAGGCTTCGATGGCAACAAGCCGCAGCTCGCCGACTACAACGCCGCGTTCGATATCGCCGCGCGCGAGATCGACATCTTCAACCTGCTGATGCTGCCGCGCGTGCTCAGCGACGGCTCGGGCAACAGCCAGTCCGATACGGAGCGCGCCCTGCTCTGGGGACCAGCGAGCGCCTTCTGCCGCAACGAACGCGCCTTCCTTCTGATCGACCCCCCGGCAGGGTGGGGTGACGCCAACGCCGCGCGGAACGACATCGCGAATTTGCGCATCGGCGTGGTCGGGGACCATGCCATGGTGACCTGGCCGCGCCTGAACATCCCCGATCCGGCGACCGGGCTGCTCAGGCCCGTAGATCCGAGCGGGTCGCTCGCCGGGGTGGCCGCGCGCATCGACGGCACGCGCGGCGTCTGGAAAGCGCCGGCCGGCCTGGAAGCCACGGTCCTGGGCGTGCGCGGCGTCGAGCACCGGATCTCCGATGCCGAGAACGGGCTCATCAACCCCCAGGCCATCAACGCCATCCGGCAGTTCCCGAACGGCATCGTGATCTGGGGCGCGCGCACGCTGGCGGGCTTCGACAACTCGGGACAGGACGACTACAAGTACGTGCCGGTCCGCCGCCTCGCGCTGTTCCTCGAGGAAAGCCTCTATCGCGGTCTGCAGTTCGCGGTGTTCGAGCCCAACGACGAGCCGCTCTGGGCGCAGATCCGCCTGGCGGCCGGGGCGTTCATGAACAACCTGTTCCGCCGCGGCGCGTTCCAGGGCCAGAAGGCCTCCGATGCGTACTTCGTCAAGTGCGACGCGGAGACCACGACCCAGAACGACATCAATCTCGGGATCGTCAACGTGATCATTGGCTTTGCCCCGCTGAAGCCCGCCGAGTTCGTCATCATCACCATCCGCCAGCTGGCCGGTCAGGTCCAGACCTGACGCCGCCCGCCCTGATCCGGCCCGAGGGAGCTCGCCATGGCCCAGTTCACCGTGAATGCGTCCCGAATCGATCCCTATCGCAACTTCAAGTTCCAGGTGATCTGGGACCAGCGGACGGTCGCAGGGGTCAGCAAGGTCAGCGCCCTGAAACGCTCGACCGAGGTCGTCAGCCATCGCGAGGGCAACGACATCAGCACGGCGCACCACAGCCCCGGCGCCACCTCGTTCGAGGCGATCACGCTCGAGCAAGGCGTGAGCTTCGACCCGGAATTCCTGAACTGGGCGAACCTGGTCTACAGCACCCAAGGCGACGCCGCGGTGTCGCTGCGCAACTTCCGCAAGGACATCACCATCAACCTCCTGAACCTGCAGGGCGTGGTGGTGCGGTCCTACTGGGTGTTCCGTTGCTGGCCCTCGGAATACACCGCGCTGCCGGAGCTGGACGCCAACGCCAACGCCATCGCGATCCAGATGCTGGTCCTGCAGAACGAGGGCTGGGAGCTGGATCCCGGCGTGACCGAGCAGGCCGAGACCTGATCGGGCGGCGCCCGCGATGCTCTGCGTACTCCTCGACCCCGGAATTGACGGCCGCCGGCGGGCGTTCCTGCGATCGCTCAGTGGCGCCGACCAGGTGGCGGCGGACGCCGGCGCGCTCGCGCTGCTCGATCGTCTGCTGGTGGCCGGCAGCCAGGCGATCCGTCCCGGCGAGGCGGCGCGCCTGCCCGTGGCCGACCGCGACCGGCTGCTCGCGGCCGTCCATCGCGAGGTCTTCGGCGATCGGATCGAGGCGGATGCGCCCTGTCGGGGCTGCCAGCGCCTCTTCGCCATCGCCTTCTCGCTGGCGGCGCTGGTCGATGGCCAGAGAACGCCACCCCCGGACGGCGTCGATGGACCCGACGATGCCGGGCACTACCGCCTGGGCGAGGTCACGTTTCGACTGCCCACCTCGGAGGACCTGGATGCCGTGATCGGCCTGCCTGCCCCACAACGCGGCGCCACGTTGCTCGCCCGCTGCATCGTCGAGGGCGCAGGCTCTGCACGCGAGGGCGAGATCGAGGCGGCGATGGCGGCGCTCGGCCCGACCCTGGATACCGACCTGGAGGCCACGTGCCCGCATTGCGCCACCGCCCAGAGCGTGCGGTTCGCGATCGATCGCTATCTGCCGAGGTGCCTCGCCAACGAGCGGCGCTTCCTGCTGCACGAGACCCACCGCATCGCGCGCGCCTACGGCTGGTCGCACGCGGCGATCATGGCGCTGCCGCGCCGCGACCGCCAGCAGTACGTCCGGCTGATCGACGCCGAACGCCAGGGCCGGAGCGGCCGGGTGGCGATCGCATGATGGGGTATCTGCAACGCCTGCTCGATGCCGCGCTGCCGGCCTCCGGCCCGGGGCCGCTGACGCCGGTGGTGAAGAGCACCTCGCCCATCTTCGAGCAGAACCAGTTGCTGGGGCTTGCCGACCTCCACGCCGGGGAGGGGGATGCGGAGGTGGCGCCGCCCGTTGCCGACGTCCGGAGCGCGCAGACTCCATTCCCTCCCGCGGCACCCGCCGCGACGCTCGAGATCACCGGACGCAACCCCCAGCCCGTGACGCCAGCGTTGTGGCCAGAGGCGACGCTTGGCCGTCCCATGTCGGTGGCCCCGTTGCCGCCCCGCCCGGTGGCTGCAACTGCGCCAGCGCTGCCTGAACTACCCGATGCGGTGATCGGGCCGGCGCAGCCCGATCCGGAGACCTTGGAACCGGCGCCGCGGCTCGAAGCGGAGCCTCTCGCGCCGCGGCAGCCGGCTTGGGAGGTCACTCCGGCGCCGGCACCACTCGAGCCCGTCCTCCCGCTGGCGGAAACCGGGAGGGTGGCCACCGAAGCTGCCCCGCCGATCCTACCGGAGGCCAGGTCTCAGGTGGAAACGGAAGCGCGGCCGGCCACGCTGCACACCGTCGTTCGCGACGTGCCGCGCGATCTCGAGGCGATCGAGCGCGCCGCCGATGCGCCCCTTCCGCCGCGCGACGTCGAGCCGCGGC
>JBOHKK010000323.1:0-6960 GCA_050729115.1 Geminicoccaceae bacterium | reverse complement strand
CCCCGGCTTGACCGGGGCATCCAGACTGGACCCCCGGGTCGAGCCCGGGGGTGACAAGAAGAGCGGTCGATGGGTCAAGACGTCGTGTTCCCGGTATGAGAGTGTCGCCTGATCACCATTACGAATCGTGATGGCGATCGTCGCTGCCCCAGACCGTCCGCGCAAGCTTTCTACCTGCGGAAGGTGATCGGCGCGAGGAAGGCCGAGGTGAGCCAGGCGACGAGCAGGAGCGTCGCGAAGGTCAGCGCGATCACGCCGAGCGCCCTGGCGGTGGCGATCTCGCCCATCGCCATGTGAGCTTCGTGCGGCATCGCCTCCTGCTGCTGAGCGTGGGGGGGCTGATGCCCGGCCATGCCAGCCATGACCGACTCGGCGCCTTTCTCCGGCAGGGTCATGCAGCCGTGCTTCAGCTGGTTGCGCACCAGCCAGGAGTTGATCCCGTAGGCGGTGATGCCGCCGGCGATGGTCGCCATGCCCATGATGAGCCAGAACAGCGGATGTAGCGGATCATCGCCATACTCGAGGTGGTGCATCAGGATGACCATGACCGGGATCATGCCGACCATGACCATGTTCATCGACACCGTCTCGGCGAAGAAGGTCTTGCGCACGGCCTTGCCGTAGTCGTTGTCGTACATCGAGCGCATCATCAGCGCCTGGAAGACCAGCAGCCCGACCACGAACGCCGAGAGGTACTCGAGGATCAGATCGATGCCGTTCGGCAGGTGGAAGTAGGACACGACGAACGCGGCGAGGATGATGCCGGTGGCATCGCCGGCCAAGCAGTGCATCTCGGAGTTGATGGTCTGCTTCCAGTGCGGCTCGGTGAAGGCGCCGTGCAGGCCCGGCCCCGGATTGCGGCAGGCGAGCAGATAGAAGAACAGCCCGATCGGGCCGGTGTACGCCGTGACCAGGATCCAGGCGAGCTTCTGCACCCAGCTGACCGGCGTGTTGGTCAGGCTGTCCCAGAGCACGAAGGCGAGCGACAGCCCGGTGAGGATGAACCAGAGGAGCAGGACGCCAGCGAGCATGAGCGGCCAAACCTTTGCCAAGCGCGGCCGCCGCGGCTCCGGTCTTCACCGCCGCGCTTGGCGCGTGGCACGACATCGAGGGATTCGCCTCGGATATCCCTCGGTGGCTCCGTGAAATCGTTCTAGCCGGACCTGCGGGGATCGTCGACCTGCGCGCGGCGGCTCCGGCAACTTCGCTCCTTGGTTGGACGTGCGCTCCGCAGGCCGCGCCGAAAGGTGGCCGCGATTGGAAGATTGCGCCACACTCGGATGTTGACCCCAAGTCGAGATTCAGGTCCGATCTCAGGAGATGGGGTACATCGGGGATCCAGGTCTTGAAGCCGGTCGCGGTCGAGGTCTCGGCATCGGGGCGGTTGCACCTGCCGTTCGAGGTCAGGAAGGCGCTCGGCCTGAAGGGTCCGGGGCACGTGGTCGTCACCGTGGCGGACGGTCACGCGACGCTCACCACGATGGCCGAGAACCTCGCGCGCATCCGGGCGCTCGCCCGTCCCTATGCGCCCAAGAAGCGGCTGGCCTCTGAGGAGTTGATCGCCGAGCGGCGGGAAGAGGCGAGGCGGGAGGCAGCCGAGCCGCAAGGGGAAAGCGGCGGCCGCAAGCAGAACGCCAGGCGAAGGGCAGGCGGTTGAGCGACGCGGTCCTCGACAGCTCGCGTTCTGGAGGAGCCCGGCGCCGAGCGGGTCGAGGCGCTGCTGCCGGGCGCGAAGGTGTCGGCGGTCAATGTCGGCGAGGTCGTGGCCAAGCTGCGCGACCTCGGCATGCCGGAGGCGACAGTCGAGACCGTGCTGGGCGGCTTGCAGCTCGATGTGCGCGTGCACGATTGGGATGCCGCCCTGGCTTCCGGCTTTCTCCGTCCGACGACCCGCAGCGCCGGCCCGTCGCTGGGCGATCGCGCGTGTCTTGCGCTCGCCGCCGCCCTCGGTCTGCCGGCCGTGACGGCTGATCGCAGCTGGCTGAGCGTGGCCGCGGCGGTCGGGGTGCGGGTCGCGCCGATCCGTTAGCTCGACGCGCTCTCGAACCACGGCCCGATCGCCCCGACCTCTCGCCAAGGCGCCCCGCGCGGCGTATGCTCGGCGGCAGCGGAAAAGGGGCCCGTCGCGTGGTGGCGGCCAGGGATCGAGGAGACACCGATGCTCGAGGAACGGAACCGCGACGACGTGAGCGCGGGCGCACCGAACGATCTGCAGTCCTTCTGGCAGCCGTTCACCCCGAACCGCCAGTTCAAGGCGCAGCCGCGCCTGGTGGTCAGCGCCAAGGGCATGCATTACCGCTCGCACGACGGCCGCGACATCCTGGACAGCTCGGCGGGCCTGTGGTGCGCCAACCTCGGCCACTGCCATCCCAAGGTGGTCGAGGCGGTGCAACACGGCATCGCGACCCTCGACTTCGCGCCGACCTTCCAGTTCGGCCACAACCAGGTATTCGAGCTGGCCTCACGCGTCGCCCACGAGATGCCCGCCGACCTCAATCGCGTGTTCTTCTGCAACTCCGGCTCGGAAGCCGTCGACACGGCGCTGAAAATCGCGATCGCCTATCATCGGGCGCGGGGCGAGGGCCAGCGCTACCGGCTGATCGGGCGCGAGCGCGCGTATCACGGCGTCGGCTTCGGCGGCATCTCGGTCGGCGGCATGGTCGCCAACCGGCGCACCTTCGGGCCGCTGCTGCCGGGGGTGGATCACCTGCGCCACACCCTCGATCTCGAGCGCAACGCCTTCGCGCGCGGCCAGCCGCGGCACGGCAGCGAGCTCGCCGACGACCTGGAGCGCCTGTGCGCCCTGCACGATCCCTCGACCATCGCCGCGGTGATCGTCGAGCCGGTCGCGGGCTCGGTCGGCGTCTATCCGCCGCCGGTCGGCTACCTCGAGCGCCTGCGCGAGATCTCCGAGAAGCACGGCATCCTGCTGATCTTCGACGAGGTGATCACCGCCTGGGGGCGCCTGGGCCACGCCTCCGCCGCGGAGCGCTTCGGCATCCTCCCCGACATGATCACCATGGCCAAGGGCCTCACCTCGGCGCACGTGCCGATGGGGGCCGTGGTCTGCCGCGACGGCATCTACGAGGCGTTCATGAAGGGGCCCGAGCACGTGATCGAGCTGTTCCACGGCTACACCTACTCGGGCCATCCGCTCGCCGCGGCCGCCGGCCTCGCCACCCTCGAGGCCTACAAGGAGGAGGGCATCTTCGAGCGGGTGCGCGAGCTCGAGCCGTACTTCGAGGACGCCTTGCACAATTGCCGCGATCTGCCGAACGTGGTCGACATCCGCAATCTCGGCCTGATGGGCGCGATCGAGCTGGCGCCGCTCCCGGGGCAGCCGGGCAAGCGCGGGTTCGAGCTGATGATCGAATGCTACGAGCGCGGCCTCATGGTCCGGATGGCCGCGGACACCTTCGAGTTCTCGCCGCCCCTGATCGCGACCCGCGAGGACATCGACCGGATCTTCGACACCGTCACCGCGGTAGTCCGCGAGAAGGGGTGAGGCGGGCGCAGCGAGGCCGCGGCGGGTTCAGCCGAGCCCGCTCGCGTTCCAGAAGCGGTCGTTGGGCAGGGATCCCTCGGCAGGTCGGGCACGTAGAGAAGGTCGTTCGAGCAGATGGTCGTCGTGCAGACGGTCATCTCGCGCGGGCATTCGGCGAAATCCGCGGGAAGGCCGTACTTCGACTTGAACCACTGCCGACGTTCATCGATCAGGCTGATGAGGGCGACCGGGCAGTTGCGGATCTCGGCGGCAAGCTCGGTCAGCGCGTCGTGAGCGAATTCCGGCGGCGTATCGAGTATCTCATAGCGCGCGAGCGCGGCCAGGCGATCGGCCTCGTTCACGGGCATGGGGTGAGGCATGCGGCCACTCCAAAAACTTGGTCCCTAAGCGAGCGGAACCTATCATCTGCCGAATCATCCGGCCACGGTTGGTGATGATCCGCCATGCGAGGGATAACCTTCGAGTCTTCGCCGCCCCTGATCGCGACCCGCGAGGACATCGACCAGATCCTCGACACCGTGCGCGCGGTGATCCGCGCCAAAACCTAGGTCGGCGCGCCTTGTCCCGTGCCTGCAATTCGCCTACATTGCAGGCGGAATGCAGGCGAAGGAGCGGTCCGTGGGCCAGCTGACGGTGCGCAAGGTCGACGAGGAGATCATCCGGCGGCTCAAGATCCGGGCCGCCGAGCATGGCCGTTCGGCCGAGGCCGAGCACCGCGAGATCCTCAAGCAGGCGCTGCTGGATCAGCAGCGGCCGCGGATGGACCCCGAGGAGTGGTGGCAGCGCGCGCGGGAGTTTCGCGAGCGACTTGGCCCGATGCCCGACGACAGCGTCGACATCATCCGCAAGTTCCGGGATGAAAGGTGAGCCAGCCGTTCGTCGTCGATGCGAGCGTGGCGGCGAAATGGTTGTTCCAGGAGCACGACAGCGAGCTCGCCGAGACGCTTCGTGGCTGGCCGCTGATCGCACCGCCGCTGCTGTGGCTCGAATGCGGCAGCGTCATCTGGAGTCGGATCAGGCGCGGTCTTGTGGATAAGCGGGAGGTGCCGGCGCTCCTGGCCCACCTGAGGGCGGTTCCCGTCGAGCCGGTCACGATGAAGCTGCAGCTGGACCTCATCCTTCGGGTGGCGATCGAGCTTGGCCACCCGGTGTACGACTGCGCGTACCTGGCACTTGCCGTGGCGAACGATCTCCGCGTTATCACAGCAGATCGACGTTTCCTGCGCGCGGTGCAGAAGAGCGATCTGCTGGCTCGCCATATCGTTGTGCTCGGCGATCTGGCGCATTAATCGAGGCTGGGCGATCACGGGGTGGACGCCGCCGCCGCGCGAGGAGTATTTCAGGCGTACGATCATGCCGATGGCGATCGCATCGGGAGGGCGGTGATGAAGGACGTCGGACACTGGATCAATGGCGGCGTGCGCGCCGGCGCGAGCGGGCGCTACGGCGAGATCTTCAACCCCTCGGTCGGTGAGCGATCCGGACGGGTGGCCTTCGCCGGCGCCGGCGAGGTCGACGCCGCGGTCAAGGCCGCGAGCGAAGCCTTGCCGACATGGGCGGCGATGACCCCGCTACGCCGCGCCCGCATCATGTTCAAGCTCAAGGACCTGCTCGAGCAGCACATCGACCAGCTCGCCGATCTGGTCAGCTCCGAGCACGGCAAGACGCTCGCCGACGCCAAGGGCTCGGTCACCCGCGGCATCGAGGTGGTCGAGTTCGCCTGCGGCATCCCGAATCTGCTCAAGGGCGAGTTCAGCGAGAACGTCGGCACTGGCGTCGATCTCCTGTCGTTCCGGCAGCCGCTCGGGGTGTGCGCCGGGATCACGCCGTTCAATTTCCCGGCGATGATTCCGCTTTGGATGTTTCCGATGGCGATCGCCTGCGGCAACACCTTCGTGCTCAAGCCCTCGGAGAAAGACCCGTCGTGCCCGCTGCGGATCGCCGAGATCGCCAAGGAGGCGGGCGTGCCGGACGGCGTGGTCAACGTGGTGAACGGCGACAAGGAGGCCGTCGACGCCATCCTCGCCCATCCCGGCATCGCCGCAGTGAGCTTCGTCGGCTCGACCAGGATCGCCGAGCACGTGTTCACGACCGGCACCGGGCACGGCAAGCGGGTGCAGGCGCTGGGCGGCGCCAAGAACCACATGGTGGTCATGCCCGACGCCGATCCGGCGCAGGTGACCGACGCGCTGATCGGCTCGGCTTACGGCTCGGCCGGCGAGCGCTGCATGGCGATCTCGGTCGCGGTCGCGGTCGGCAACGCGGGCGACAAGCTGATCGAGGACCTGGCGCCGCGGGTGCGCGCGCTCAAGATCGGGCCGAGCCACGAGGCCGGCGTCGAGATGGGCCCGCTGGTCACCGCCGAGCACCGCGACAAGGTCCGCGGCTACGTCGATCTCGGGCTCGAGGAGGGCGCGGAGCTGGTGGTCGACGGTCGCGATTTCACGCTCGAGGGCTTCCAGGGCTACGAGAACGGCTACTATCTCGGCGGCTGCCTGTTCGACCGGGTCGAGCCGCGCATGAAGATCTACCGGGACGAGATCTTCGGCCCGGTGCTCGCGGTGGTGCGCGCGCCCGACTTCGATGCCGCGGTCGATCTCGTCAACAGGCACGAGTACGGCAACGGCACCGCGATCTTCACCCGGGACGGCGACGCCGCGCGCACCTTCGCGCACAGCGTCAACATCGGCATGGTCGGGATCAACGTGCCGATCCCGGTGCCGATGGCGTTCCACAGCTTCGGCGGCTGGAAGCGCTCGCTGTTCGGCGACCACCACATGCACGGCCCCGAGGGGGTGCGCTTCTACACCAAACAGAAGGCGGTGACCTCGCGCTGGCCGACCGGGATCCGCGCCGGCGCCGAGTTCAAGATGCCGACCATGGGCTGAGGCGGGAAGCGGCGGCCGGCCAAGCTTGACCTGTGGTGATTGAGGAGCGGCACGATGGGCAACGCTCTCCGTTACACGGTGATCCTCGAGCCCCAGAAAGAGGGCGGCTTCAACGTGCACGTGCCGGCACTCCCTGAGGTCGTGACGTTCGGGGAGACCGAAGGCGAGGCGCTGGCGATGGCCGAGGACGCGATTCGCCTCGCGCTCTCCTACCGGCTCGACCACGGCGAGCCGGTGCCCGAAGAGGTCAAGCCCGAGGTGCGCCAAGTCACCGTCGCGGTATGAGTCGGCGCCTGCCGTCACTCAACGCCAAGCGGGTGATTCGGCGCTGGAGCGGGCCGGCTTCTTCGTCGAACGCAGCTCCGGCAGCCATCATTTTCTCGTGCATGGCCATCTATACAACCATCAGGACATATTCGTCCTCAGCATGAGATCTCGATCTCGGCGAGCCCGCTTTCGTGATCCTGGTCGTCGCTAGGCGGCTCGACGTCGCTGGTCATCGCCGATCCTCAGGTCGCGAGCATCGCGCTTACGCCTTGACTCCGGCGCCGGGGGCCGGCTCGGCGG
>JBOHKK010000322.1:0-7036 GCA_050729115.1 Geminicoccaceae bacterium | reverse complement strand
CGCTCAAGGCCAGCCTCAGGGCCCACATGCGCCAGCTCCAGCGCACCCCCGCGACGATCCGCGCCTTCTTCCGCTCACCCACCACCGCCTATGCCGCATAACCATGGTATTTGCCCGTCGGATCAAAAACAGCCGTTCCATGGTTCGCAAAGCAGCGCGGCAGGTTGGCATTGGCGCTCAGGTTGAAGAGGTGGCAAGGTCTCTACATCGGCACCGAGCAATCCGTGATCGCCGAGGTCCATTCCGAATCGCTTTTCCGTGTCAGGCATGAGCTCTGCGGTCGCGCGTACGAGACTTGCAACACGCGGGCGACCGAGATCACGGAGGACGTGTACCTCTCGACGGCCACCAACCTTGACGCGATCCCACGAGACGCCATATGTAGCGGCTCGCCTCCAACGGGTCCCTATAGCTGGGGCAGTTGCGGCAACCTGCTCAAGGTTCAAGAAGGAGCGACGATGACTGAGAAGCGCGTCGGATCGGCGATCCCGACCAGCATACGCCCTGGCAAGGGCGCGGAGACGCAGGCGGCTGCGGCGCCTTTCCAGAAGGGGCAGTCTGCATCGAACCTTCTCGGTGTTCTGGCGAGCGAGCCGCCGGCACAGGCGAGCGGCGGGGATGGTGCAGACTCCAGCACTGCTGCCGAGGGGACGAGCAAGAAGCACTGATGGAGGCTGGCGCAGGCGTCACTTGGTTAATCGCAGGGACCATCGCCGCCTTTGTCTCTGCTTCCGCCGCTGCCGCGTCGGCGATCTGCTCTGCCCTTGCTTTGCGATCCCAGGCGCGGGCCGTTGATGTATCGTCCTATCTAGAAATCCTCGAGCGGCTTCAGCAATTCGAAAGACGGCTTAAGGCGTCAGATTCAGTTAGCGAAGAGCGTGTCTTTGCACGGCGCGAGTATCTCAATTTTCTCGAAGGCCTGGCCCACCTTTATATTGACGCGCGCTTTGGGAGGGGAACGGTTAACCTTTGCAGAGATGCGCTTTGCAACAGTCTCGCTGCTATCGAGATAAATACCGAGATGATGGAGATTCTGGAGGACTCCATCACGAGCTCTGAGACTTTCGAGTATCTCGGCGAGTTCCGAAGGAAACACAGGGACATCATCGAGAAGCGGAAGGTGATATTTGGCAAGACAGGATCGAAAGGCGCGTAAGCGGCATCAGTCGCCATAGCAGGACCAGAAGTTGGAGACGGCGAGCGGGCACGATTAGCCCTCACGCCGCTTGGCGCGCCTTGGCGGTTGGTTCCGGAACGGGATCGCCGGACGCGCGGCAGGCGGCGATCCAGGCTTGGATCGCATCGCCGATCTCGTGCACCGCCGCCTCGGGCGTCGCGCCGAACGCCGAGCAGCCCGGGAGATCCGACACGACCGCGATGTAACCTTCGTCCTCATCGCTCCAGAACACCTCGACCAGATACCTCATGGCTTCGATCCGTATTTCTCGATCATCCGAACCAGCTGCCGCGCCTGATAGGGCGGGACGTAGCCGTCACGGTTCTGGAAGTTCAACTGTACCGGCTCGCCCTTCCGTTTGAACACGCGGTGCGATCCCTTCCCGCCTTCGTGCACGAAGCCTAACGACCGGGCGGCGCGACAGGCATCGTCAAAGCGGACGCTCCGCGGTTCGCCCGTATCGCCGCGCGAAGCGTCGCGCCCTTGGCCACGACGGGCCTTAGTGTAGCACAGGATCGGCGGAGCGGCACTGGTCCGCTGGGGGAGCACGATCGAATTCCCCTTGACCCGTCCTCAAGATATACGCACGATATCGTATATCAATGGAGGGTGCCATGCAGGTCTCGAAGTGGGGCAACAGTCTCGCGATCCGCCTTCCCGCAGCCGTCGTCCAGGCGCTGGAGCTGAAAGCGGGCGATGAGATCGAGGTCCACGTGGTGGGCGACCGCGCCTTCGGCATCGACCGCGATCGCAGCCGCGAAGGGGCGTTGGCGCGTATCCGCGCCTTCCGCAAGAAGCTGCCCCCGGACTGGAAGCTCGATCGCGAGGAAGCGAATGCCCGGTGAGGTCGATGCCGGGTGAGTTCGTCGACACCAACGTCCTCGTCTACGCTTTCACCACGGACCCGCGCGCCGCGGCGGCGCAGGCGGTGCTCGGGCGCGGCTGCGTCACCAGCGTGCAGGCGCTGAATGAGTTCACCAACGTGGCGAGGCGCAAGCTCGGCATGAGCTGGCAGGAGGTGCGCGAGGCGCTGTCCGCCATCCGCACTCTCTGCCGCGCCATTCTTCCGATGGACGTCGAGACGCACGAGGACGCGCTCCGGATTGCCGAACGCCACGGCTACGCGATTTTCGACGCGCTGATGGTCGCCGCGGCGCTGCGCGCCGGTTGCACCATTCTGTACTCCGAGGACATGCAGCACGGCATGGTGATCGGTCGGCGGCTGCGGATCGTCGATTCGTTTTGCGACCCGTGACCGACGTGTTCGCCCGTCTCACCAAGCTCGATGCTCCGGCTGGTCCGGCTCACGATGGTTCTCGAACCAGGAGGTCAGGCGACAGGCTCCGGCTCCGCCGGTGCGCCCTCGTCCACCTCCAGCGTGGCGCAGTGACGGCGTGAGCGCGAGAGAGACTCGGTCACAGGCGCCGTAGCTGATCGCCTGCGCATTCTCGTAGCCGCCACAAGCGAGGGAAAATCTGCGGGCGGCCGCCATGCCATGGTGTTCAACGCCCAACAGTTGCGCTATTCGAGCACCATCGGATTTCACCTGCACAATCAGAAGTTCAGGAAAGAGCGTGCGCATGGGCAATCTCGCCAGGCTCATCGACCGCGGCCACGTCGGCTGCGGCTTTGACCCCGGCCCCGAGATGCGAGAGGGCGTCCGGGCGCGGCCGAGCCGGAGCGGTTGGCTTGGCCTCCTCGAGAAACGCGGTGACGCCGAGCCCGCGACGATCGTGGCGCGGGCCGCCCCGGCGGCCTGGACATGATCGGTGCTCGATCGGCCCCGGTTGCGGGCGCTGGTGCTGCCGCTCGGCCCTGCCCGCACCCGCGCTCTCCGGGATGCCCGGCGCGGGCACCTTTGGCGGATGCGATCGGGCGGGTTGCGGGCAGGACTCTCGCAGGGCCAATCGCCGCGATCGCGTTGGCGCACTTGCTCGCTGTCGGCCTGTCCGGGTCGGCCGGCGCCAACGGCTTCTCCTTGCCGGTGCAGGACAGCCGCCAGGTCGGGCGGGCGACCGCCGGCAGCGTCGCCGCGGCAGCGGACGCGAGCACGGTCTTCCACAACCCGGCGGGCATGACCGAGCTCGACGGCGAGCAGATCCTGGCCGGCGCGACCGCGATCTACGCGGGCTACGACGTCGCCGACCGGGGCAGCACGGCGACCACGCCGGGGACCGGCGGCGCGCCCGTCCTGCTGGCGGGCGAGAACGGCGATCCGCGCACCTTCGAGGTCGTGCCCACCCTGTTCTATGCCCGGCCGATGACCCCCTCGCGCGCCTTCTGGCTCGGCATCGCGCTGACCTCGCCCTGGGGCCTGGGCGTCCAATACGACGACGACTGGTTCGGCCGCTACGACTCGATCGAGACCCGGCTGACTACGGTGAACCTGTCGCCGGCGCTGGCCTATCGGATCACCGAGTGGCTGTCGATCGGCGGCGGGCTCAACCTCGAGTATGCCGACGCCAAGCTCACCAACGCGCTGCCGGACACGCTGGCGCCGGGCGGCCCCAGCCCGGGGACCGACGGGATGGCGAAGCTCACCGGCGACGACCTCGCGGTCGGGTTCAACGTCGGCGTGCTGATCAAGCCGTGGTCCCACACCCGGATCGGCCTGCACTACCGCTCACCGATCACCCACGACCTCTCGGGCAAGCTCAAGGTGAGCAACCTGCCGCCGGCGCTCGCCGGCGGCAACGGCCGGGTCGGTGCCGACGTCAGGCTGCAAGAGCCGGACGTGGCCGCGATCGGCATCGCGCACGAGCCGATTGCGGGCACCACGCTGTTCGCCGAGGCGCAGTGGTTCAACTGGAGCCGGTTCAAGGAGCTGCGGGCGACGTTCGCCGACGGCCGGCCCGACAGCGTGCGCCGGCAGGACTGGAAGGATACCTGGTCGTTCTACGGCGGCATCGAGCAGCGCCTGCTCGAGCATTGGATCCTGCGCGCCGGCGCCGGCTACGAGCCGACGCCCACGGTCGACGCGTTCCGCAGCACCTCGCTGCCCGACGGCGACCGGGTGCGCCTCGCGCTGGGCCTGAGCTACCAGTGGTCGGACCGGCTGCGGGTCGATTTCGGCTATGCCCACGTCTTCTCCGCGCGCGAGAGCATCGACCTGACGCCGACCTTCTTCGAGGGCACGCCCGCCGCGGGCAGCGTCAACGTCCGCGGCCGCGCCGACCTGTTCGTCAACGACTTCGCAATCCGGGTGCTCTATCGGTTTTAAACCGTTGCGGCAGAAGCCACAGCCCCGCCGCCGAGCGCTTCAATGCCATCGCGGTCAAGCACCGCTGCGCCGCCGCCCCGGGTAATCCGTCGCCACGTGAGCAGGCTTAGCCACGAGGCTCATGGCACTGCATGCGGGGATTCTCAGACGCGGCGGCTGCCGATCTGGAGCCGCGTTCAAGTTGAGCACCTTCAGAGCAACGAGAGTTGCCGATTGGCGTCCACACTTCTTACCTTCTCCCAGAATTCCAGCGCACGCTCATGCCGTGCAGCGAAGGCAAGCAGATACAAGCGTTGCTTCTTGCTACCAATGATAAGTTCTGCTGTCTCGGTAGTAGCCATCCCTTCCTCCCTTAACAAACTTCTCCAATACTCTAGAAACTTTGGACGAATCAAGTCAGGAGGCCGCGAGATGTCTACATGCGCCCGCCAGCCTGGGGCAAAGAGGTCTAGAGCGGAGTCCGGTGTATCGATGTAACGTTGAAGGTTGCGCTGCAAGTCTTGAAGGCTGACGTGTATTAGAATATCCATTCGCTTCAGTCTGGCCAGTTTGCGAATGATGTCGAATGGCAAAGACTTGAGATTGTAAGGATCCAGGAAAGTGAAGTGCAGGGCGTGAGGACTCAATTTTGAAATCACACGGTCTACGGTTATGGTTGCTGGGCCAGTCTCCACAAGTACTGGAGCCCGGGCCTTTTTCAGTCGCGCCTCCACAGCATCTGACAATTCGGGATCGTCGTCAGCAACGTGAATTTGGGTGAACGCAGCGCAGCCATCGACCGCTTCATGCCATGCCACCAATGGGCTTCCGTGGGTGGCTTGCGCTTGGTCGCGAGCGCGCACGCGGCCTGGTCCGGAGTACAGATCAATGAACGTAGCTCCGGCCTTCCCGATGAACTTCGCTCGGACCGATCGGCTGATTCGTATATATCTAGCCAATCGAACGTGCTTGTCCTGCACCCAAGGCCCCACGATCTCTCGAAGATATCCATCCTCGTCGCATTCATATTGAGGTGTGAGAGCTTCGGCCATCTGGCAGGATACACTTAACCCGCAGCAATTGTCTGACGCTGCAGCGGGAATTCGTTCCATGTTCGGCCATCGAGCTCGCGGCCGGTCTTGGCTTTCCTCGTGCCTCCCCATTGCTTGAAGAAAAAGGCGACGCCCGTCCCGAGGCACTGGTCCCGCACCTCGCGCACCCATTCGGGGTTCATGGAGCGGGCACCCGGGCCGCTTTCGCCGCCGACGATCACCCAATCGATCCCAGTGAGATCGAGTTCGCCTACGGGTCCGATTAGAGGCTCGATCGAGAGAAAGCGCACACCGGCTGGCGCTTGCCGAAGATGCTGAATCCGAGACTTCTTGCTTCCGTCTTCCACCGAGACGCCGAACCACATGTGTCGGGGGCCGTGTGAGCTGGGATAGCGTTGGCGCAGGAAGTCGCGCATCAGCGATGACCGTTTGGTGAGCACCTGAAAGATGTGCCAATGCGCGCGCTCCATGATTTTGCACACACGCGCGATGAACTCCGGCGGGATCTCTTTGTGAAAAAGATCACTCATGGAGTTGACGAAGATCATTCGGGGTGATTGCCAGCGCAGCGGCTGTTCGAGACGCTCAGGACGCAGCGTCAGATCAAACCCCATTTGATACGGATGGCCGGACGTGCCGCGAAAGCGCTCCGAGAAGCGTTGGGCATAGCAATGGTCGCAACCGGCGCTAATTTTGGTGCAGCCGGTCACCGGGTTCCAGGTCGCATCCGTCCATTCGATCGTCGTAGAGCTGCCCATGATCCCTCTTGAGAACAGAATGTGAACATAGCACCGTAGATTTCGATAGGTGAAGGTATAATTTACTTCCAACGCGCTTCGGTTCCGGTAGCCACGACGCCAGGGCGTCTTGGCTGGCACAGGATTGACGGCACGTGCCGCAGGTAAGATTCTCCAAATGCGCGCGGGGGGC
The DNA here is from genome assembly GCA_050729115.1 of Geminicoccaceae bacterium. Taxonomy (GTDB): domain Bacteria; phylum Pseudomonadota; class Alphaproteobacteria; order Geminicoccales; family Geminicoccaceae; genus JBKPNX01. The sequence continues at coordinate 678 of JBOHKK010000322.1, read as the reverse complement.
GTGCTAGAGTCCCGGAATCATGACGGCTGGCTTTGCCCTGTTCGAGACGGCGATCGGCCGCTGCGGGATCGCGTGGGGCGAGCGCGGCGTGGTCGGGGTGCAGCTGCCGGAATCGTCCGAGGCCAGGACGCGGGCGCGGCTGCGCCGGCGTTTTCCGGAGGCGTGTGAGGCGCCGCCGCCGCCGGACGCGGTGCAGCGCGCGACCGAAGGCATCGTGGCGCTGCTCGAGGGCGAGCGGCGCGATCTCGCCGACGTCGCCCTCGACATGGCGGACGTGCCGGCGTTCCACCGCGACGTCTACGAGGTCGCGCGCACGATTGCGCCGGGCGCGATCCTCACGTACGGCGAGATCGCGGCGCGGCTCGGGGCGCAGGGCGACGCCCGCGCCGTCGGCGAGGCGCTCGGGCAGAACCCGTTCCCCATCGTCGTGCCGTGCCATCGCGTGCTCGCGGCGCACGGCCGGATCGGCGGCTTCTCCGCGAACGGCGGCATCGCGACCAAGCTCCGCCTGCTTTCGATCGAAGGCGCCCGGACCAGCGCCGCGCCGACGCTCTTCGAGAACCTCCCCTGGGTCGCCGCGCCGCGCCGCCGCAGGTAGCCTGACCTGCGAAGTCCCGACCTTCGCGCTCAAGAGCGCGCAGGCGCGGTCGGCGGCGCGCCCAGCGCGCGGGGATGGCT